>CAZEDU010000121.1:1123-11305 GCA_964511185.1 uncultured Myxococcaceae bacterium | reverse complement strand
TGGCCGAAGTACCAGCACGACCCGCGCAACACGGGCAACTCGACCACGGACCTCTCTCAGTTCGCCTGCCCCTAGCGGCTGCGCCAGGTGGCGCCGGCTTTGTTGAGCAGCCGACGTCACACTGGTAGTAAAGGCAATGGCAAAACGAGCAAAACAAGACTAAGCAGCGCGCCGTGAACAAGGGCGTTGTAGACACAGGCGTGACAGTGCATGACGTAGAGAATGAGCCGGTTGGGATGCCGTTGCTCGTCTCGTTTCTCGTTGTACGGGGGGGACCGTTCCTTCGGGGGCGGTCGTCAGGGGTACGAATATGGCCATGAGCCCGAAAGGGCTCATCCGGATTGGCTTGCTGGAAGATCACAAGCTGATCCGCGATGGGCTCACGCGAGTCTTCCAGGACGAGCGCTTCGAGGTGTTGTTCAGCGTGGCCACGGCGGAGGACTTCATCCTCGAGCTTCAACAGCGCGCTCCGGACGTGGCTGTCATCGATGTGGCTGTTGAGTCGACCCAGGGGCAATCGGAGGACCCCTGGTTCTTGATCAAACGGCTGAAGCAGTGGAACCCGGACGTTCGCCTGGTGATTCTCGCCTCGGCGAACACGCCGGACGCGCGGCGGGCCGCAGAGTTGGGCATCGACGCGCTGATCGACAAGCACAGCTCCGGCGCCGACACTTTGCTGTCCGCGGTCGAGGCAGTCGCGAGCGGCCAGCGGTGGATGGCGGTGGACTCGCAGCTCATCAGCAGCCTGCGGCAGGCGGCTTCCGTCGCACGCACGCCGACTGAGCTCGACCGGCTCACCGCTCGGGAGCGCGAGGTGCTGCGCTACATCGCCGCCGGCGCGGACAACTTGAAGATCGCCGCTTTCTTGGACATCAGCGAGCGAACCGTCCGAGCGCACGTCTCGAGCCTCTATCGCAAGCTCGGGTCCGAGAACCGCGCGCACCTCGCGCTGTTCGCTCGCAAGGTCGGCGTCAGCCCAGCGCTCGACGTCTAAGCGACGCCGAGCTTGGTCTTCGAGGCCGGAGGATCGACGCGCCGAAGTGGAGCTCGGCGCGTCGACTCGAGGCGCAGCGCCTCTGGGATCTCACCCGATGGGTCGCCCAGGTAGTGCTGCCGGACGAGTCCGAAGAGCTCGTCGATCTCGAAAGGCTTCCGCAGCACGCCAGCGACCTCGACAGGCACGGTGTCGTCCGCGCCCGTCATCAGCACCACCGGCACGCTTCGGCGATCGTCGCTCTGGCGAAGCGCTCCGAGCACTTGCCAGCCGCTCAGCCCTGGCATGTGCAGGTCCATCAAGAGCAAGCCAACGTTCGGAGTGGCGCGGAGCAGGCGGAGCGCCTCGATGCCGTTGTGGCCGACCACCACCGAATAGCCCTCGGTTCTCAGCAGCTCTTCGACCAAGAGGCGAATGCCGTCGTCGTCATCGACCAACAGGATCGGCATCTTCCCAACATCGTCTTTCGGCGCTTGCACTTTCTCCCCCGTTTTCTCGTATCTCCTTTTTCCCGCATTTTCGGTCACAAGTTGTGTGGGCAAGGCGACACAAGAGCGTCGGGTGAAGAACGAAGAGCCCCGACACACGTAGGCGAAGGCGCGCGACTCCGCACCTTCGCCTGTACGGGTGTCAAGCGCAGTGGACGGTCACATCGACTCGGAACCGCTCTCGGTCCCTTCGTATCCGCTGCCGCCCGAGCTGGGATCTTCCTCGAACCCAGCGCCGGCATCTCCTGGCGCGCCCGAGCCGCCGATGCTCTCGTCCGACGCCTCTGGATAGGTGCCTTGCTGCTCCTGCTCCAGGGCGCCGCCGCCCACGCTCTGGTCGGGCGTGTCCATCGGCTCTTGCTGCGCGCCGGTGTCGACCTCACCCGAGCCGCCCGTGGCGGGCTCCTGTGCTCCTGGCGCCGGTTCACCGGTGTTGGTTCGACAGCCCGCGAACCCAAGCGCGCCGGCGACGAGCCCAGCGACCAGCCACTTTCTCCACATCGAAGCCATTTGCTCGCTCCCCTTTGAGCGTCGTCATGCGATGGGACGACGCGTGTCATGGCTCAGCTTGGGCACGCGGCCCATGGGAGCAACTGCCCTGGAGGAGCGCCCCCTCGCACCGAAGGCTTACGGGTGAGCAGGCACGCCTTCGAGGTTCGAGCGCGGCACCCGCGGCAGGACCATGCGGAAGGTGCTGCCTTGGCCGGGCGTGGACTCCACCTCGACGTGGCCGCCGTGCGCGCGCGCGATCGCCGCGACGATGTAGAGCCCCAGCCCCAGCGAAGAGGTCACCGCCGTCGCGTGCTCTTCGTCGCGACCAGCGCGGTTGAACGGCTGGAAGATCTCCCCGCGCCGCTCCGGAGGAATCCCGACCCCCTGGTCGGTGACGGAGAGCTCGACGAGGTCCCCGCGCGAGCTGGCCGAGATGGTCACGACGGTGTTCGGCGGGCTGTAGGCGACCGCGTTGCCCACCAGGTTGCCGAGCGCTTGTTGGAGGCGATCGCTGTCCCACTGCCCCTCGAGGTCGCCGTGGGTCTCGAGTCGAAAGCCGTGATCGTGAACGACCACCTGCACCTCGTCGAGGGCGCGCTGCGCGATGAGGCCCAAGTGCGCGCGGGCCAGCCGAAGGGGGAGCCCCTGCGGGCTGTGTCCGCGCACCACGTCGAGCAGCTCGTCGATCATCCGCTGCATGCGCTCGACGCTCGTGGAGATGCGCAGCCCAATGCTCTCGGCCTGCCCGCGTGCGCCCCCCTTCAGTAGCTGGGCCGACAGCCGGATGGACGCGAGCGGCGTCCGCAGGTCGTGGCTCAGCACGCCCATGAAACGATCGCGCAGCGTCTCCACCGTGTGGCGCTCGGTGATGTCGTGCGCCGTCCACACCACGCCGGGGACGCCTTCGCCCAGCGGAATCGGGAAGGCCGAGGTCTCCAGGATGCGGCGCTCGGCGCCGGGCTGGGACAGCGCGATTCGCGCTTCACGCGCCAGCTGTCCAGCCAAGGCCCGCACGGGAGGAAGCTCGGCGAGCGGGAGCCGCTCTCCTTCGAGCGTCGCGAACCGGCCGAGCCAGTCGTGCAGGTGGTCGCCGGCGCCAAGCCACTGCCGTCCGACGTGGTTGGTGTAGCGAACGTGGCCTTGGGCGTCGATCACCCAGACCGCCCAGTCCAGGTGCTCGAGCATGCGCTGGAGGAGCCGGCTGCGCTCGAGGTGCGCCTCGATGCTCTCGCGCAAGAGCGCCTCGATCTTCTCGTGGAGGTCGTGCGCTGCCGACGTCTCGATCGGTGTGCTGTCGCCCAGCTCCTGAACCAGCGATTCGCAGAGGGCCCGGTGAATCAAATAGACGTCCCTGCACAGCTCGGCCGTCGCCTCCCACGGCGGGCCTTCCCCACGGGTGATCAGCGCGTCGATGCGGTTTCGAAGGTGGGCCGGATCGACGCGCGTGGCGATGCTTTGCAGCAATAGATCGAGGAGCGCGGCGCCACGCGCCCTCGAATGAGCGCTGGCGCGTTCATGGCACCACCGGTTCAGAATGTCCTGACGACGACTCTTCGCCGCCTGAACGATGCGTGTCAGGGTCAAGGTCAATCTCGTCTGAATACGAGACAGAGGTAACGACGCCAGCGCGGGTCCTCACTGGGGCGTGCGCCTAGCGAACCGTCGCCTGGCCGACCTCAGTGGGCGGTCGGCTGCTCGGGCTGCGCTTGCGGTACGCCTTCCGACGTCACCCCGAGCCCCAGGTCGAGCATCTGCGCGTGCAGGAAACGCTGCTCGACGTCTTCCCAGTTCCAGAGGTTCCAGATCTCCTCGAAGTAGCGCGCTTTGTCCGTCTGGTATTGCAAGTAGTAGGCGTGCTCCCACGCGTCGAGCACCAGGAGGGGGATGGAGCCTTGCGTCACCTCGCTCTGGTGATCGTGGATGAGCGTGGTGCCAAGCCGCTGCGCGAGCGGCTCCCAGACCAGCGCCACCCAGCCCGAACCCATCGTCTGCGCGGCCGCGGCGTCGATCTGCGCCTTCATTTTCTCGAATGAGCCGAAGTCGCGTGTGATCGCCTCGGCCAGCGCGCCGCTCGGGCGGTCGCCGCCTTCGGGCGAGAGGTTCTTCCAGAAGAGCGAGTGCAGCACGTGGCCGGACACGTTGAAGGCGAGCGCCCGCTCGATCGCGGCGATGTGCGTGAAGTCGCCGCGGTCGCGGGCCTCGAGCAGCTGCTCGATGGCCTTGTTCGCGCCGGAGACGTACGAGCGGTGGTGCTTGTCGTGGTGCAGCTCGACGATGCGGCCCGACAGGTGCGGCTCGAGCGCGCCGTAGTCGTAGGGGAGGGGAGGAAGGATGTAGCGGGTCACGGGAACCTCGTGGGTGATCAGTGGATGGAAGGGGGTGGCTCTTGCGCGGCGGCTTCGGGCGCGAGGGCGGGCGCGGCGCGCTCCTTGACGCCGTGCTCGAGCTGATCGAGGAGCGCGCGGGAGAACGCCTCGAGATCGTCGGGCTTGCGCGAGGTGATCAGGTTGCCGTCTTCGACCACTTCGCGATCGACCCAGCGCGCGCCGGCGTTGATGAGATCGGTCTTGATGGAGGGCCACGACGTCATCGTTCGCCCTTCGGCGACGTCGGCCTCCGCCAACATCCAACCCGCGTGGCAAACGGCGGCCACCGGCTTGTTGGCGAGGACCATCTCGCGCGTCAGCCCCACCATCTTCATGTCGGTGCGCAGGTGATCGGGGGAGTACCCGCCGGGGATCACCAGCGCGTCGAAGCGCTCGCTGTCGACTTGATCGATGCCCACGTCGGCCTGGAGGGTCTCTTTGCCCTTCTTGCCGCGGAGGGTCTTGCCCGCCTCGCTCCCGACGATCACCGCCTCGTGGCCCGCCTCGCGGACGCGGTCGTAAGGAACGCGGAACTCCGAATCTTCGAACATCTCGCCCACGATGAACGCCACACGCGCCATGGATGCCTCCTTGTCGAGAAGTTGGGCAGGGCCGCGCGTCCGGCAAGGGGAAGCGCGCGGGCGGCCCTCGGCCCGTCGGCTCCCGAGCCGGCGATTGACCTGAGCGGCGCGGAGCACCTAAAGGACGGCCCGTCATGGCCTCGAAAGAACGACTCCTCGAGCTCCTGCAGCCGATTCTCTCCACCGTGCGGACCATCGACCCGGCGGCGCCGGGCGCGGCCGAGCGGCTCGAGGCGTTGCTCCCGTTCTCCTCGGAGCCGCTTCGAACGCTGCGGCAGCTCGTGCGCGAGGGCGTCGCGGCGGGTTGGCTGTGCGATCGCGAGAACGCCGGCGTCCGCTTCTCTCGGGTGCTGAAGGCCGCTCCGGGCGAGTGGTCGATCGACGCGGTGCACATGTCGACCGAAGGCATGGGCCACGTTCATCCCAAGGGTGAGATCGACCTGTGCTTCGCGGTCGAGGGCGCGCCGCGGTTCGATGGCCGCCCCGAAGGATGGACCGTCTACCCGCCCAGCTCGTGGCACGTGCCGACCGTGCAGGGCGGGGCGATGGACATCCTCTACTTCCTGCCAGAGGGAGCGATCGGCTTCGGGCCCAAACCCGAGGGCGCGCGGGGCGTCGGGCTGCAAGCCTGACGCTCACTTCCTGAGCAGCCGAGCGAACGCGGGCCGCGGCGAGGCGCACATCCGCTCCCTTTCCCGGGGAATGTGGAGGCCTCGATAATCGCGCGCTCTGTTTTCCAAGGAGCTCCACACGTGAAGTCTCTGTGTCTCGCCGGCCTGGCGCTGATGAGCAGTGGGTGCATCGCCAACTCGACCTTCTACGCGCCGGAGCTCACGCGCTGCCAAGACAGCTTCCGGCTGGCGCCGCGCACCCTCCGCGTCGCGAGCTACAACCTCAAGGCGGGCCTCGAGTCCTCTCTCGAGGCCGTGGGAGACGAGCTGGCGCGCATCGACGCGGACGTGGTCGCGCTCCAAGAGGTCGACGTCGGCGTGGAGCGGTCGAACCACGTCGACCAAGCCCAGGTGCTGGCCGAGCGCCTGGGCATGCAGCCGATCTTCGCGGCGGCCATCGCCCGCGGCGGCGGCGCGTACGGGATCGCGGTGCTCACCCGCTTGCCGGTGCAGTCGGCGCAGCGGATCGAGCTGAACGCGTTCCCGATCTACGAGCCACGCGTCGCGATCGACACCGAGCTCTGCGTCGGCCAGCAGCCGCTTCGGTTCGTGTCGGTGCACGCCGACTTCCTCAACCCGACCGCGAACCTCTCGACGCTGGCCGACCACGTCGAGCCCTACGTCGGGAGCGGCCTGGTGGTGGCTGGCGACTTCAACGCGCTCCCGCACGAGTCGGGGCCGATGAAGCTGGTGAAGAAGGGGCTCATCGATCTGTTCCGCCTGGACCGGCGCTTCACGTTTTGGCCCTCCAAGCGCCGCATCGACTTCCTGCTGACCGACTCGCCGCTCGCGCCGCTCGTCCATCGCCGCGAGGTGATCGAGACGCGGGCGAGCGACCACTACCCCATCTGGGCCGACCTCTCGATGCCGCAGCTGGCGGCGCCCGCGCAGGTCGACGCGGCGCGCTCCGGGCTGGGCATCACCGGCGCCGCCGCGCCTTGATCAGAACAGCACCTGGATCCCGAGCCCGCCGGGCGTGGGCACCACGCTGAGCGAGGGCTCGAACGGCTTGGTGGCGCGCGCGGTGCGCGTCAGCGTGGAGCGGTGGTTCACCACCCACCGCCCGATGAAGTAGCCCATGCCCGCGCCCCAGACGACGTCCGACACGAAGTGGTAGTTGTCGACCACCACCGTGGTCGTGAACACGAGCGCGAGGGCGTGGCCGACCACCGAGACCCACGGCTGTCCCCAGTACGCGTCGAGCGTGCCGACCATCGCGTAGACGCCGGAGACGTGGCCCGACGGAGTGCCCGCGGGGAACAGGCGAAAGAAGCCGGGCGGCCCGTGGATGACGCCCATGCCCTCGGCGTCGTTGGGCCCCTCGCGGCCCAGCATGAGCTTGAGCGTCAGGTGGTAGAGCTGCGTCACCGAGAACGCCTCGAGCATCAGCGAAGTCTGCTCGACGTAGTAGGGCACGTCGCTCAGCCACCCATAGAGCAGAAAGCCGCCGGCCGTGCCCCAGAGGCTGGTCCAGACGATCGCGTCGCCCAGCGGCGTCCACACCAGCTTGTTGGGCCCGAGCTCCGCGCGAATCCACCGCTGGATGCGCGCGTCGTTCGGGTGCTCGAACGGCATCATCAAGCCGAGCGTCGGCGCCGCCACCGCCGCGAAGAGACCCCAGTCGATCGGCTCCCACCGGGTGACGCTGGCCGGAATGGCCAGCAGATCGGCCGCGACGCGCAAGGGCAGGGCGAGCCGATCGTACCGGTAGTGATCCCCGACCAGGAGCCCTTCGATCTCGCGCGCCGGGTCCGACGGCGGCGCCTTCGGCGCGTCATCGGCCAGCGCCTGCCCGCTGAGCAGCAATGCCAGGACAACGAGCGCCTTCATGTGGTCCACACCAGGAGGAGCTGAGCGATCGAGTCGATGCGCCGTCCTTCGTGCGCGTCGAGGTGGCCGTACTGCTGGTCTTGCTCGAGCTCGAAGCGCAGCCCGAGACCGGATCGCGTCACCGGCAAGCTGAGCCACAGCGAAGGCGCAAAGCGATGGTCGGAGAGAGAGGGCCCCTTCCAGCTTCTTCCGGCGGTGAGCGCCTCCAGGTCGCGCAGCCCGTACCAGCGCAGCGCCATGCCGAGCTCGAGCGCTTGAAACGAGGCGCGGAGCGACGCCGCGCCGCGCGCGCCGACGGCCCAGTAGTAGCCGTTCTTCACCATCGACGCCGAGAGCGGTCGGGTGACCTCCGCGGGATCGAGCGACGCGTATCCCGCGGAGAGCACCGCTCCGAACACCGGGTGCGCCTCCGCCGTCGCGCGGAGCGTCAAGCTCCCGAAGCGCTGCAGCCAATGCGCGGTCGGCCCGATGGGCGAGACGACGCCGAGCTGCTCACGCACCTGCGCGGGTGTGCGCTCCTCGTGTTCGTAGAGCGTGCTCAAGCCCAAGTACCCAGCCCAGCCGCTCACCCGGCCGTTCACCGCCGCCATCGACTGGCCATAGAGCGAGACGAGCGTGGTGTCGGCGAAGATGCCGAGCCGCCCGAGCCCCTCCGGCCGCATCGCCAGGTCGAGCTCGAGGTGCGACGCCAGCGCGCCCCAGACGAGCTGCGCGCTGGTGCCGGGCTTGTCGTAGTCGGCGCGGTTGATGATCTCGGTGCGCCCGCCCAGCGTCATGCCGCCGAGCGGGGAAGGGCCGCCGTGGCGGCGCATGCCGGTGGCTCCGGCGAAGAGGGAGAAGTGGTGCCAGGCATCGTCCGTCCAGCCGCGGGCGTCGACCGAACGCCGGGCCGGGCCGCTGCGCCGTCAGGGATAGAGGCTCGAAGGTCCGGCGAGGATGCGCGCCACCCGTGAGAACGACGGGTGCGGATCGCTGCGGCGGAAGTAGTCGCTGAGCTGAAACATCGCCTCGCCGATGGCGACGCCGCCGATCGGCGTGATGATCAGATCGTTCACCGAGACGATCTCTCGGTACTCGGTGACGAGCTCCCAGCCGAGCGTGCCGACGCCGGCCGCCGCGAGCGACATCGGTCCGCCCAAGTCGTTGTGACGGCCCGCCAGGTAGTACGTGGCGCCCGCCACCGCGTGGCCGGGCGCGTTCATGAAGAGCGGGTTGTCGTCGAAGCCGACCGCCTCGCCGGTGAGCTTCTTGCGGACCGTCGACCAGCTCAAGTCGTACCGCCAGTCCGCTTGCATCATCGGCGTGGCGATGACGTACCAGATGGTCGCCGCGCCCAAGATGGCGCCTACCTCGATGCCCGCGGCCTGCAGCTTCGGCATGGGTCGATCGGTCGGCAGCAGCAGAGAGGAAGGCCCCACCTCGGGCGCGGGGGGCCGCGCGTAGAACGGCTCACGCGTGTCGTGCGGCGGCGCCTCGGCCGCGCGGTCCGCTCCGCTCGACGACGCGAGCAGAACGGCCACCATCCCCATCCACCCCGCCATCCTCGCCCCCCGCCGAGGGCGCGTTGCAGCGCGTGTGCCGGTACCCGGTTCAGCGCGCGACAGTGCGAGCCCGCGGCGAGTCGCGCACGTGCACGGCGGTGTTCGCCAGCCGGCAGTGGGCCGCGTCCGCCTCGAACGACCCGGCAGGTAATTTCTGCCGGCTACAGACCGCGCAGCGCCAGCCCCGCCGCCGCGCCGGCGAGCACCAGGTACATCGAGGGCACCTTCCAGCGCAGCACCGCCACCGCGCTCGCCGCGGCCAGCGCGAGCGTCCACCCGTCGAGGATCGCGCTGCGCGCGAGCTGCCACGTCACCGCGGCCATCAGGGCGAGCGAGGCGGCGTTGACGCCATCGAGCAGCGCGGCCGCCGCGGGCGACCGGCGCAGCCTGGGCACCAGCGGGCCGCTCAGCGCGACGTAGACGAAGGCGGGCAGGAAGATGCCAGCGGTCGCGATGGCCGCGCCCCAAGGACCGGCGAGCACGTAGCCGACGAAGGTGGCGGTGGTGAAGAGCGGACCCGGGGTGATCTGCCCCACCGCGACCGCGTCGAGCAGCTGCGACTCGGTCATCCAGCCGAGCCGCTCGACCAGATCGGCGCGCAGAAACGCCAGCAGCACGTACCCGCTGCCGAAGAGCACCGCGCCGATCTTGAAGAAGACCCCGAACAGCGTCGGCAAGCTGACCGGGCCGGCGATGCCCGCGAACGCGCCAGGCAAGAGCCACGGCAACACCGCGTGGCGCGCCGGCTTAACGCGCCGGCCGATGAGCATCGCGGCGCCGGCCGCGGCGAGGACGACCAGCTCGTGCACACCGAGCATCGAAGCCAGGAACGCCGCCGCGGCGAGCAGCGCGAGCGGCTGGGTCTTCAGCGCGGCCCTGCCGAGGCCCCAGAGCGCCTGGACGACGACGGCGATGATGACCGGCTTGATGCCGTAGAGAACGCCTTCGACCTGCGGCAGCGCGCCGAAGCGCACGTACGCCCACGCGAAGGCCGTGACGATGCCGAACGCCGGGAGGATGAAGCACGCGCCCGCGACGAGGAGCCCCGAGAAGCCCGCGCGCCGGTGCCCGATGTGAATCGCCAGCTCGGTCGAGTTGGGCCCGGGGATGAGGTTCGTCGCGCCGAGCAGATCGAGGAATTCTTCGCGCGTCAGCCAGCCGCGGCGCCGCACGACCTCTTCTTCCATCATCGCGATGTGCGCGGCCGGGCCACCGAACG
>CAZEDU010000121.1:0-1113 GCA_964511185.1 uncultured Myxococcaceae bacterium | reverse complement strand
GGTGCCCAGCTTCAGGAAGAGCAGCGCCAGCTCTCGAAGCGCCCGTGCGCGCAGGGAAAACGAGACCCGGGCCATGGCCGGGGCTTCTACCGCTGATGCCGGCCAAAGAGGGGCGGATCGGAACCCCTTTGACCTGCCCGGGGTCGAGTGATTATGCTTTTGATTATCAATTGCATGATTGCCTGCTCCTGTTTGGCCATCAGCGATAAGGAAGTCGACCGTGCGATCGCGGGTGGGGCGAGGACTGCGCACGAGGTGGGTGCGGTCTGCCGCGCGGGTCAGGACTGCGGTGCGTGCGTTGAGTGGATCAACGCACGGTGCGCCGCGCTGAACCGTCCATCGCCGGTCGACTCTGCTGGACAGCACGCGCGAGAAAAGCCAGAAGTGTCGGCCTCCACGATGTAAGGCCGAGGTTTTTCCGCGATGAAGGGCAACGCGCAGGTCATCGACCTATTGAACGACGTGCTCACCGCCGAGCTGACCGCGGTGAACCAGTACTTCTTGCACGCGCGCATGTGTGAGAACTGGGGCTACGAGCGGCTGTGGAAGAAGATCCGCGCCGAGTCGATCGACGAGATGAAGCACGCCGACGAGCTCATCCAGCGCGTCTTGTTCCTCGAGGGGCTGCCCAACGTGCAGCGGCTCGGGAAGATCAACGTCGGCGAGACGGTGCCCGAGCAGCTCAAGCTCGATCTGCAGCTCGAGCGAGACGCGCTCAAGCGGCTGAACGACGGCATCGCGCTTTGCCGCAGCGTGGGAGACAACGGCTCGGCCGAGCTGCTCGAAGACATCCTGAAGTCCGAAGAGGAGCACGCCGACTGGCTCGAGTCGCAGCTCGAGCTCATCGAGCAGATGGGGCTACCGCACTACCTCGGCCAGCAGATCCACGAATAGGGGACTGTCCCCGGCACTCACCGGACTCCCCGACTCTCCCCATCCCGCCGCCGCGGCATCTCCTGCCGGCGCACCTCTTGATATTTCTCCCGCTGCGCGTCGCTGAGCAGCCCCTGCATCGCGCGGTCGGTGTTGCGCCGCAGCTCCGCTTGCTCGCGCGCGATCTCGCCCATGCGCTTGGTGCCGAAGCGCTGCCGTAGTGTCTCCCACCCATCGACG
>CAZEDU010000120.1:3784-15490 GCA_964511185.1 uncultured Myxococcaceae bacterium | reverse complement strand
CGTCGCCGTGCGCCTCGAAGGCGTTGCCCGGCGGGTCGAAGCGGAAGCCTTGGCCGAGGAGCAGCTTGCCCGCGGCGCGCTCGGCGGCCTCGTTCCGCCGGTAGAGCACCCGCCCCGTCTCGGCGCCCGGGGCCGCGACGCCGCTCGCGTAGCCCAAATGCTGCGCCACCGGCGAGACCGGCACGGTGGCGCCGCCGTACTTGGCCGCCAGCGTGGCCTTGATGTGGTCGGGCGCGCCTTCGAGGGTGAGCACGAACTCCGGGGAGACGTTCTCTTCCACCTCGAGCCCGTCCGCCTTCAGCGCGAGGCGGAAGCGCGGCAGGTGGGCGGCGAAGAAGGACAGCACGCGGTCGAGCTGCCCGGCGGGGAAGGTCATCGTCGGCTCGAGCAGCCACTTGCGCACCAGGCGCGGCGGGAAGTCGGGCTCCACCGGGTAGAGCGTCTGGCCGATGATGGCGAAGGTGTGCTGGCCCGAGAGGATGAGCGCGTCCTTGAGCTGCACCGGCAGCTCGTCGGGCAGCTGAAGCTCGATGCGGGCCGAGGCGCCTTCGGGGCGCGACTCCAAATGCACCGTGGGGCGCGCCGGCTCGGACGAGAAGATGAGCGGCGTGCCGCGGTAGATGACGCGGCGGTGGCGAAGGAGCTGCACCAGCTCGGCCAGGTCCTCGTCCGACAGGACGATGCGCGCGTCGTAGCGGCTCTCGTGCTTGGCGAGCACCAGGAAGACGCGCTCGTCGAGCGGCGACAGGCGCGCGCCCTGGGCGAGCAGCCGCTTCACCTGGGCGGGCCCCTGGGCCGGCGCGTCTTGCCGCCGCACGTCGATGACCCAGTGGCGGCCGTGGCCGCCCGCCTTCACCGGGGTGAGCCGGTAGAGGAACTCGAAGTCGGGCAAGGCCGACAGCCCCAGCCAGCTCTCCAGCTTGGCGAGCGCGGGCAGGTTCACCACGTCGGCGCTCGGGGCCTTGGCCGCGTCCTCTTTGGGCTTGCGGGTGCGGGCGACGTAGAGCAGCACCGCGGCGACCACGTGCTTGCAGTGCGGCCCGTAGGCGTTCCACGCCGGGCAGCTGCACTTGCTCGTCAGCTTGCCTTCCGCGTTGGGCGGCTCGATCTCGACCTCGTAGGTCGTGCCCTCGGAGCCCAGCACCGAGGCGAGGACCGTCTCGCCGCGGCGCGCGAGCTTGGCCACCTTGCGGCCCTCGGCGTACTCGCGCCCCTTCTTGTAGGTGGTGGGGTGAACCTCGGCCTTGATCGCCTTGAACCAAGAGGCAATGTCGGGCGCGTCGGTCGGAGGCGGGCTGCTGGTCGAGTTGAGTGGCTTCAAGACGGAAAGTGCCCGCCATTACCACGGGCGGGCGGGCATTGAAAGGCGAAGGCCCGGCGCTCGCGGAAGGAGCACCGGGCCTCGTCTTCAAAACGCTTCGGAGGGCCTACTTCTTCTTCTCGCGCGACAGCCGGCGCGCGATGGGCAGCAGCACCACCGCGAAGAGCAGGTAGGCGACCAGGTCGACCGGCGTGTACCGCATGCAGCCGCCGACCACGTTGCCGTCGCCGACGGTGAGCAGCTGGCCGTCGGTGGAGCACAGCGCGCCGCAGGTGTCGGTCACGATGTCGCAGTAGCCCGAAGCGCACTCGCTGTCGTCCGTGCACGCCGCGCCCGCGCCGTAGGGGTTGACGCACTGGGTGAAGCCCGCGTCGTCGCCGCAGATGGTGCCCGGGATGCACTCTTCGTGCGTGGTGCAGGGGCCGAAGGCCGCCACGTACGGCTCGCAGGTGCCCATGCCCGTGTTCGGGTCGGCGCTGCAGAAGTGGCCCGCGGTGCACTGGTACGGCACGTCCCACACCGCGGTCGTGCACGGCTCACCGGGGAGCGCGAGCTCGTCGACGCAGGTGCTGCCCGCGTCGGTCTTGCACCAGCCCTGGCCGCAGTAGGGCTCGCTGTAGCCCTGCACGCAGAACTCGCCGAGGCCCGGGAAGGGCGCGCAGGTGCCCGGAGCGCCGACGCCGCCGGTCGGGTCGGTCTTCTGGCAGAAGTTGTCCGCGTACATGCAGTTGCCGGTGGGCGAGCTCGTGCCGCTCGCCACGCAAGCCTCACCCTGGCGCGGGCGGACCTGGCAGGTGTCGGCGTTGTCGCAGTACCAGACCTGCGGGTCGAAGCAGTCGGTCTCGTCGACGCAGGAAGCGCCGGTGCGGCCGTACTCGGTGCAGGTGCCTTGCTCGCAGCGCGTGCAGGCGTTGCAGATCGACTTGCCGTCGAAGCCCAACGGGTCGCACGGCTCGCCGGTGACCGCCGGCGCCATGCAGCTGCCGAAGAAGCCGCCGTCCTCGAGCATGCCGCCGTCGGGGATGACGCAGAGGCCGCTGGGCATGCAGTTGTCCGGGTAGCCGGTGATGCCGCCGTCGGGCAGCCGGGTGATGTTCATCTCGCAGGTGCCGTCGAGCGGGACGCGCAGCTGGCAGGTCTTGTCGGTGTCGCCCCAGCACACCAGGTGGCTCTTGCAGTTCGTGTTGGTGGTGCAGGCTTCGCCGACGTCCTTCTTGGCGTTGATGCATACCGTCACGCCGCCGTCGTTGCCGCAGGTCGCCTGGTTGGCGCACTGGTCGTTGTCCGGGTGGCAGCCCTCGTTGAGGCCCAGGCGCGCCACGCAGGTGCCGCTGCAGCTGGCGGGACCCGACGCCTTGCAGTACGCGTCCCCGGCGCACTCGATGTTCAGCTGGCAGGCGCCGCCCAGCTCCACCTTGGGAACGAAGACGTTCTCGCAGGCGCCGATGGGCTTGTTCTCGCGGCTGACCGGGAAGATGCCACCGTCGGCGGCGCGGCCCAGCTCGCGGCACTCGTAGGCCTTGACCGCGTCGTACTCCAGGCGGCCAGCGGCGATGGAGGCCTGGTAGATGCCCATCACGTCGCCCAAGCCGGCGTCGTTGCAGTGCGCGCCCAGGAGGACCTCGCGGTAGGTGATGCCGACGCTCAGATCGTCGAGCATGTGGACCAGATCCGCGGCGGTGACCGGCTTGCCGCAGCTCAAGTCCTTCGACATGCGGCTCAGCTGGTAGCCCTTCTCGACCGCGGGACAGAAGTCGGCCCACGGGAGGCTGGACGGACCCGCGTCGCCCGGGCCGCCGTCTTGGGGCGGAGGAGGCGGCGGCGGTTGCTCGCCGGCGTCGGGGTCGGGCTGGGTGTCGTTGCCGCAGTTACACGCATTGAACGCGAGGGCGGCCATCAAGAGACAGATGCCCCAGCGGGTTCCAATCACCGGCATTTCGAATCTCCTCATCGAGCGAAGCTGCGAAACGGCGGGCCACTCGGCCGCCCGCCGGGAAAGCAAAAGGTCGCCCGCTTTAGCCACTCATGCGGGGTGAGTCAAAGCCGGAGCGGACGTTTCAGCGATTGTCGCCCTGCTCGGGTCGCTTGTTGCGGCGGCGGGGGGGCCGGAGAGGCCGTTCACGTCGCCGTCGCCGCCTACGACCACGTCTACGTCTACGTCTACGTCTTCGTTGACGTTGACGTTGACGTTGACGTGAACGGCGACGGCGACGGCGACGGCCTAAACCCAGCGCCGAAGCACTTCACTGCCGTGCGCCCAGTGCCTGGGCGAAGGCGCGGCGAACGAAGACCGGCAGCATCTCGCGGCGCCAGGCCGGGTCGACGTTGATGTTGGTGAGCGGGTGGCACTGCTTGTGCGCGACCTGGCCCAGCTCGGCGATGGTGGCGTCATCGAGCGTGCGGCCCAGGTACGCGTCGAGCTTGCGGATCGCGTGTGGCCGGGCGCCGAGCGCGGAGACGGCCATGCGCAGCGAGCCCACCTTCTTGTCGGGCGACAGCTGCACCGCCACCGCGACGGTGAGCGCGGGGTAGTCGATGGCGGCGCGGATGCGGAGCTTCTCGTAGCCGGTGAGGAGCCGCTCCTTCGGCACCGGCACCGTGACGTGGGTGACCAGCTCGTCGGGCGCGAGCACCGTGTTGGTGATGCCGTCGGCGACGTAGAAGCCGTCGAGCGGGACCTCGCGCGGGCCGTTGGGCCCCAGGATGTGCACCGAAGCGCCGAGCGTGAGCAGCACCGGCGCGGTGTCGTTCGACGCGGCGGCCACGCACTTCTGGCCGCCCTTCACCACGTGGCAGACGGTGCCGTCCTTCTTGAGGCAGAAGCCCAGCGCCTGACGCCAGAAGTAGGTCTGGTTGTAATAGACGCAGCGCGTGTCGAGGCAGATGTTGCCGCCGAGCGTGCCCATCTCGCGCAGCTGCGGACCGGCGATGCCTTCGGCGGCGCGCGCGAGCGCGGGGAAGAGCGCGTTCACCCGCTCGTGCTTGGCCAGCTGGGCGATGGACACCATCGCGCCCAGCCTCAAGACGCCCGCCTCTTCTCGGATCTCCGAGAGCGCGGCGATCGCCTTGAGCCCGACCACGTGGCCCGGCGTGAAGAGCCGGTGCTTCATGTTCGGCACCAGGTCGGTGCCCCCGGCGATGATCTTCACGTCGCCTTTGTGCGCGGCGAGCAGCCCGACCGCTTCGTCGAGCGACCGGGGCGCGTGGTACTGAAAAGGAGGAAGCGTCAGCATCGCTAAGCCCCCCTCGCCAGCCGCTGCTCCACCTGGGTGGGCGGACCCTTCGACTTCTCGCGCATCGCCTTCAGGACCTTGCCCGGGTGGAACGGCAGCTCCGTCAAGCGGACGCCGACCGCGTCGTGGATGGCGTTCGAGATGGCGGGGATGACCGGGTGGAGCGGCCCTTCGCCGGCCTCCTTCGCGCCCAGAGGCCCATTGGGGTCGATCGACTCGACGATGGCGGCTTCGATCTCCGGCGTGTCGAGCGTGGTGGGGATTCGGTAGTCGAGCAGCGAAGGCCCCCGGTGCAGGCCCGACGGGTGGTAGGTCATCTCTTCCATCGCGGCCTCGGCGAAGCCCATGTACACCGAGCCCTGAATCTGCCCTTCGACCAGCGTCGGGTTGAGCGCGCGGCCGCAGTCGTGCGCCGCCCAGACCTTCTCCACCTTCCAGATGCCGGTCTCCGGGTCCACCTGCACCTCGACCACGTGCGCGGTGAAGCTGTAGGCCGGCGACGCGCCGATGGTGCCGCCCCGGTAGTCCGCGCCGAGCTTCTGCGTGCGGTAGCTGCCGGTGGCGCCGAGCGTGCCGAACTTCGCCTCGGCGAGACGGACCGCGTCGCGGAACGACATCTGCTGCCCCTCGCCCGGGCCGCTGAACGTGCCCAGCGCGGCGTGCACCTGCGACGGCGCGACGTTCCACGCCTCCGCGACCGCTTGAGAGAGCATCGCCCAGAGCTTCTGGCCGGCCTCGATGCAAGCCAAGCCGACCATGAACGTGCCGCGGCTCGAGTAGGCCCCCAGGTCGACGGGGGTCAAGTCGGTGTCGGCGGCGACGACGTGGCAGTCCTTGGGGTCGCAGCCGATCGCCTCGGAGATGAGGTAGGCCGGCAGCGAGTTGGTGCCCTGGCCGATGTCGGAGGCGCCGGAGAAGAGGGTGACCTTGCCGGAGCGGTCCAGCTTCACCTGGATGCCCGACTGCGGCATCTCGTTCGGATAAATCGGGTAAGCGGTGCCGCTGATGTACATCGAGCCGGCGACCCCCAGGCCGCGGCCGAAGGGCAGCTTGCCCTTGCGCTCTCTCCAGCCGCTCGCCTTCTCGACGGCCTCCAGGCACTTCAAGAAGCCGTTCGAGGTGATGGTCTGGCCGTTCACCGTCTTCACGTTCTCGCCGATGAAGTTCTGGCGGCGGACCTCGAGGGGGTCCAGGCCCAGCTTCTCGGCGGCCATGTCGAGCGCGACCTCGAAGGCGAAGCGCGGCTGCACGCTGCCGTGGCCGCGCTTGGGACCGCAGGGGGGCTTGTTGGTGAAGACGCGGGTGGAGTCGAAGCGGTAGGTGCCGAACTGGTACGGCCCGGTGAGCAGCTGGCCCGAGTAGTAGGCGGTGACGAGGCCGAACGAGCTGTAGGCGCCGCCGTCGATGAGGATCTTCGAGTCGACCGCTTCGATGCGGCCCTCTTTCGAGAGGCCGACCTTGAAGCGCATGCGCATCGGGTGGCGGCCGCGGTGGGCGAAGAAGACCTCCTCGCGCGTGAACAGGCACTTCACCGGGCGGCCCGTCTTCATCGACAGCTTCGCGACGACGAACTCGAGCGAGAACGGGTCGGACTTGCCGCCGAACGCGCCGCCCAGGTACGGCTGGATCACGCGGACGCGCGACTCGGGCAGCTGGAGGACCTTCGACAGCGCGCGGTGGACGTAGTGGGGAATCTGGGTGGACGACCAGACGGTCAGGTTGCCTTGCGCGTCGTAGTGGCCGACGGCGCAGTGGGGCTCGATGGCCGCGTGGGTGTTGCCTTCGAAGTAGAAGGACTCCTCGGCGACGGCGGCGCTGCGCGCGAGCGCCTGGTCGACCTCGCCGAACGTCAGGTCGACGTGCTTCGAGACGTTCCCGCGCTTGGCGTTCTCGTGAATCTTGAGCTGCTCTTCTTGGAGCGCCGCTTCGGGGTCGGTGAGGGCGGGGAGCACTTCGTAGTCGACGTCGATGAGGCGCAAGGCCTCTTCGGCGGCGAGCTCGTCGACGGCGGCGACGGCAGCGACCTCGTCGCCGATGAAGCGGACCTTGTCGGTGGCGAGCGCGCGCTCGTCCTCGGTCCAGGGGATGACGCCGTACCGGGTGGGCATCTCCCCGCCTTCGAGCACGGCGACGACGCCCGGGTGGGCGAGGCAGCGGGTGAAGTCGATGCCGCGGATGCGGGCGTGGGCGTGCGGGCTCCGGAGGATCTTGCAGTGGAGCATCCGCGGCAGCTGGATGTCGTCGGTGTAGAGCGCCTCGCCGGTGGCCTTCTTCAGGCTGTCGATTTTGCGCAGCCGGCGGCCGATGACGGAGAACTTGCGCTGGCTCACTGGGGGCCTCGCTCGGTGGTCGGGCGATCGTCGCGCTCGGGGAGCGCGCGCTGGCCAGAGGCGACCTCGACCGCGTCGAGGATCTGCGTGTAGCCGGTGCAGCGGCAGAGGTTTCCGGAGAGGGCTTCTTTGATCTCTTGCCGCGTCGGCTTCTCGTTGTGCTCGAGCAGCGCGACGGTCGAGAGCATCATGCCCGGCTGGCAGAAGCCGCACTGGAGCGCGCCGCAGACGTCGAAGGCGTCTTGCACGGGGTGCATGGCGCCGTTCTTGGCCAGGCCTTCGATGGTGGTGAGCTTTCGGCCTTGCGCTTCAACGGCGAGCGTGAGGCAGGCAAGCTGGGGCGAGCCGTCGATGAGCACCGTGCAGGCGCCGCAGTCGCCCTTGTCGCAGCCTTGCTTGGAGCCGGTGAGCTTGAGGCCGTAGCGGAGCGCCTCGAGCAGCGTGGTCCGCGGCTCGACGGCGAGCTCGCACGGCTCGGCGTTGACCTCGAGTCGAATCAGGGCTTTCGCGGGACGTGACGGCACGGCTCGACGGATACCCGAGGCGTGTCGGGACGGTCAACCAAGCTCAGGGGAGCTGGCAAGCGCGCGCGGAGGTGGGCGTCGTCTCGCGCTCATTTCTGTCCGGAGGCGAAGACAGCGAACATCCCGCCTTGCGGATCCATGCACTGCGCGATTCGGTCTCCCCCGGGAACCTCCATGGGCCCGTTGAGCACCTGGCCGCCCTTCTGAGGGATGCGCTGGACCGCCTCGTCGATGTTCCGGACGTTGACGTAGGGCAGCCAGTGCGGCGGCGCCTTCATCATGTGGGCCGCGTTGGACATTCCGCCGATGGACGTCTTCGGGTCGGGGCCGAACATGAAGTACTCGCCGAGGTCCGCCCCCATGTCCATCGACTGGGTGGGCTTCCAACCGAAGAGCTCGGAGTAGAACGTCCAGGCGGCTTTCCAGTCGGTGGTGTTGAGCTCGTTCCAACCGAAGTGTCCGAGCTTGTCTCTCCCCGGCGGGGTGTCGCTCTCGTTGAAAGGCGTG
The DNA here is from genome assembly GCA_964511185.1 of uncultured Myxococcaceae bacterium. Lineage (GTDB taxonomy): Bacteria > Myxococcota > Myxococcia > Myxococcales > Myxococcaceae > CAZEDU01. The sequence goes on along the minus strand of CAZEDU010000120.1, from coordinate 7,575 downwards.
AAGAGAGCGAAGGCCGCGCCTTGGGGGTCGGACAACACCGCGAACCGCCCGACCTTCGGGATGTCCTTGGGCGGCTCCAGCACCCGCCCCCCGAGCTGCCGCGCCTTGTTCGCCGTCGCGTCCACGTCTTTCGTCGACACGTAGGTCAGCCAAAAGGGAGGCGCGCCGGCCTTCCGCGCCTCTTCGGGAAGCGCCATCAAGCCGCCCACGGACGTCTCCTGGGCAACCCACATCTCGTAGCCGCTCTGCTCGGACGGGCTCGTCTTCCACCCGAGGATCTCGCTGTAGAACGCCTTGGCGCCCTTGGGGTCGGTGGTCTGAAGATCGAACCAAACGAATTGTCCTGGTGCTTCGCGCATGGGCTTCTCCTGGTTGAAGGGGGCCCGAAGCTAAGCACGGGCGGTGGGCGCGGCAGCGGGGTTTGGGCCTCGGGACAGTCCCCTAAGGGGCGCAGAAGCGCTGGCCGTACCACTGGATGCCTTGGCCCGGCTGCGAGACGGCGTAGGCGACCGACCCGAAGCCGCCGTCGGCGGCGGCCAACGAAACGGGCTCGCTCGTCGGGTAGCTGCGGCCGCTCACCGGCAGAGGCGAGATGTCCCGGACGGCCCCGCCGAGCCGGTGCGCTTGCACCTTCCCGCTGTCCGTCTCCACCCAGGCCACCATCGGACCGCCCTGCTGCGCGACCCCAGAGAGCCGCCACCCGTCGCCGGGCACGGGCGGCATCACCGTCGCCGGCGCGCTGCTCAACACGGCCGAGGTCGCCCGCAAGCCCATGCTCCCGACGCCCTGCAGCCACGCCGCGGCCACCGTGCTCGTCGCCCCGCCGCCGCTGACGAGCGGCGTCACCAGCGTGAGGTCCCGCGCGCCTGACTCGGCGGTCAGCACGCCAGACGGCGAGGTCAGCGAGAGCGTCTCGAGGACGCGCTGCACCTTCACCAACGTCTGTCCGCCTTCGCTGACCAGCGCGCCGAACATCACGTCGTTCTGCCCGACCTGGCTGATGCTCGCCTCGAGCAGCGTTTGCGTCCCGCCATCGCCGAGCGCAGGGTCGAGCAGCGTGCCAGGCGCACGGAACAACCCGCCGTCGGCGCGCACCACGGCGATGCGCAGCCGGCCGTTCTGATCGATCCACGCGGCGAACACGTACTGGCCGTCCTGCGACACCGCGAGCCGCACCGGGTGCGTCGCCTCCTCGTTGAAGTAACGGTGGCGCGGCGCCAGGCCGCCATCGGACTGCGTGAGCGGAACCGGCTCTCCCTGCGCGTCCAGGAACGACACCGCGACGCGCGCCGTGCCGCCGGAAGACCGCTCGCTCCACGCGGCTACGAAGCCGCCCGCGCGCAGACGAAGCGCCGGCGTCCGCCCGGCGATCGACCCGCTCTCGCTCAAGCGAACCTCGGCGCCCACCCGCGAGAGATCCGCCGCGTACCTTTGAAAGTGCACGCGGGGGGTGGCGCCGTCGTCGCGCGCGTAGACCGCGGCGAACCCGTCCCCCGACGACACCCACTGGAGCGCGCGCACGGACCCGGCCGAGAGCGCGACGAGCTCCGTCTCGATCGAGACGTCGACCCGGCCGTCGCAGTCGTTGTCGAGGCCGTCGCACACCTCGGGCGCCGGCGTGCCCGCCTGCACCGAGCACACGGCCGTCGGCGCGCAGACCGTCGCGCCTTCCCGGCGGCACTCGCCCAGCCCCACGGCGCACGGTGCGCCCTCCACACAGGGCGCGCCCCCCGCGTCCTCTCCGTCGGGCGCCGCGCACACCCCCAGGACGCAGACGCGCCCGCCCGCGCACGGGTGCGCCTCGTCGCAGGCGCGGCCGGCCGGGTCTTGCAGGTCGAGCAGACAGCCCGCCAAGCCGAGCGCCAAGAGTGGAAGAACGCGGAGCCGCATGGGCGAGCCATGCTACCCGCAAGCGCCTGCTGCGCGCTGCTTCAGTCCTTGCCGCGCCACCAGGCGGAGAGCTTGGCGACGACCGACGAGAGCATGTCGCGGTCGTAGACGACCTCGCCGCGGTCGTTTCGCTTGTCGACCACGCGGCTGGGGGCGTACCAGGCCACCCCGGTGAGCCGTTCGGCGGGCCCGTTGTGCAGCTCTTGCAGCTGCGCGCGCAGGCTCTGGAGATCCCGCTCGGGATCGTTCAGGTACGGGTGGCGGAAGCTGCCGCCTCGGTCGTCGTTCACCAGCCCCAGCCCGGCGATCGACACGGACGAGAGCCCCGGCACCACCTTGTCGAGCCGGAGCGCCAAGCTGTCCAAGTGCCTGGCGGCGCGCTGCTCGCCCAGCACCGTCGAGGTGCGCAGGCCGGGGGGCGGCTTCTCCGACCGGTTGCCCGCCTCGGGGTACGCCTCGAAGACCAGCTTGCGCGCGTGCAGCCGCGCGGTCTGGAAGAGCTGCTCGAAGCGCCGCAGCGGATCGCGCTGCGTGGTGGGCGCGCGCGTGACGTCGGTGGTGCCCGGCGAGAACCAGACGATCATCCGGCGCCCGTAGCCGCGCTGCCCCAGCTCCTCCATCACCGCGCGGAAGCGCCGGCCACCGACCGTCTCGTCGGCGTAGTGGAAGTTCAGCTCGTCGATCTCGATGTAGTCCCACCCGGCGTCGATGTAGCCCTGCAGCACGTCGGCGGTCGCCTTCACGTACGCCGCGTCCTTCGCGGGATCGACGTCGTCGGGCCGCAGCATCTCGTGGAAGCTGTCCACCAGGTTGTTGCCCGCGGCGTCGAGCTTGTTCTGATCCTTGATCGGGATCTTCTTGGCGAGCTTGGCGCCCCTGAGCTTGAGCAGCGCGAACTCCGGCGTGCCCGGGTAGATGTACCCGTTGCCGCCGCCGAACGAGGTCTCCATGCCAGGCTGGATCATCCGGGCGTTGAGCTCGTAGTCGAAGCGGCCCGGCGTCTGCCCCTGAAAGTACCCGTACGAATGCACGAGCGGCACGCGGCCCTTGGGCGCGGAGTCGATCGGGCTCACCCGGTACATCTGCTCCAGGTCAATCGCGAGCGCCTTGCCTTTGCCCTGCTCGAGGTGTTGGGCGAGCACGCTGGCCATCTCGGCCGGCAGCGGAAACGGCCCGCGCGGCAGCTTGGCGCGCAGCTCCGTGGCGAGCGCGCGGGTGAGCCACGGGCCCCCCAAGTCGGAGGCGCGCAGCACCGCCTTGAACGCGTTCGACGCCGAGGCCGCCTGGCTGGGCTTCCAGTCGCTCGCGAGCGCGGCGCCCTTGGCGATGAGCGAGGCCACCGAGGGGTGCGCGAGCACCGCCTGCTGGAGCTCCGCGCCCACGTCCTGCCGGCGCGACAAGATGGTGCCGAGCCACACCAACGCGTGGGGCACGTCGTCGATCGCGTCGAGCCGCGCGGCGAGTTGCTGGACGTCGGGCTGACGGCCCCTGTCTCCAGTGGTGACGGTCTGCTGGGTCCGCGGTGTCTGAAAAATTCTGGGCATGCTTCGCTCGAAGCCATTGTCGACTTCGGCGCCCAGCGCGTTGCCTGGTGCCGCCGTTTCGGGTGCACGACGGATTTGGGTGGAGCTCAATGAATGGCTCGCTTGCGCAGAAGTGAGCGCTCAGGGCCCGGAAGGGAACGGGGGGCTGGATTGTCGGGCGCTCGGGCGAACCCCCTCGAGCGGTGCCGCGTCTCGGGCCGGGGGGTTGTCGCGTTCAAAAGCACGAGGCGCCGCGGCTTGGCAGGGTGTGGGAGTGAAAACGGTTGCTCCAGCGACCTTTTTCACGCCCACTTCGAGCTCACAGGTCGACTTTGAATCAACGGACGTGTCAGGCCACGTCAAACGCTTCAAAGTCGG
>CAZEDU010000120.1:0-3774 GCA_964511185.1 uncultured Myxococcaceae bacterium | reverse complement strand
ACGCGACAAAACCCAAGGCTTGAAGCGCGGCACTGCTCGGCGGCGTTCGTTCGAGCGTTGGACAACCCAGCCCCCCCACTCCCCTCCAGGCCCTGAGCGCTCGCTTCTGGCAACCACGTTCACCCTTTGCTTCAAGGCACCGCGCAATCGCCGGACGGGTCCTCCCAGACGCTCACGTCGTCGACGTAGTACTCCGTGCCGTTGGCGGTGTCGGCGCGGAGGCGGACCGTCAAATAGGTGTGCGGCGCGTCGAACACGAGCCTGGCCCGAACGCGGTGCCACGCTTCATCCACCGGGGCGATGCTCGAGTCGGGCAGATCGCCGCTGTCCTCGAGCACCGTGCCGTTCTGAATCTGTCGGAGCACGAGGGTGATCTTCCCGGTGAGAGACTGCTTCTTCACCCAGCCGGTCGCGCAGTACGTCATCCCCGGCTTGCCGAGGATCAGCTCCCGGCTCGACACGATGCCCATGTAGTAGGTGTTGTCGTTCGGGTTGCGCCAGACGCGCGCCGCGCGGGTGCCGCTGCGCACCTGCTGCGTCTCCTCCGCGATGTTGGTGGCGGGGCTGTTCGGCTCCCACCCGGAGAGCCCGGCTTCGAAGCCGCCGTTCAAGACCAGGTTCGCGGGTGAGCCCGCGTCGGGGCCTCCGTCGTCCGTGCCCCCGCCGGGCTCGCCGCGGCACACCTGGGCCACGCAAAACAAGCCCCCGGGGCAAGGGTGCGCATCGTCACACGCCCTGCCTTCGAGCGCGTGCGGGATGGGGAGGCACGCGGCCAGCGCGCCCACGGCCAGGGCGGCGGCGACGGCACGAGCGACGCCGCCGGGGCGCATTTGAGTAAGCTTTGCTGTCACGATGTCCGCGGCCATGTTTCTAGCGCTGCTGATCAGCGCGAACCCCTACCTGGACGAAGGCCGTCAGCTCTACCGCTCCATGGGCTACGCCGAAGCGGAGGCCCGGCTCGAGCTGGCGACGCAAGTCCCGTCGTCCAGTGTAGAAGAGCGCCGCGAAGCCTTCGACCTGCTGGCCCGTGCCCGCCTGGCGCGCGGCAAGGCCCGGGAGGCGGAGCGGGCTTATTCCGAGCTGTTGGCTCGAGACCCACACGCCCCCACCCCGACCGATGCCGCCCCGAAGATTCGCGAGACCTTTCAACGCGCGAAGCAGCGGCTCTACCCGCCGCCGTTCGTTCGGCTCGAGCTGGCGCCGGCCACCGAGGGGCGGCTCGAGGTGCTCCTCGTCGACCCGTGGGATGCCGTTCGGACCGTCCACCTACACCAGGCGACGAACGCGGCGTTCGCGGCGACGGCGCTCGCGCTCTCGGAGCGGCGCGCGCTCACCCCACCCTTGCCCCAAGGGATGTCTTATTTCCTGACGGCCGAGGACGAGCGGGGCGAGGTGCTCGAGCGCGTCGGCAGCGCGTCGAAGCCGATGCAGGTGCCCGCCAAGGCCGGGCGCGGCGCGCCGGACGAGGCGTTGCCGAGCGCGCACGCCGCGCCGAGCGAGGGCGCTCCCGCGGCGCGTTGGCCGCAGTGGGCGTTGGGCGGCGTGGCGGTGGCGGCCGTCGCGACGGGAGTGGTCCTGGCCATCAGCTCGGCGAACGACTCCCGCGCCGCGGCGGATGCGCCGTTCGCCTCGGGCACCGCTGGCCTCGACCAGCGCGCGTACGACAAGGCGCTGTGGTCGCGCGGCCTCCTCGCGGCGGGCGCGCTGATCGGCGGCGGCGCGCTCGTCTGGGCCTGGGCGTTCTGATCATGCAGACCGGCGTCCCGCTCGGGCCATACCTGATGGGCCCCCGGTTGGCGGTGGGCGGCATGGGCGAGGTCTACCTGGCGGTGAAGACCGGCCTGGGCGCCTTTCAGAAGCCCCTGGCGCTCAAGCTGCTCCTGCCGCACCTGTCGGAGGACCCGAACGCCGTCGAGATGTTCCTGCACGAGGCGAGGCTCGCCGCGCGCATGAGCCACCCGAACGTGGTGCAGATCTTCGACGTCGGGGTCGAAGGCCAGAGCTATTTCCTGTCGATGGAGCTGGTCCGGGGCGTCTCGCTCTCGACCCTCTTCCGCGGGCTCGCGCGGAGCCAGGCGCGCCTGTCGGCGGCGGTCTGGACCTTCGTCGCGAAGGCGCTGCTCGACGGGCTGCACCACGCGCACGAGCAGCGCGGACCAGACGGCGAGAGCCTGGCCGTGGTGCACCGCGACGTGACGCCGCAGAACGTGCTCGTCTCGGTCGACGGAGAGGTGAAGCTCACCGACTTCGGCGTGGCGAAGATTCTCGGGGCCGCGCCGCTCACCCGGCCGGGGCTGATCAAAGGCAAGTTCGAGTACATGGCGCCAGAGCAGGCAACGGGCGCCGAGCTCGACCGCCGCGCTGACGTCTTCGGCGCCGGGGCCACGTTGTTCCAGGCCGCGACGCTCACCTCGGCCTTCCGCCGGGACAACGACGCGCGGACGCTCCGCGCGGTGGAGAAGGAAGACGCCCCGGACCTGCGCGCGCTGCGCCCTGACTTCCCCGACGACGTCGCGCGCGCGCTCGAACGGGCGCTGGCCAAAGCGCCGCAGGACCGCTTCCCTTCGGCGCGCGCCTTTCGCGACGCACTGCCGGCCGTGGACGCCGACGCCGCGCAAGCCGAGCTCGCCGCGCTGGTCCGCGCGGCCTGCTCCGAAGAGCTCAGCCAGCTCGAGGAGCGCACGCGGCAGGTGCAGGCGCTGCGCACGGCGACCCGGGCCCTGTCGACCGGCTCTGGAACGAAGCGGGCGCTTCGCCGCGGCGTGGCGCTCGGGCTGCTCGGCGCGGCGGCCGTGATCGCGGCGACGGGCGCGGTCGGCTGGACGGCCCGCCGTTGGCGCTCGGCACCTCCCGCGCAGCCGCCGCCTGTCGCCGTCACGCCACCGCCGCCCGCGCCGACGCCCGCGCCTCCGGAAGCGCCGCCGCTGAAGGCCGCGACGCCCCGGGCAGCGCCGCAGCGGGAGGCCAAACCGGCGGCGAAGAAGGCCGCGCCACGGGCCGGCTTTCTGACGGTCGACGCGCTGCCGTGGGCGTACGTCTCGGTCAACGGCAAGCGCATCGGCGAGACGCCGTTGGCGGGGTATCCGGTGGAGGCCGGCGAGGTGTCGGTGCTGCTGGAGAACCCGGAGACGGGTAAGGTCGTCACACGCCGGGTGAAAGTCACCGGCGGCAAGAGGAGCTACGTCAAGGCGGACCTGCGATGACCGAACGCCGTTCCCTGCGAACCGAGGGCCTCAGCGAGGGCGGCGACACGACGCTTCAGCCCGTGCGCATCGAAGTGGCCGAAGGGCCCGACGCGGGCAAGAGCTACCTGCTCGAGATCGGCACGATGACGGTCGGCGCCGAAGACGGTTGCGACCTGGTGCTCACCGATGCCTCGGTCTCGCGTCGGCACGTCACGGTGCAGCTCTTCCCCGGCTCGGTGCGGGTGCGCGACCTGGGCAGCCGCAACGGGACGAAGTACTTGGGCGCGAAGATCACCGAAGCGAACGTGCCGATCGGCGGCGCGGTGAAGCTGGGCCGCACGGTGCTGCGCTTCGCGCCCCCCACGGCCACCAGCTCGATGTCGGACAAGAGGGAGCTGCACGGGCTGGTGGGCAGCTCGGCCGCGATGCGCCGGCTGTTCGCGGCGCTCGAGCGCTTGGGACCCACCGAGACGACGGTGCTGATCCGCGGCGAGACCGGCGTCGGCAAGGAGGCCGTCGCGCGCGCGCTGCACGCTTTGTCTCCGCGCGCCAAGAAGCCCTTCGTGGTGTTCGACTGCGCCGCGGTGAC
>CAZEDU010000119.1:2443-15888 GCA_964511185.1 uncultured Myxococcaceae bacterium | reverse complement strand
CTAGAAGCGATCTCAAAATTGCCTCAAGAGGATAAGCGCGCAGGCGATGTGTAGAAAGCCTTCGAAGTTCTCGGCCTTGCGTTCGTAGCGAGTGACGAGACGTCGAAAGTTTTGAAGCCAGGCGAAGAGCCGTTCGACGTGCCATCGCCGTTTGTAGCGGCGAAGTTCGCGCCCGGCTTGCGTCTTGGTCTTCCGGGTCGGATTGTGCGGAGCGATGAGAGCTATTCCTCGCTCGTTCCAGAGTCGTTCATCGAGCTTGTCGCTGTCGTAGGCCCGGTCTCCGATGAGGCGACCGGGAAGCTCGTCGATGATGCTCTCGTCGAGCGTTGCTTCGATGAGCTTGACCTCGTGGGGCGAAGCGCTTGCCGTGCTAACGGCGAGAGGAAGACCGTGGCCGTCTGTAGCTGCCATGATCTTGGTCCCTTTCCCGCGCTTGGTTTTCCCGACGCTGGGCCCCCTTTTTTCGCCGAGGCGAAAGTCGCGTCGACGAAACCTTCCTCGAGGTCGAATCCGCCTCGTTCTTTTAGGTCCTGCGCAAGCGCGCGCAGCACCTTCTTGAAGGTGCCGTCCTTGACCCAGTTCTGAAACCACCGGTGACACGTCTTGTAAGGCGGGTATTTGGCGGCCGGCATCTCGGCCCATTGGGCGCCAGTGCGAAGAATCCAGAGGATACCGTTCCACAGCGCACGCGGATCCGTCGGCGGTCGACCGGGTCGGTCTTCGCGCTTGAGTTCCCGCTCAGGAATGAGCGGCGCAATCAACGTCCACTGGGCATCCGTCAGGTCCATACCCAGCTTCGATCACAAGCGCGCAGCGCTGTCGATCGCCACGAGAAAAGTGATCGAGATTCAAGTGCTTCCCTCGACCAATTCTGAGACCGGTTCTAGCCCGAGCACGGAAGTAACCGGCTTTCCTGCCAATCTCCATCTCCGTGCTCGCCTACGAACAAAATGGTTCCGGCCTCCCCGTTCTGCTCCTTCACGGACAAGGGGGAGATGGCAGCAGTTGGTCCGAGCAAGTCCCAAGTTTGTCGAAACGCTTTCGCGTCCTCGCGATCGATCTCCCCGGACACGGTCGTTCACCACCCGCAACGCCGTCTCTCTCGATGTCGTCGCTCGCCGCCGCCTGCGTCGATCTCTGCCGCGCTCTCTCCATCGATCGTTGCCACGTCGTCGGTCACTCGCTCGGTGGCATGGTCGCCCTACAGTTCACGCTCGACGCGCCCGTGCTCGTGCAAAGCCTGTCGATCATCAACTCGACATCGAACGGTAAAACCCCTTGGCCACAGCGCATGATCCTGCGCGCATTCATTCACCTATTCGGTATGAAGGCCTTCGCGCGAGTGAACGCCAAGCTCCACCTGCCCGGTGCTGAGCACGAAGCACTCCGAAAACGTTTCATCAACATGATGGGTGCGTGTTCCGCCCAGAACTATCTCGTCGTTCAGCGCGCAGTGGAGGACTTCGACATCTCCTCCCGCCTGCCCGAGATTTCTTGCCCCGTCTTGGTCACCCACTCGACCGGTGATCTCATTCCCCTCGCCGACAAAGAGCTAATCGCCTCTCGTGCGCAGCACGGCCGCCTCGTCACCATCAAAGACTCTCGCCACATCGCGCCGTGGGATCAGCCCGATCGACTCAACCAAGTACTGCTCGACTTTCTCTCCGCCTAATCCACCACAGCCGACGATCTCACCTCGTTAAGAGCGCCAGTCTTTATCGCCCACGGCTCCGAGGACACCGCCGCCCGCATCGCGAGCGCCGACTTCGCTGGTAGGCGAACACCGCCGGAAAGTGAGCGCTCGCGCTCAGCTCATCGACCGGCAGCGAAATGCGCGGCAGCGCGAGCTCCAACACTCCGGACAGGTGGAACACGTGCGCCAGGCTCACCTCGAGCGTCGCAGGTCACCCGCGAGCGCATTCGTCAGATCGAAGCCAAGGCGCTGCGCAAGCTGCGGCACCCGTCGCGCAGCAAGCGGCTGCCTGTCGCTCCTGCAGGGCCGAGCGGCTCTCCTACTTCTTGCTCGGCTCGACGCCCGACGATGCGCCTGACGGTAAGTGCGAAGCACACCTAGGCAGAAAGTCGCAAAGCGGGTGTTTGGCCGAATCCGCGATACCCTCGAAGCGTGAACAAGGCGTTCGTTCACGCGGTTGGTCGCGGCTGGCTTCTCGCGGTGCTCGCCATGGGCCGGGCTTTCGCGCAAGCCGACGGCGGCCGCTTCAGCGAAGACTTCGAAGGGCCCACGCTTCTCACCACCGACAACCCCGCGGGCCAGTGGGGCGGCATCGTTCAAAACGGCGGCGTGACGCTCGCGCTCTCGCCGCTGGCTGCTCACCGCGGCGACGCCGGTATTCGCGTCACCGACAACAACACCGCCGCGACCAGCCAGGAGGCGTACCTCTCGTTGCCAGGTTTGCTGCCGACGGCGACGGACTATCGCGTGCGGTTCTGGTTTCGCGGCACGCCGGGTGTTCAGGCAAACGACTCGTTCAGCGTTGCGATTCTCTTGAGCGCGGCAACTCACTACCACCTCGAGGTCGAGCTCGGCGATGCCACGTTCATCGCCGGCCATGATCGAAACGATGTCTATTCGTCGTCGTCTCCTGGGCCGGGCTTGCTCGACGGCGGCTGGCACCTCGTCGAGGGCGTGGTCAATGGCTTCAACGGGCCGAATGCGACGCGCCGATTTTTTCTCAATGGATCGTCGCTACTCACCGACCCGAACGTCGATTTCACCTCGGCCGGGGTGGTCACGCTGCGCTTTGGCAAGGCGTACAACGGAAACGAGAGTTTTACAGGCACGCTCGATTTCGATGACGTGCGCGTCTCTCCGCTTCCGCTCGCGAGCACGCTCACGGTGAGCGTCGATGCCAGCACGCCGCTCGCGCTCAGCTGTCTGCCGCTCGAGGTCGGTTTGAAAGATTCCGAGACCGGCGCGGCGGCACCTGCTCCTTACGGTGTCGACGTTTCGGTGCCATCGGCGCAGCTGTTTTCTGATCTCGCCTGCGGTACCGCCGCATCGACACTGACGATTGCGGCCGGGGCGACGAATGCGATCGGGAGCGTCATCTTCACAACGACCGGTGCGATGTCGGTTCGCGCGACGCACCCAGACTTCATCGACGGCACGACCGATGTGGTGCTGGGCACGCCGCCCGATGCGGGAGCGACCGACGCCGGCACTCTGACCCCACTTCCTCCCGCGCCGCCGACCGTCGTGCAGTCAACTTCCGGAACACCGCGCGCGTTTGCACGCTGCGGAGAAGCCTTCGACGAGTGGCCCCTCATCGCGACCACCGTGATCGGCACTCCGCCGTTGGAGTGGTCACTCACCAGCGCTCCCGATCGCATGACCATCGACGCATCGTCAGGCGAACTGTCGTGGCGCCCAACCTCGAGCGAAGTCGGTGTTCACTCGGCAGTTGCGCAAATCTCCAACGCGGTGGGCTCGGTGCAGCTCCCATTCGAAGTGGAAGTCACCTGCGGCCCGCCGCGATCTCTGCTCGTGGGCTGCGGCTGCGACTCCCCCGGAGCGCTCTCGGCATGGGGCTTTGTTTTGGCACTCGTGGTTCGGGCCTTGACGAAGAAGCGACACGGCTGACAGTCGGCTGACGAACTATGCGAATTTGCATCGTCTCGCGTGCGCCGGCCCCCTAATGTCCGCCGCCTTCTTTGACCCTGGCCGCCTCTTTGGTCCGTCGCTTCATGAAGCCCTTTTCGGCGTCGACCTCTTCACTTGCCACTGCGGCGGAAAACGAAAGGTGCTCGCCGTCATCACTGCGCGGCGCACGGCCGAAGAGATGCTCTCAAACATGGGGCTGCTCACAGCCCCCGTTCCACCCCCTCGCGCGCAGGCCCCGCCACAAATGTCGCTCGCGATGTGAGAGGGACATCGGCGACCTAGTCACGGCGCGACGCGCGGGCAACCGTGTGTCCCAACACCAGAGAAACCAGGCGAACCGCCTTCCCCTCTTTCGTCCCCTGCATTCACACGCGACCGCCTGCGCCCAGACTCCTACTGCCAACCTCTCTCGGATTGCTGTTCTTTCTTCTTCCTCTTCCGCCGGCCTGGTGGTTTCCAAACGCGTTCGACGCGCGCGTGGCGCAGGTGGTCTGCTCGATTCCATTGGGCCAGACGCTGTCCTACGCGCAGGTGGCGCTGCGGGTGGGCAAGCCTGGCGGCGCGTGATTCGCTCCGATGGCACCGCGGCGCCCGAGGTCGCCGACGAGCAGCTCCGGCGGCTCGCGCGGGAGGGCGTGAAGGCCGAGGGCCGGCGCGTGTTACTTCGGCGGCGCTGAGAGCGTGGCCTTGCGTTCGGCGATGAGGGCCTGACGCTCCGCGCGAACGGATTCGAGCGCGCGCTCGAGTGCGCGCCTGTCGTTCCTGCGCGGCCTCGAGAGCAGCGCGCCGAGCTGCTGCTCGCGCAACTCGAGCCACCCTTCCCGATGGCCATTGCGCGCGGCGGTGAGCCGCTGGGCCAGGCCGCCGTGCACCGCGTCCACCGGCTCGGCGCGCAGCGCGTCTTCCAATGGGCGCAGCGGCCGGTGGGTGCGCGCCAGCGCGTAGCCCGCGAACCAGTCCGCCTCGAAGTCCGCCTTCCATTGGTCCGGCCGCGTGCGCCAGACCTGGTGCGTGTCCAGGTTGCGCACGTGCCCCGCTTCGTGGAACGCGATGGGGGCCAGCCGGTCCATGGCCACGCTCGTCGGCAGGCTGACGAACGGCCCGCGCGAATCGCGGTGCGTGAAGCGCTTGGCCATGGGGCCGCCCACCTCGAAGCGCACCTCGAGCTTCAACGTGCGCCGCAGCTCAGCGGCGAGCCCTTCGACTGAACGCGTGAACGCCCGCGCGGGACGGCGCGGTGGCGTGGCTCTTCGCTGTTGATGCGACGCCCAGAGGGACGGGCGCACGAGCGGTGGGGGCACTTTGAATTATCGACGACTGCAGTGCGGAGTTGAGTGCAGCTGGCCAGAGGGTCCGCGACGATTGCCCCAAACAGGCGCTCAGGGCCCTGAGGGAGCGGGCTGGATTGTCGGGCGCTCGAGCGAACGCCGTCGAGCGGTGCCGCGCTTCGAGCCTTGGGTTTGTCGCGTTCAACCACCGACTTTGAAGCGTTTGACGTGGCCTGACACGTCCGTCGCTTCAAAGTCGCCCGTTCCATGCACCGCGCGCCGTGCCACGAGCGCGTCTTGGCTGGGCACGGGCCATCGAAGCGCAGGCGAATCGGCGGCCCAGTGAACGCTCCCCATTCAGGCCCCTTCAGCGCTCGCTTTCGCATCTACAAATGTTCGTGCCTCCGCGCCGCGAGGTACGCTGCAGACGGCAAGGGGGCTGACTGCTTGGACCAAACGGTCGATTGGAACGCTTCGGCGTATCACCAGCTGTCCGAGCCGCACGTCGCGTGGGGAGAGCAGGTGCTCGCGCGGCTGCCGCTCCGCGGCGACGAGCGGGCGATCGACGTCGGGTGCGGCACGGGCCGATTGACGGCGCGCCTATTGGAGCGGCTGCCGCGGGGCTTCGTGCTGGGCATCGACCTGTCCGAGAACATGCTCGAGGTCGCGCGCCGGGAGCTTCTCCCTCGCTTCGGTGAACGCGTCCGGCTCGAGCGGCAAGACGTCCTGAAGCTCCAGGTCGACGCGCCGGTGGACGTCGTCTTCAGCACCGCGACCTTTCATTGGGTGCTCGATCAGAAGGCCCTGTACGGCGCCCTGCTCGGCGCGCTGAAGCCGGGCGGACGGCTGGAGGCGCAGTATGGCGGCGAGGGCAACCTGCGCGGCATTCGCGACCGCGCGCAGCAGACGATCGAGAAGCTGAACCTCGGCGCGCGTTTCGCCGACTTCACCGAGCCGTGGGTGTACCCGCGCGCCGACATGCTGCAGGCCCATCTGGAGTCGTCGGGCTGGAAGGACGTGCGCGCCTGGCTCGAGCCCGCGCCCACGACGTTCGAGGACGCCGCGACGTATCGGGCGTTCTTGCGCGACGTGGTGTTGCGGCACCACGTGGCGCGGCTGAGCGCGGCCGAAGCCGAGGCGTTCCTGGACGCGCTCACCGAGGCCGCACGCTACGACAAGCGGCGTTTCACGCTCGACTACGTGCGCCTCAACGTTTCGGCCCGGCGCCGGTAGCCGCCGAGGAGGCTTGCTCCGGGCCCGGGCGCGCAGTAATCGACCCAGGCGACACTGCAGGGCCCTTAGCTCAGCGGTCAGAGCTGTCGGCTCATAACCGATTGGTCCCAGGTTCGAATCCTGGAGGGCCCACTGTTTTTCATGAAGCGACGCGCGGAGTTCGGCGAGGGGACATCGTCGTTGTCGGAGCGCTCCACATCGTCTGGCACCAAACTTTGGTGCCGTGTGGCTGGCGAAACACCAGCGCCCAGCCACGGGCGACGAAAGGCATTTCCGCGTGGATGGTGCGACGTTGGGGTCGATGGGCGAAGACGAGTGGAGCCACTGCGGGCACCCAAGCGGCGCCAAGCTGATGGCTCGCGTGTATTGGGACGCGCCGCAGTTCGAGCTGATCTTCGTTCGCGCGGAAGCCGCGGAAGACTTCGACCCGTACCCTAATCGCCAAAAGTCACTGGCCGCGAATCGTTCGACTGAATCTCTCGACGATCGCCTCGTCGACGGAGCCTCTCTTTCACTGTGAGGCACCATGATTCGACGCGCGTTGTTCACGCTGCTTGCCATCTCATCGTTGGGGTGCCCGGGCCCCAATCCGCCGGCCCAACAAGAGGTTGTGAGCGGTATCTATTCTCTGAGCGAGAGCTCAGAGCTCGACACCTGCGATCCGCCACGATGGACTGGCGAGCAGGGCCGAGTTGCTGTCGTCGTCCAGGGCAGCCAGGTGAATGTCCCCATCTACTTAGACAGGCCGCTCGGCTCCATTACTCGACAAATTCTCCAGCTCGGCGTTCCCACCCGGGCCGGGGCGAGCGAAGTGAGCACGGTGCGTCGCGAAGCAGAAGTGGAGCTGGTTGGCCTTGAGCCGCTCCAGGTGAAAGCACATCAAACCTTCACAGTCGCGGGGCCACCGGACGAATCGATTGCGAGTTGGGGGCTCCCGAAAGCCAGTTGCGAGAATCGCCGCCTGCTCGAGTACACGCTGGTCGAGCCCTGTGAGTCGCCCTGCGAGATGCGCACCATCTATCGGCTGGCCGACGGAGGGCAAAGCAGTGACATCACCTTTGCCTTCGACAAGAGCGCGACTGCGGACATTGTTTGTGAGTGCCCGTAGAGTGCGTGAGCTATGACCCAGCGCCTCGGAGTGAACGTCGACCACGTGGCCACAACTGGGGTCTCACTGCACGCGAATCCGAAGTCCTCGGGCGAATCGCGCAGGGCGAAGTCGTTCGCAGGGCCGCTCAGCCCGCTTTGCGACGGAAGTGGAGCGCCTGGACGCCGGACTTGAACCGCTGCGTCGATAGGAGTTCGAGTTGCCGCGCACTCGACAGGCCATGAAACAACGTCGGCCCGCGGCCACTGACGATGGGATGAACGACAATGCGGTACTCGTCGATGAGCCCCATCTCCTCGAGCGCAGTCGCAAGCTTCGGCGCACCGACGAGGACACCCCGCTCATTCGTCGCTTTCAGCGCCGAGATCGCCTCGCGAAGGTCACCCTGCACCTTGATCGTGTTCTTCCACGGAAAGTCGCTCCGCGAGCTCGAAACGACGTACTTCGCCTTCGCCTCGAGCTTCTGTGCCCACTCGCGCATCGCGCGCGGCGCCTTTTCGTCGCGTGCCACCGCGGGCCAGGCTCCCTCCATCAGCTCGTAGGTGTTGCGCCCGAAGAGCATCGCCCCACTCTGATCCATGAGATGTGTCCAATAGTCGTGCAGCTCGTCGTCCACGATCCCCTGGGTGTGATCGATGCACCCGTCCAAAGTCACGTTGAGACCGAAGGTGAGGAGGCCCATGGCGCGGGACTCTACGAAAAGTGCGCCGAGGGTGCAGCAGCCCTCCGGACTAGGTGCGGACTAGGTCCCAGGCACGAGCCACTTCGACGGCGAGCGATGGCCCTCTACGACAACGAGAGGTCGTCGCTCGACGCCGCCCAGCTCAAGGTGAGCTCGGCCTTCCAGACGTTCGACAACACCAGGCCATTGGAGCCGTCGGGGCGTTGGGGTCGCTGGCCTCGACGTCTTCACCACGTCGTCGATTTTCGTCCCCATTTCCCCAATGATTCCGACGCCGCAGCCAGTCAGCGCGATGAAGGAAAAGAGAACGAGGAACTGGGGTGATCGACGAGGCCTCGCCGATTTTGATCGCCGGAACAATGGTGGTGCGGAGCGCGAAACGCCCGGTGCCGACCGACGACGACGAGCGGCAGTTTTGGCGCGAACAACGGCGCGGGCGACTGATCAAAGTCGTGGTGCTTGAAGGCGTCGTGCTCGCGGCGGGGCTCGCCATTCCATGGGCGCTGACCCAACGCACCGAAAGCGTCGGCAACTATGCCGACCGGCTCACCCGCGCGCCTCGAGCAAGAGTTCGAACGCGCCCCGGCGAACGAAACGATCGCCCGCGAGCTTGCCGACGCTTACCGCAAGTCGAACCGACCCGATGACGCGGCCACCGTTCAGCGCCGTTCGCTCGACGCGCAGCTCACCGCGCTCGGCTGCGACAAGCAGCGCACGCTGGCGATGGGCGAACGGCTGGTCAACGACGGCGACGCCCAAGCCGGGCTAAAGCTGGTCGCCGATTTCACCCAGCGCTGCGGCGAATGGTTGCGACTCGAGTGGGTGGCGATGTCTGCCCACGAAGACCTGGGGCACTGGAAAGAGGCCGCGGCGATCGCCACTCGGCTCATTCAGGCCGACCCCGAAGACTCGGACTACTGGTGGTGTTTGGTCGAAGGCGAGCCTCGTGCAGGGGTATGACGGCCGACTCCACGCGTTTGTGCAGAACCCCCACCATGGGATTTTACGCTTCTGGCAGAGCTGGCCCGGGGGTTCGTGGAACGGCAAGTAGGACCGGGCTTTCCTCTTCGTCGCGCACACGCGCGTGAACGGGTACAGAGCGCGCGCCTCGATGCGTCGATTCACCCTGCCACTTCTTCTCGCCTTCGTCTCGGGCGCTACGGGTTGTGAGTCTGGGCCGCGGGGCGCACGCTGCTGACGCAGGCCGTTCAAGTCGGCGCGCTCGAGGCGGGCCGGCACGCGCTCGAGCTCGCCTGGGTCTCGGGAGCGGCCGCCGCGCAGCTCCACGTCGCCAGCGCATCGCTCTCGCTACACCCAGACCCATGGCTCGCGCGCTGGTCGCCTATCCTCATTGGGCCATGATCAGAGCACCGTCGATAGGCTCAAGGCGCTCGACGGCGTCGAGCAGGTCTTTCGAAAGATGACGGTGCGCGTGAGGTGAGAGGGACACACTGACGACAGTCATGGATCGAACCTTACGCTCGGGCCCCAAGTGCGCCCTAGGGGTTGAAAAACGGGCGACCTCGTCACACGTCACCCCTCGCCATTTGTCGGTTTGTTCTTCTTCGTCTTTTTGTTCTTCTTCGTCTGTCAAATTCTCTCCCAATCGCTCGAACTGGGGATGAGTTGCCGCGCCCAGGATGCGCCCTCACTGTGCGCGCATGCGTGGCGCCTCGTCTCCAGCCGCGACTGAGCCCTTGGTCAAGGCGGTCGCGCCGCTGGTGATCGCGCGCTTCCTCGCCATCGCGGTGACCTTCTCCATTCCGTTGGTGCTCGCGCGGCGGCTCTCCCTCGACGACTACGGTACCTACAAGCAGCTCTTCCTCATCTCGATGACGCTGGCGACGCTCCTGCCGTTCGGGATGACGCAAGGGCTCTACTTCTTCCTGCCCCGCGCGCCCGAGCGCCGCGCGTTTCTCTTTCAGACGAACGTCTATCTCTTGGGGGCTGGCGCGATCGGCGCCGCGCTCGTGGCGGGGCTGCTGCC
This sequence comes from uncultured Myxococcaceae bacterium, assembly GCA_964511185.1. Taxonomy (GTDB): domain Bacteria; phylum Myxococcota; class Myxococcia; order Myxococcales; family Myxococcaceae; genus CAZEDU01. Next base: position 5,988 of record CAZEDU010000119.1, on the reverse strand, counting down.
CTTCGTCGCGCGCGTCTTCGACAACCCGGCGCTGGCCGGCTTTCGGTGGCTCCTCGCCGGCTACGTCTTCGCGCTGCTGGGCGCGAACGCGCTGGAGAGCTCGCTCACCGCCCAGGGCCGCACCAAGCTATCGGCGGCGGTCTTCGCCGGCTCCGAGCTCTCCAAAGCGGTGGCGATCATCGCGCCTGTTCTTCTCGGCTTTGGGCTCGAAGGCGCGCTGCTCGGCCTGTTGGCCGTGATGTCCTGCCGGCTGGCGGCGAGCTGGTTGGGGGTGGTGACCCCAGCCCGGGGAGACTGGTGGAACGGCGCCGGGCTCCGCTCGCAACTCGGGTACGCGCTCCCCTTCGGCACCGCGATGTTGTTCAGCGTGCCGCAATCGCTCGCGCACCAGTACGCCGTCTCGGCGCTGCTGCCTGCCGCGGTGTTCGCCATCTACGCGGTCGGCTGCTTTCAACTTCCGCTCGTCGACATGTTGTACCAGCCGACGGGCGAGGTGCTGATGGTGCGGCTGGGCGAGGCGGAGCGCGTCGGGAAGATGCCGCAGGGCCCCGAGCTCTTCCGCGACGCGGCGTCCAAGCTGCTGTTCGTCTTCGTGCCGCTCGCGCTCTTTCTCTTCTTCATAGCGCCGACCTTCATCGGCACTTTATTCGGCGACAAGTTCCTCCCCGCGGTCCCCATCTTTCGCGTCGCGACGCTCGGCGTGCTGCTCGCGTCGCTGCCGATGGACGCGGCCCTGCGCGCGCGCAACCAGACGCGCTGGCTGTTCCTCACCTACTTCGCGAAGGCGGCGCTCACGGTGCCGCTCGTCTATTGGGGCGTCACCCGGCTGGGCGTGATGGGCGCGATCGGCGCTTGGGCGCTGGTGGAGCTGGTCGGGAAGGCGCTCCTCTTGGCGCGGCTGCCGCGCGCGCTCGGTGCGGGCTCAGTACTCGAGGTGCTGCCGATTCGGCGGGCAGCGGCGGCGCTCTTCGCGTCCGCGGTGGGCGCCGCGGCGCTGTCGATGGCGCAGCTGGCGGGGCTGAGTCTCGAGCCCACCGGCGGCTTCCTCGCGCGGCTGGGCACGCTCGCGCTCGCGGGGGCGATGTTCGGCTTGGCGTACCTGGCGGCGCAGGCGCTCGTCTCGCGCTGGCGGAGTGAGCCCTCCACGCGCCCGATGCGCATCGCGGTGCTGATGAACCTGGCGCCGCGCAAGCTGGGCTCGTTCGAGGCGTGGATCGCCGCGATCTGCGAGGAAGCCACGCGGCGAGGGCACGCCATCGACGTGTTCGGGCGCGCGCCGGTGCACCCGCAGTTCGCGGAGGCGCTCGCCCGCGCCGGCGCGGGCTGGAGCACGCTCGAGGCGCTCGACCAGTCGACCTGGCGCGGCGTGCGCCGGCTGTCCAGCTACGACGTCCTTCACCTCAACATGTTCGCGCCGCGAAGCCGCATGGCCTTGCTGGCCTATGCGGCGATGCCCGCGCGCGTGCTCTTCGTCGACCACACCTCGGGCCCTGCGGCGTCGACTGCCTCGCGGCCCCGAAGCGAGCGGTGGATGTCCGGGGTTCGCCGCCTGGTCGACCGGCTCACGGTGCTGCGCATCACCGCGATCGCCGGGGTTTCGGACTACGTCCGGGAGCGAGACCGCGCGCGCTTCGGGCTCCAGGGCGAGCGGGTCTGCACCCTCTACAACGGCGTCGACGTCGAGCGGTTCGCCCCGGTCCTCGAGCCCCCGACGACGCAGCCCTTCACCATCGCGGTGGTGGCGTACCTCATCGCGGACAAAGGGGTCGACCATTTGATCCGAGCGCTCGCGCGCATGCGTATGCCTGGTGCCCGCTTGCGGGTGGTGGGAGATGGTCCGGAGGCGCCGCGGCTGCTCGCGCTGACGCGAGAGCTCGGCCTGGAGCGCCGCGTGGAGTGGGTGGGTTTGAGCGACGATGTGCCCGCCCAGCTGCGGAGCGCGCACGTGTTCGTGCACCCGGCCGTGTGGGCCGAAGCCTTCGGGCTCACCATCGTGGAGGCGATGGCGATGGGCAAGCCCGTCGTGGCGTCCCAGGTGGGAGGCATCCCCGAGCTCATCGAGCACGGCGTCAGCGGGCTGCTGACACCGCCGGGCCACGCGGAGGCGTTGGCGCACGCGCTCGACGCGCTCGCCTTGAGCCCCTCCCTCCGGCGCGCGTTGGGCGAACAGGCGCGACGGCGGGTGGTCGAGCGCTTTCCACTTCACCGCTGCGTCCAGGCACACGTTGGGTGGTGTGAGGCCTGGGGACGCAGACCAGTCGGGTCCGCGAGAGCGGCTCTCGCGCCCGTGAAAGGGTCTTCATGAGTGACATGGCGATGCGGTCCCCTGCCAAAGATGGCCTTGCCTTCGCGTGCTTGGTCGCGTTCGGGGTGGTGATGTACGCCGCGCCGACCGAGTGGATTCCGGCGACGCAGGTGCTGCGGCCGGCGCTCGTCACGTCGATCGCCGCGGTCGGCCTGCTGCTCATTCGGAAGGTGGGGCAGCGCGAGCCGGTCCTCTTGGGCGGTCCGGCCGGGTGGGCGCTCCTTCTGTTCGGAGCGCTGGCGTTCGCGTCGATCCGTTGGTCGGTGAGCCCCGAGATGACCCGCGACTCGGCGCTCGAGCTGCTCAAGTTGGTGGCCATCTTCTTCACCGCGGTGAACTTGATCACCACGCCGCGGCGGCTCGTCGTCTTCTGCGTCGCGTGGGTGCTCGCCTCGTGCGTCACCTCGGTGGGCGCGATTCAGTGGTACCTGGCGGGCGAGGATCTGGTCGAAGGCTTTCGCGCGCGGTGGGTCGGCAGCTACGCGGATCCGAATCGATTGGCGATGGCGTTGGTGATCGTCGTGCCGCTGGCGCTGGCGCTGGTGGTGCGGCCCGGCCGATGGAGCCTTCGCGCCTTGGGCGCCTTGGCCGCCGCGCTCGCGACGACCGCGATCGTGCTCAGCCACTCGCGCGGGGCTTTCGTGGGTCTGATGGCCGCGTTGGGGCTGTGGCTCTTGCGGACGAAGCGGTTCGGGCAGGCCGCGGTGGTGGGGCTGGTGATGGGAGGGCTCCTCGCGTTCGCGCCCACCTCGTTTTGGACCCGAACCGAGACGGTGACCGCCTTTCACGTCGACGCCTCGGCGCTCGGGCGAATCCACGCCTGGCAGGTGACCGAGAACATGAGCCAGGCGCACCCGCTGATCGGCGTGGGCTTCAACACCTTCCGGCCGGCCTGGGCGCTCTACGCGGATCCAGACATGGGACGCGCGTACGCCGCGCACAACGTGTTCCTCCAAGTCGTCGCCGAGCTGGGGTGGCTGGGGTTCCTGCTGTTCCTCGCCTTCGTCGGTGGCGCGGTGGCGGAGCCGTACCGCGTGGGGCCCGGGAGCGCGCTCGGGTGGCTCGCGCGCGGGCTGGAGTCGGCGGCGGCGGGCTACCTGGTTTGCAACCTGTCGGCCGGGTTCGTGCTCTCCCCTCACCTCTTCGTGCTGCTGGCGCTGTGCTCGACCGCTTGCCGGGTCGCCGTGACCACACCGCAGACGAGCGCGGCGGCCACACAGGCGAGGGAGCCCGACGTCCG
>CAZEDU010000119.1:0-2416 GCA_964511185.1 uncultured Myxococcaceae bacterium | reverse complement strand
AGCAGCGGACGCGCAGCGGTGTTGTCGGGGCTTCACCAGGAGGAGCCCCTTTGTCTCGCATTCGTATCCTGCTGTCCGTGCCTTTGGTTGCTGCGTTGATTGCCTGTGGCGGTGGAGGCGCACCAGACCCCGATGAACGACGGAGCGGTGGCGATGTCTTCGGCGGAGCGCCTGTCGCGCCCGGCGAGGGTGGCCCCATCGGTCCGACCGAGACGCCCGTCGAGCCGTCGCAGCCATTCGCGCGCCTCTGGGTGGTGAGCCCGCAAGGCGATGACTCGGCGAACGGGAGCGCCGAGGCGCCCTTTCGCACCATCGGTCGCGCGCTGACAGAGGCGCGCGCGGGGGACGGCATTCGCGTGCGCGCGGGTACGTACGCGGAGATCCTTTTCATCGGTGGCGCGGTGCAGGGCGGGACACCCGAGGCGAAGATCACGCTCTTCGGCGAGGGGCAGCCCAAGCTCGTGCCCGGCAAGGGCGTGGGCGCGGTGGTGCAGTTCGAGCGGCCGCATTGGGTGGTGCAGGGCTTCGAGATCGACGTCCAGAATCAGCCGCGCTACGCGGTGAGTTTTAAGGGCGACACCGATGGGTCGACGTTCGCGAGCTCCGAGGTGCATCACGGCACGCTCGGCGCCGGCATCACCACCTTTGGCGGCGCGCGCAACGTCGTCATCGAGAACAACCGCATTCACCACTTCTCGCGCGGCAACGACGACTCGCATGGCGTGCTGGTGCAGACCACCTCGCGCGACATCGTGGTGCGCAACAACGAGATTCATTCGAACTCGGGGGACTCGGTGCAGTGCTTGGGCCCCGAGACGTTCAACAACGAGGCGCCGGCCGAGGGGCTCGTCATCGAAGGGAATCACCTGTACGGCAACCGCGAGAACGCGGTGGACTTGAAGACGTGCCGACGAATCGTCGTGCGGAACAACCTGATGCACGGGTTTCCGTCGAAGCCGGGCATGCGCGGCACTGCGCTGGTCGCGCACTACTCGGTGTCGGATCTGCTCATTGAGGGGAATGAGATTTATGAGGCAGGGACCGGAATCGCGCTCGGCGGTAACCACGAAGGCGCCGTGCCGCAGAACGTGGTGATTCGACACAACCGCATCCATGACCTGGCGTCCGCGCCCGACCTGCCGGCGGCCGGAATGCAGATCGAGAACTCAGAGGGCGCGCGGGTGATGCACAACACCATCGCGCGCGTCGACGGATATGCGCTGTCGATTGGACACGGTACCGGGGGGCCTACCAGCAATCTGTCGGTCGAGAATAATGTGCTCGACTCGAGCGCTGGACTGAAGCTGGGCGAGGCTTGGCCCGGGCTGGTGATGCGCTCGAACCTCTACCCGGAGCAGGCTTCGGTGAAGATCGGTCTCGCGGACCCGGTGCCTCTGACCACTTGGCAGTCCACCGGTATGGACGTGAGTTCGAAGCAAGCGCCGATTGATTGGTCGGCGAGCCCAGAGCTGCCGGCGGCCGCGATCGACCAAGGCTCGGATGTTGGTCTGCCGTTTTGCGGGAATGCTCCGGATATTGGGGCGATCGAGCACTGCTAGAAGTTGCAGCGAGCAGCCCGGGCCCGGGTGAGGTGTCAGACCGGGTGAGGTGTCCGGGTGAGGTGTCGGGTGAGGTGTCAGACGATTCTGTCTCTCTTCCCTCTCCTCCTTTCTCACTTGCTGTCGACTCGAATTGGCATCGCGATTGCTTTGCACGCCAAAACTCGCGTTCGGCATGGTGGGAGGCGATGGCATGGGTTGGCCGATTCGAATGCACACTCCGGGAGAGATTCATTTCGTCACGGCAAGGACGCAGCAATCGCGACTGCTGCTGCGACCATCCACCGAGGTCAATGAGCTCGTAGGCGGCGTGCTGGCCAGAGCTGTTCAACTCTATCGAGTCGAGCTCTTCGCCTTCATAGTCACGTCGAACCATGTTCACCTTTTGGTGCGTACACCCAGTGGCAACCTGGCCTTCTTCATGAAGTACTTGCTGGGGAACATCGCAACGAAGGTTGGGCGCGTGGTGAATTGGCGAGGCAAGTTCTGGGGGCGCAGATACTCAGCAGAGCCTGTGCTTGATGACGATGCCCTGATTGGACGACTTCGATACATCCTGGCTCACGGAGTCAAGGAGCGCTTGGTACGACGATGTTCGGAGTGGCCTGGCCTCTCGGCACTTCAACAGCTGCTTGGCGATAGCCGCCGCGAATTTCGCTGGTTCAACTGGACCAAGCGCTGGAACGCTGAGGCCACCACAGACACCAAGTCTCACAGGCTGGACCCCCGCTGGGCGGAAGTCGTCTCTCTTTCACTCACCCCTCTGCCCTGTTGGGCAGGTCTCAGTGACCAAGAACGTCGGCACCGGATCGAAACTCTGATTGCCGGAATTCAAGCCGAGCTCCCCTCTGGTGCTC
>CAZEDU010000118.1:5509-15935 GCA_964511185.1 uncultured Myxococcaceae bacterium | reverse complement strand
TTCATCGCCTCGGAAATACCGGCGGCGAGAATGGTCGCCTTGTCGGCCGGGTTCATCGAAGGCGCCGAGCGTCTTCTCCTCGGGGAAACGTGCGTCGCGGAGCCGTTGCCGAATGGCCGACTCGGTGCGCGAAGCCACTTCGGCACTCAGGACTTCGTGCAGGTAGTCCTCGAAGCTCCACTTCTCCTCTCGCGCCTGTCGTCCCATCGCATCCATCGTCCTGATGACCGACGGCATCTTCAGCGCACGTGCTTTGGCACGAAGCATGTCGCGCACGACGTCCTCGCGGCTCATGCGGCACCTCGCAGCAGCGCATCGAAGTCTGCAGCCGACGCGGTCGCCACATCGATGTCGCGCAGCGCCTGCGGCAGCTCCACGAGGGGCTTGGTCGCGACCTTCGGTCGCAGCGCGAGCTGCAACGGCTCGCCGCTGCCGAGCGCGAGCTCGAGCGTCGCGGCGACGACGACTTCGCCCTGCTCGACGGTCGCCTTGAGGACCTGCGCGAACGCCCGAGCTGCCTGTTTCGGCCCGATGTCGTCGACGAGCTTCTGCCAGGCGCGCACGTAGACGGGGCCCAGTGACGTCACGAGCGAGTCGGCGACCTGTCGCAGCGCCTGGGGCTTTCGCGCCAGCTCCGGGAGGTAGTGGCGGTAGTCAATGGACCGTCCGCCGAATGGCTTTCGCGGATGGCGAACGGTCTGCCCCGCCGGGCCGCGGAGGACGACGTCGTCCACGCCGGCTTCGGCGACGAGTTGCAGCTGCGCCCACTCGCACGGCACCGAGTAGTAGGCGCCGTCGACCTGCGCGACGCTGCGCCGGCTGACGCTCACGTGCTTTGTCGCTGCGGCGTTGAACGCCGTCGGCGGAAGCGGTAGCAATAGCGTCTGCTCCTCGGCGAAGCGGTCCATCACCGAGCGTCCCTCTCGGTCGCGCGTGTCGCGCGCTTCTGCGTCCAGCCGCGCAAGCAGCGCCGCGCTGATGTCCCCGAAGCCCGCACCCTGCGGAATCGGCACGAGCTGTCGCAGGCGAATGCCTTTCCCTCGCGCCTCGACGCCGCCTTTGTCGTGGCCGGTGTATGGCCGCGCGAACGACGCCTCGAAGAGGTAGTGGTTGCTGAGTGCGGCGAAGCGCGCGGTGAGCTCTCGCTCCGCGCCCGCGAGCCGCTTCACCGCCGCTTTCAGATTGTCGTAGCCGAGGCGGTGAGGTGTGCCGCCGAAGTGCGCGAAGGCGCGGACGTGGCCCTCGAGGAAGCAGGTCTGGTCCTGACGCGGAAACAGCCATGCGAAGTCGCGGCCCGACGCCATGAGGCGCATGACGAACATGAACGCCTTGCAGCGCTTGCCAATAATGTCGACGTAGACCTCGAAGAAGTCGACGAGCGCGAGGTCGCCGGGCCGGTACTCCAGCGGCACGAAGACTTCGGCGCGCTTTCGCTTCCACTCCCGGACGTAGCCCTTCACCGTCGTCACGCCCACGCAGATGCCCTCAGCACGGAGCAACCGGTGAAGCTGCGTCGCGGTCAGCCGCTGCTTCCCGGCTGTCCACCTCGGAGAATCCCCGAGCAAGGCCTCCATCCGCGCTTCGGCCCTCTCCAGCGCCGGCCGCCTCCGCGACGACGCCTTGCGAACGCCTACCGGCGCGCCATCGACGTAACGCCGAACGGTGTTGCGCGAGATTCCGAGCGCCTGAGCCACTGAGCGCATCGACAACTTCTGCACCAGCACCTGGTGCCGAACCACCATGACTATGTCCATCCGCAGCATCCCTCCGGGAAACCGGACCGGGCCGCGCCCGGCAAGTTTCCCTGTGTGCGGGGTGGATCAGTTTCAGAGCGGCGGGTGGATCACTTTCAGGCCGGCGCAATCAAGCGGTCCGTTGGGGCGGTGGACGCGAGTTTCGAGTTCGACGGCAAGACCTCGACTACTTCCTGAAGGGCTTCAATGAACTGAAGACACCACCCGACGATGCCGTTGATACCAACAGCGGCGTGCGACGAGCGCTCGCTGCGGTGACAAGGAGACTTGGCAATGGCCGGTAAGCGCGGGCGTCCACGGAAAGAGCACGGAACCACGTTCGTCGACGACGGATGGTACTCGTTCAATCTCAGTCTTGAGAAACCAGACGGCACGAAGGAATGGATGAAGCAGACATCGGGAATTCCGGCTGGCACTACTGATGCTGAGCGCGAGCGCAATCGACGACGCGCCGATGAGATGCGACGGCGCGCTCAGAACGCAATCAATGCATCACGCGAAGAGTTCGAAGCGGTGGGTGACACCATCACGATGAGCCAATTGGTGCACAAGTTCTGCATCGAGCGCGAGCGACTTGGCGTCAGTACTTGGAAAAACGAGCGACAGCGTCTGCTGGACTATGTCCTGCCGGAAATTGGCGCAATGAAGGTCACCGCGGTGCGCCCACGTCACCTCATCGAGGCGTATTCGAAAATAACCGGCCGAACGTTTGCGGCGGGCAAACGACTCTCGCAGAAGACGATCGACGAAACCCACCGCACGCTGAGCCTGGCGTTCCGCTACGCGGGGGTGCTCGAGATCATCCCGGGCCACGATAACCCTTGCGAGCAAGTGAGCCATCGGTACCGGAAGTCGACGGTGAAACGAGACCCGCGACGGCGAACAACGGGCAGCTACACGGTCGACGAGGTCGCGTTGCTCATTTCGCACCCAGGGATTCCCCTCTACTGGCGGTGCCTCTTCGGTGTCGAAGCCCTCGCAATGACCAGAGCGATGGAAGCGGGGACACTCCGCTTTTCAGATTGGGACCCGTCGCTCGAGAATCTCGATGCGGAGGTCGGCAAGCGAACCCTCGGCGAGCTCTTCGTTCTCGGGCAGAAGACCGACACACCGCGATGGGTGCCGGTTCACCCTGCTTTGGCGGCACTCCTCGAGGAATGGAAGGCCGACGGATTTTTCCGAGCGTTCGGGCGAGTGCCCAAGGCGGACGACTTGATGTTCCCCTACGTGCAAAAGCCGGGGAGCCGGAAAGAGCACGGGAGCCCGGTGACGTCGAAGGTAATCTGGAAAGAACTTCAGAGGTGGCTCGGACAGTTGGGCATGGTTACGCCGGAGCAGCCACGACGACCTCAGCATGGCCTGCGTCGCGCGGGCTCTTCTGCCATGGCCGACGAGGGCGTTTCGGAACACGACCGACGCTGCATCACCCACGCGCCGGACCTCTCGAACATGCAGGAGCGCTACGACGCGCCGGCGTGGAAGCGACTCTCAGAATGCATCCTGAAAATCCGCCTGCCCGCCGCTCAAACGAAAACGCCGACACCCGCTAACCCCCGGGGAACTCCGGGTTCGTCGGATGCCGGCGCCGATTATTTGTCGGTTTTTTGTCGGCAAGACAGCAAACTGATGAGAACTACTGAAGAAACATACTTGGAGGCGGCGGGAATCGAAGTCACCCGAGACGGTAACGAAACCCTAAGCAGAACCGGGGCTTGCGCCGTTACCCCTCGAAATTACTCACTTCGTCCATCCCGCCGCGTCCCGTGCCGTAACGTCGTTTGGGTCTGTTGCGCGCGAGTTCGGGGCAACCTGGGGGCAAAGATTCGGTGTGCAAACCTGCCTCGGGCTACTTGGATGCCGCTTCCTCTGCCGCGAGTTTGGCATCCATAGCGCAAAGCTCGATGTGTCGCGCCCACATACTCTGGAAAGGCGGAGCAATGTCGACAAAAGAGTCAGCCTCGGTCCGCAGAGCCTCAGAGGTCGCGTCCCCAAAGAATGCGACCACAGCCCGCTTGCCGGTCCGTTTTACCTCGTCGACCAGCGGTAAATAGTCTGCGTCCCCCGCGACAAGAATCGCCACGTCGAAACTGTCGCGGTACGCGTGGCTCAGAAGGTCACGCGCCAAAGCAATATCGACGGCCTTTGAGCCTCGCTCCTTCTCTCGTTTGAAAACATTTGGAGAGAAACCTGCCAGCCAAAGCTTCTCTCGTACCGCCCTCACGCGCTGATCGTCTCCCTTGACGCTAGTGTAGTAATGCGCTCGAAGGCCTTGGTCCTGAAGACGCTCCATCAGCCGCTTGTCGGTTCGCCACTCGGTTCCAGGCAGAATGCCTAGCGGACTTGTGTTTGGAAACCAGACATAGGCGTCGGGAACATAGAATGCATCTTCTTTGGCCTTCGTAAGGTCCACCACGCTCTTCGCACGAATCGCAAGGTTCTCCCCATCAACAAACAGCATCCATCTGGAACGGTGGGGATCGAGTGCTCTGATTGCGCTTGGCGAGAGGTTTGTGTTTCCAATGACGCCCATGGTTTTGGTCATGTGGCCACGACAAAGGCGGCCACCGCGCCCCTAAATAGTTTTTGCTCGTGTGTCGCCCTTTTCTTCGCCCCAAGTCTCAAAGCCCTACCGACAGGCCGGTCCGTGCCCCAGCCTGCACGCACGATCTAGGTACTCGTTTGCGCGCTCAACCATAGTTGCATTGCCGTACAATAAAGCCGCTTCAAAGCATCCCTCACCATGACCGAGACGACACGCCTTTCGAAACGCATCGAGCGCGCCGGATTCGCTTCTTTCCCACCGCCTGCCTCCCAGGTACTGGCGACCAAGCGCGAAGCAGGCCTCCGCATCCTCGTTGAGACAGTCTTGATTTGCATCGCCGGTCAGAAGCCGCCCAGGTCTGGATGTCCTCGCCAGCTCTCGTTCAGCCTCAACCTCGGCCAAGTATTTCGCCTTGGTCGTTCCGACACACTCGCCGCCCGTCGAAATAGTTCGCACTTCTCCGTGTATTGTTCCGATTTCGTCCCTGATGAGCAGGATCTGGTCCTCTTTAAATATGAGCCAGTAGGAGAATCTGGATCTGTCGATTGGCCTGAATCGGGCGAGCCCTGAATTTCGGTCGATGTCTTCGAGAACCAATTTCGTGGGGTGCTTTTGGTAAGGAATGATCTTGGTGTGTGTCGGCGTTTGGCCGTCAACGTCTTCAATAATCCACTCCTCGCTTGACGCCCGGGTCTCGAGAACCTCCATTCCGCCCGAAAAAATGCCCCACATTGAACTTCCTTCCATCTGACACCGCACAACTTCCGGACGAACACGAGCGGAGTAAAGGCTTCCAGACCGGCGTTCCTGGTCTTTGGCTAGATCAATTGTCGGGTTCTTTCGCAACCACGTAATCCACTCTGACGGATGCGCGAAATTGAGATTCTGACCGCGAGGATCGATGAAGGTCGTGAGCCCGATCAGTTGTGCTCGCGCGTCGTAAAGCCCCCCGCCGCTCGACCCCGGTGAAATCGGCGCGGTGGTTTGAATTTCGAAGGCAGAGTGCCGAGGTCTGAGAGCCGACACGATGCCCTGGGAAAATGTTTGCTCGTGCCCTTTCGGGGCGCCCAACGCGAAGACCGGCTCCCCCACTTTGATCGTGCTTGATTTCCGCAGCTGTGCGCGGGGTAGCAAAAGTCCGGGAACACTAAGAAGCGCGATGTCTCGCTCCTTGTTCGAGGCAAGAACAGTCGCATTCCAAGCCCTAGCTCCGTAATGAACCGTAACCTCAGAGGCGCCGACCACAACGTGATGGTTTGTCGCAACCTCCCCCTTTCCAACAACAACACCACTCCCAAGGCTGTCGCGATTCGTCCGCACAACGACGGTTGACTTGGATACGAGTTCGTAAATTGTTGTGGGTGGCAAGTCTCTCGATGTTTTGGTGTCGGCGACCCCCAAGATCGGCACTAGGAGGAGGAGAATCTGCCCTCCGAGGCTCAGCCGCATCACCTGCACGTCCCTCCACACACCTTGCACGGGACCCCGCCGCTCGCGACCGCCTGAGAGTGTCGAACCGTGACGCAGTTTCTAGTGCACCGAACCGCCCACTTGCATGCCGGGCAATGAAACTTGAACGACTTGGTGTTGAAGAAGACCAGCTCGTCCGCGCCGGCGCGAGTCTCAACCGGAACGACGACCAGCCACGCGAACAGAAGACCGAGAAAAAGCCTCGATGGGCGCTGGCGCATAATTCCCCCTCACCCTGAGTAAAGCGGAAAGCCCGACGCTCACTGAAGGCTCGAGTGTCGGCGAAAGTAGGTTGCCCGCACCGGTGGCTTGACGAATCTCGGACTTTTTTCTGCGCGCGTAGGGCCCCTAGAAGCCCCGTCGAGGGACCCATTCCCCCCGGCACCCCTATTTCTTCGTTCGAGGTCGGCGCGCTCGGTCGATTCGCTGCGCTCGCTCTACGCACGCTCGTCTAATCCACTCAGCTGGCTTGATTCCTTCGTCGCGCGCTAGCCGGTCGATGCGTTCCTTTAGCGCGGCTTCCATGGCGAACCGCACCGGTACGGGGGCCTTCAGCGGCTGGCGTAGGAGCTCGGCGGTTAGGTGTGGGCGCTTCTTCTGCTTGCGGGCGCGTTGGTCTTGCTTCCAGTGACGCGCGCAAAGACCTCGAGCCCCGCCCGGCCGAATCGGCGAACCGCACCCCTCGACGCGGCATCCCTTAACCACCTAAACCTCCTCCACTTGACCTAAAGAGCCTACGTCTACCGGGGCTGTTTAGGCGAGTTACGTGCGCGGCCTACCCGAATCCACCCGCACCGCAATTGTCCCACGTAGACGAAAGGAGCTAAGCTCGGCGACGATACCGGTTAGAGGTCGTTTGAGGCCTCGTTGCCGGAGTAAGCCGAAATGATGAACGCCGAGAAGCTGAGCCCCACCGTCCTTGAGAACTTCCGAACGCTCGAATCGAATTGGTCCGCCGTCGATACCGCCCGCGCCGCCCTAACCAAAGCCCTCGAACTATTCACCGCGCTCGAGAAGCACTTGCCCGACTCCCCCGCCCTCGAGGCCGCCCGCGTCGAATTGGGCTTGGCCGCCGAAGCGTACGCGGTGGCCTTCGAGCGCGCGGACGACTTCATGATGAACGCGAGCCCGGCCGACCTTGGTGAAGCGTAAGGACCGACCCGCTATGACCTCGCCCCGCCCGACCGCCGCGTACGTTCGAGTTAGTTCCCGCGCCCAAGACCTCGGCATGCAACGTTTGGCCATTGAGCGCGCTGCTACGGCCAGGGGCGACGCGGTAGGGGCCTGGTACGCGGAAAAACGCAGCGGCAAGACGCTGGCCCGACCCGAACTCGACCGGTTGCGTGCGGACGTTCGGGCGGGCTTGGTGAGGCGGCTCTACGTGTTTCGACTCGACCGTTTAACGCGCTCGGGGATTCGCGACACCTTCGAGCTGATAGAGGAACTCCGGGCCGGTGGGTGCGAGGTCGTGAGCGTGTCCGATGGCTTTTCGCTCGACGGCCCGGCGGCTGAAGTGATTTTGGCGGTCATGGCCTGGGCGTCGCGTATGGAGCGGCTGGCGATCAACGAACGGATTGCGGCGGCCCGGGAACGCGTAGAGGGCGAGGGTAGGCGCTGGGGCCGGCCGAAGCGAATGACCGAGGCCCAAGAGCGTCGAGCGCGAGAGCTAAAGGCCGCGGGGAAGTCGGTACGGGAGATCAGCGCGGCCGTGAAGGTGCCGAGGGCTACGGTTGGGAGGGCGCTTTCCAGTCCGCGCTAGCCTCGAGATGGCGCAGGATGCGTGCAAGCTCTCCCCCCAGCGCGCGCTCCTGTACCAGAAGTAGCTCACGCGTTGAGACCGGGACGGTCTCGAACTCCGCCTGACTGTCAAAGCGGTAGAGGTCAAACGTGCTCGGCGTCATTGTTCCTTGAATGATGCCGTAGAATTCGCGCGTTTCCTCTTTGTGCCCCTTCTGGGTCATATGGGCGACGCTGTTTCGCACGTCACGCACCTCCCTTAACTGTGGGTACCCGGCGAGATCAAGCTTCCCAGCCCCGAGTTGGCCCGCTAGGTGATCTACCGCGTCTTGTTGCAGGAAGAGCGCCTGGAGAAAGCCGTAGTGCGACAGGTACAAGAGCCCGGTCCGGTCGTTTAGCGTCGTAGCTATCCGATCCAGCCCCGTTGTGTGGAACGAAAGCGCGTGGTCACAGTCCTCGATCGCGTCCATTGCGGAGCAGATCTGGTCAAAGCCTCGCGGCACCTTTTTCAGTCGCGCTCGATTCTCAGGCTCGTTAACCCAGTCGCGAATCTCACGAACCAGCCTGCTGAGTCCCTGCCGTTCCATGCCGGCGAGCGTCTCAAAAAGTTCACCCGCGGGCCGCACGAAAAAACGGTCGCTTGGCCGCCGACAGCCCCTCGCGTCTCGGTAGTCTACTTTTGGGACGCCACGACCTACGCTACCGCCGCCCTAACCGCCCGCCGTAGCCCCTCGACCATCTGCGCCTGAGCGTCGGGGCCGCCCCAATCAATCGCGTTCACCAACGTCGCGGCCTGGGTCCTGACTACCTCGAACGCGGCGTCTACGTGCTCGGCGTAGCGTTCTCGGGGAAATTCGACCATGACGTCCCGCCGGGCCGCGAACACCAGCTGCAACGCGAAGAGCTTCTTACCGGTAGCAGGTGGCGGCAGGGGCGAGGTCGGCCAGGTCGAAGTGTTCGCGAGCGTTTCGTAGATGCGGGCCGTACGTAGCGCGATTTCGACGGCCGCCGGATGCACTTAGTCCTCGGAGAACTTGGTCAACGTCGCGTCAACCAGCCCGCGCTTAAAGAACTCCAGTGCCTGCACCCTGGTGAGCTTCCCGCTAACCGTTGGCTTCTTCCAGCTGATGGTAGAGGCGCGGCCGTCGGAGATTTTGACCTGGAAGGCCTCCCACGGCTCGGTCGACACTCCGGAACCCACGTACTCAAGAACGCGGTGGGGCTCGGTCTTCGAGGAGCTCCGGTACTTGGCCGCGGCCCGATCAAAATCCAAGTGCGAGTCAATCAGCGAGGCGACGGTTCGTTTAAGCCGGCCGTTCGAAAACACGCGGTCACCGGGGGCGTCGATAGCAATGAGTTCGAGGACCTTGGTGCCCTGGGTGATTGCTACGAAGGCCTGGGTCTTAATCTCGGGCGTCACCGGCTGGAGTTGGGCTAGCTCGGCCTTCATCTGGTCGCGGCGGGCTTCTTCCTTCCGCAACCGGTCGGCCAACGCCGGGGAGCTAACACGGTAAAGGGACTCGACCAATTGACTGATGTTCGCTTCGGCCTCGGCCAGGGCCTTCTCTACGGTTCGGCGCGCTTCGACTGGATCGGCCTTAGGCGGCCCAACCAGAACGCGCGCTAACCCGAACGAAATGACCCTGGGCTCGGCGGGCGGCGCGACCTCGGCGGGCGCGGCGGTAGACGTCGGATTCTTAGTTCTAGGGGCTGGTGCGGCGGGCATAAGGGCTCTCTGCGTTAGGGTGGAGGTTACGGGTGGAAAGTTAGGGGCGGTCGTCGGCGGAAACCGCGGTTCCTTTGGCGTCAGAAATATCCAAGCGTTGCTGCACAACGCCTTCGCGCATGCGGGGTGTCCACCTCGACAAGGTCGTCCCGCGCTGTCCGACCTTGTCGCCAACGCTGGCCACACCCCGCACTCGATTTCTGAGCGGGCGAAACGCTTCGAAACGAGCTCCGACAACCAGATCGACTCTCGAAAGGAACGAATCGTGGCGCGCAAGAACTGGCGAATTGGTCATCGGCTCGGCGAGGCGTCGAGGCATGTTCGCCTCAGCCAGGTTTGCCTGGGCCGGCTCGGCCTGCTCAAAGGCGGCGCCGACGGGACTTTCGACCTTCGAACGCGCCGCGCGTCACGTCGTTTTGAACAGCGGTTTGGGGGGCCGAAGAATCGCTTCGGTTCGAATGGCGCGGTCGATCGACGGCAACTGCTTGCGATGGAGCGTCAGGTCGAGCTGCGACGAAACCCGGGCGCTCGAGCGTTCGCGCTCGCGCGTACCTTTCTCGGAAAATCAGCGGGCACCCTCAAGACGAGGGGCCCCCTCGCAGCGTTGATGCCGAATTGGGTGCCCAACAACCTCAATTGCGCCAACTTTGTCTCCGCCGTTCTCGTGAAGGCCGGAGCGCTCCCTCGCCGCGCGCAGACCGCCGCGGTCGCGGCCCTCGACGATACATTGGTACGCAGCAAGAACTGGCGCACGGTCTCGCTGAGAAATGCGAAGCCGGGCGATGTCGTGATCATGGGCCGAGGCGGCGGGTCACGAGGGCATGTTGTCTTCTTCGCGGGCTTCAAGAACGGACGACCCTACATCCTCGGTTCGAACAACCCCGCTCCCGGCGCGGGACAAGTGGTGTCGATGAAGCCGCTGAACCTCTCGCGCTTGACTCGAATTCACCAGCCGCGATGACCGGTGTTCACGGGCGAGCTTGAATGCGGGGGCGTCCCCGCGTGCGCGATTCGGCCAGGCACGTAACTTACTGTGATAGCGCGCGCGCGTCTCAAACCTGGTCAGGCCCCAACCTTGCACCAACGGAAGGCTCCCATCGTGTCAGGAGCCCCACATGGTCTGGTCACATCGTCGTCCGAGGCTGCTCTTCTTCATCGTCGCGCGCCGGTGGTGGGGGCAGGGCAAGGCCCTCCTGC
>CAZEDU010000118.1:0-5499 GCA_964511185.1 uncultured Myxococcaceae bacterium | reverse complement strand
TCGAAGAGGAGGGCGATGAGAATGCCGCCGCGCCGATCGGTGAAGATGAGGCTTTCCTTCTCACCTGCCAACCGCTCCAGGTGACACGCGTCATCGCGAGCGGAAACGACGGCAACGTTCCGGCCAACGTCATCGACAACAACTTCTCGACGCGTTGGTCCAGCTTGGGCCGAGGGCAGTGGGTGCAGCTCGATTTGGGCTCGGTGAAAACGGTCGGCGCCTTCGCGGTGGCGTGGTACCGCGGGGCCGGTCGAATCAACACCTATCGAGCTCACGCTTCTGGCGACGGGGCAAACTTCACCGAAGTCTTCAGCGGAAGGAGCAGCGGTCGCACGCTCGACTTCGAAACAATCACTCTTCCATCGAGAGTGAGCGCCCGTTACTTGCGCATCTATGTCGACGGCAACACCGAGAACAACTGGGCGAGCATCGTTGAAGCCCGCGCCTGCGGCTCGAGCGGCAGCGCGCCGACGACACCCGACGCGGGAACTTTGACGCCCCCTGCACCGACGACCGTCAACCCAAACATCAAGGGAGACGTTGGCGCGATTGAGCCGCAGCTTGCGGGGCGCGCCGATGTGTTGTGGTACGGCGGGTGGGAAGCGCCTCGGTGGCGAGACACTTTCAAACCATACATTACCGAAGGGGTAGAGCCGACCATCGTGACGGGAACAGACGCGCTCGATGGCAAGACAGCGCGCATTCGCCACCCGAAGGGTCAGTACCACGGCTTTGTTTGGTACAGCCAATTCGGCCCCAATGGGCTCAACATCGGCGCGCAAGATGAAATCTACTTCCGCTACTACTTGAAGCCGGCGTCCAACTATTACTTCCGCCTCGAAGCGAAGATTCCGGGCATCGGCGGTGGTAACTGGCCCACCGGCTGCGTCGACCCCGACCCGTCGAAGGGTTGGTCGGGCCGCCTGCAGTGGGGCCAAGTCGATAACCACACCAAGGGCCGCATTCAGACGTACCTCTACGCCGACTCGCCTTCGTCCAACACCGGCGGCTGCGGCTACAAGGAATTCTGGCAAGCCGGCGCCGAGCTCGAGCCCGGCAAATGGGCCTGCATCGAGATGCGCTACAAGATGAACACCCCGGGCGCCACCGACGGCATCATGCAGGGCTGGTTCAACGGGCAGCTCAAGTACGACCGCAAGAACATCCGCTTCCGCACCACCAGCAGCCTAAAGGCAGACCTTTTGATGGGTGTCTTCTACCACGGCGGTACTTCCGCCTGGACGCCCATCAAGGACGAGTACCTCTTCATCGACAACTTGGTCCTCGCCAAAAATCGCATCGGCTGTAAGCCTTAAGTTAAGGCTTGTACGTCCAGTGCCAAAACTCGCCCGGCACGTCGTTGACGAACCCGAACCGACGGGCGTTTCGATTCAGCCACTGGTACGCGCGGGTGCCGTAGCCATTGATGCCGCCGATGTCCATCGACAGGCCGAGCTGGTGGTTTGAGTACCCAGCAGGCGCGGCGCGGCCCGAGCCATAACGGGCATAGAGAACCGCCTGCTCGCGGTGAGTGCGAAACCCGCTGGTCGAGGAAAGGTGCACGCCCGCTCGTCGAGCGGCGCTCACCATCTTGAGATAGCTCGCCGCCGCTCGCTTCTGCAGGAACTCTCCGTCGCCGACGGAGCGCAACGCGACGCGACGAGGGCGGCCGCCGGAATAACCGGTGGCGATTCTCACCGCGGCATTGGGCTCGCGCAGCAGGTTGGTGCCGGTCGGAAGGCGGCGCAGCCCCAACAGCGCCGCCCAGGTCTGTTGCCCGACCTCCCCGTCGACCTTCAGCGACCTGGCTCGCTGAAAGCGCTTCACCCGCGCGAGCAACGAACGGTCGAACACTCCATCGACCTTCGTCACCTGCACTCGATTTCGGCGAAGCAGCACCTCCAGCCGCCGGACGAATTTTCCACGCGCCCCCAATTCGAGCGGTGGGTATCGCTTCAGGGTCGAACGTATCGAAGAAGCCAAAGGAACCTCCGAGAAGGTTATCGGACTAACCTTTGAGTTTGTCGCCGAACGCGGGAATCTTGATGTCAAGCCGCGTAAAGATTCGCTCGAGCTTCGCCATCGTCTTCTGCTCGAAGGAAAGCGCCCCGCGCTGAATTCGCTGCGCGAGCACCGCGAACTTCGCCTTCTCGGCCGCCGGGTTCTTGGTCGCCAGCAGCCTCGCGATCAGCGCGTTTCCCTCTCGGGCCGACAGCAGCCGAGTCGCGGCGGGTGCACGGCCCCCACTGCCCACTGACGTGTATTTGCCGACTTTTCCGATGAACTCTTTCGTCACGCTAAAACCCATACGAAGCCAGTCCTTTTCGTTCGCGTGCCGAAATTGGCGCCGCATTCGAAAAGAACCCGGGACCAGGAAAATGGTTACACGGACCATGTCGAAAAATTTTTTCGAGAGGTGCCGGCAACTTCGTCGCCCTTCGCCGAGAGAACCATTGAGGCAGATAGAACAAAGGAACCTCTCGATGACGCATCGCGTGCAAGAGCCTTCGACGCTTCGGTTGTCGAGCCACTCCGCTTCCTCGAAGGCAAACCTGCTCGAGCTGGGCGCGCGTGGCCCGCGAATCTTGAAGCTGCAACGATTGCTGCGAAGCAACCGGTACTTCGTCAAAGCCACTGGCGTCTTCGACCGGCCCACCCAGCGGGCGGTGGTCAAGTTCAAACAACGCAACAAGCTCGGCACGGGCCCAGCGCTCACCCCGAAGACGATTCAGGCGTTGAGGGGCGCGCTGCCGGGCGCCGTTCCGCCGGGCGCACGCGTCTATCACGCTCGCGGCACTGGGTATTACCCGCACAACTCGTTGCTCGAAGGCGGCTTCAACGACCGCATGGGTAACCCGCTTCGAACGCTGCAACAGTACCTCGCGGGGAAAGCGACGTACGTGTCGGTCGCGATGGACTCGAACGCGTTTCCCTATGGCACCAAGCTGCGAATTCCCGAGCTCGAGAAGAAGTACGGCCGCCGAATCGAGTTCCGCGTGGTCGACACCGGCGGTGCATTCGTCGGCCGCGGCACCTCGCGCATCGACATCTGCACCGGGGGGCTGCGCGACTCGTTGGACAGCACCATCAACGGGTCTCTTCGGTTGATTCGGGCGTAACTCGCGGCAGCTCTCGTGCTCGAGTGCGAAAGATCGCCGCCCGCATCAAGAAGATGGTCGTCACCGGGGTCGTCAGCGCCATCAGCACGAGAATGACCGCGGCATGCACGAAGAGCTGACCGGCGACGAACGACACCTGAGCGATCGTCGCGAAGACCAGACACCACACTCCGACCGTCGTGTTGAGGGTGGGGGCATGCACGCGCTGAAAGAATTCCCTCAGGCGCAAGATTCCAAACGAGCCGACCAAAGCTGTCAGCGAGCCCACCACGACGAGCACCGCGGTCAGAACGTCCACCCACAGAGGCGTCGCCGCGGTCATTCGATCACCTCGCCGCGCAAGAGAAACTTCGACATCGACGCCGACCCGACGAACCCGAACAGGGCGATGAGCAGCGCGGCCTCGAAATACGAGCTGCTCTGGTAGAGCAGCCCCAGCGTCAGCACGACCAACATCGTGTTGACGTACAGGTTGTCGAACGCGAGCACGCGATCTTGCGCGCGCGGGCCGATGAAAATGCGCGCCATCGCGAAGACCATCGCGAGGGCAAGACAGGCGAGGGCAAAAGAAAGGCTCCAGGCGAGCAGAGGTCTCATTCGAAGATCTCCATCAGTTTGTCTTCATAGCGGTGCTTGACCTCCGCAATGACCTGCGCTTCGTCGCCAATCTCGAGCACGTGCAAAAGCAACACGCGCCGATCGGCCGACAGCAGGCCCCAAGCAGTGCCAGGGTTGAAGGTGATGATCATCGACAACACCGCCAGGCCGGTGGGGTCTTTGAGGTCGAGAGGAATCTCGACGAAGCCCGACTGCAGCTGACTGGTACGGCGAGTCAGAATGGCCCAGCCCACTTTGACGTTGGCGCGCAGCATGTCGGCGACCACGATGGCCAACAGCCGCGCCATCGCCTTGGGCCGCCGAAGTCTCGCCGGGGCCGGCCTCAGCCGCGCCGTCGCCTTCGGCCAGAAGATCGCCAGCGCGATGCCGAGCAACAGCGTCCCGACGTCGAGTGACTGGGCGAGCAAGAGCCACAACACCAACAGCGCCAGCGACAGCCCCGGCGCGGGGAAGAGCCTACTCACGGGGCCTCCTTCTGCGGGCCGCGCTCGCCGAGCACGGCGCGAATGTACTCATTTCGGTCGTAGAGCGATTGCGCGGTGGACTGGGCGAGCGCCATCGCGGGGCCCGCTCCGATGGTCAGCGCCGCGCAAACGGCGAGCAAGAGGACGACCGGAAACCCTTCGGCCGCGCGCACCCTCGGGGGCTCGCGCAGAGTCTGCGCCCAAAACAATCGAATGCCAGTTCGCGTGAGCGCCACCAGCGCGACGAACCCCGAACTCAAGAGCACCGCGACGAAGAGCCACTGGCGCGGCGCGACCTGCGCTTGCGCGCCCTCCAGCGCCGCCGACAACATGCCGAGCTTGCCGAGGAAGGTCGGCAAAGGCGGCATGCCGCAGACGAGCAAGACGCAGGCGACGAACGCGAGACCCAGCAGCGCGGTCGAAGCGGGAAAGGGGAGCGCGACGAGCGGCTCTTCTTCGTCGTCGAGATTGACGTCTTGCGACTCGAGGCTCGCCGACAAGAATGGTGCTTCGTCAAAAGGAGTGGCCCCCGCGCGCCACCGCTGAATCAAGTCGACGAGCAGAAAGAGCACGGACGAAGCGACGGTCGAGGCGGCGAGATAATAAATCGCGCTGCTCAGCACGGCCGGGCTGCCGAGGCCCACGGCCGAAAGCAGCGTTCCCGCCGAGAGCACCACGCCCCACGCGGTCTGCACGGCGAGTCGCTGCGACCCGAGCATCGCCACCGAGGCGAGCGCCGAGGTGAGCACGCCGAAGGTGAAGAGCGCCTCACCGCCGAAGCCCGCCAAGGGGCCTCCGGCGAACATCAGCGTCCACAGCCGAAGCAGCGCGTAGACGCCGACCTTGGTGAGAAGCGCGAAGAGCGCCGCCACTGGCGGAGTCGCAGAGCTGTAAGCGCGCGCCAGCCACAGGTTGAGCGGCCACGCGCCCGCCTTGATGAGAAAAGCAATCGCGAGAATGGCGGCGCCCGCGTCAATCAGATGCCGGTTGGCGACCGTCGGCGCCGAGAGTCTCGACGACAGCTCGGCCATGTTCAGCGTGCCGGTGACGCCGTAGATGATGGCCGCGCCGAGCAGAAACAGCGCCGAGGCCGCCAGGTTCACCGCGATGTAGTGCACGCTGGCGCGCACGCGCGACTTCCCCGAGCCGTGCAATAAAAGTCCGTACGAGGCGGCGAGCAGAATCTCGAAGAAGACGAACAGATTGAAAACGTCGGCGGTGAGAAACGCGCCCGAGAGCCCCAAAGAGGAAGAAAAAAGAAGTGCGAACCGTGAGTATCAGCAGCCGGCCGTTGGGAC
>CAZEDU010000117.1:15760-16028 GCA_964511185.1 uncultured Myxococcaceae bacterium | reverse complement strand
CGAGGAAGACGACGACCTCTTCCCGCGGCTGGAACGACGCCACGCCGCCCACGTGCTGGCCGACGTCGCCGATCACCCCGCCCGGTTGCACCACCGTCAAGGTCGTGTCCGCTGCGCCTTTCCACACCTCGGCCACCTGCAGCGAGACCTCGGTGACGATGCGGGCGCGATCGCCGGTCCATTTCGGCTGAACCGACACGACCGTGCCGCGCACCACCAAGTCGGCGGCGCGCGTCAGGCCCGGCACGTCCATCGAGATCATCGTGGT
>CAZEDU010000117.1:0-15742 GCA_964511185.1 uncultured Myxococcaceae bacterium | reverse complement strand
GCATCGTGAACCAACGCTTCATCGAAGAACCTCGGAAAGGGCCCGAAACCTTCGAAATTCTAGTCAATTCCCCTCTCCCCTGTCGCGTTGACCCCCCCAAACCCCTCTGGTACAGCCCGCCGCCATGTCCACGGTCCGGGTGCGTTTCGCTCCTTCTCCCACGGGTTATCTGCACATCGGCGGGGCCCGAACGGCCCTGTTCAACTGGCTGTATGCCCGCCGGAACCAGGGCACGTTCATCCTCCGAATGGAGGACACCGACCAGGCACGCTCGACCCCCGAATCGGTGCAGGCGATTTTGGATGGGCTGAAGTGGCTCGGCATCGACTGGGACGAAGGGCCCGAGGTCGGCGGCGAGCACGGGCCCTACTTCCAGACGCAGCGGATGGACCTCTACCGGCAGTGGGCGGACAGGCTCATCGCCGAAGGCAAAGCGTATCGCTGCTACTGCACGAAGGAAGAGATCGACGCGCGGCGCACCGTCTACGAGAAAGAGAAGCGCACGTACAAGTACGAGCGCACGTGTCTGAACCGCAAAGACATCCCGCCCGGCCGCACGTCGGTCGTGCGCTTTCGCATGCCCGACGGCGAGGGCGTGGTCTCCTTCGACGACAAGGTGGTCGGGAAGATCAGCAAGCAGTGGTCCGATCTCGATGACTGGGTGATGCTCCGCGCCGACGGCATCCCGCTCTACAACTACGGCTGCGTCATCGATGATCACCTGATGGGCATGACGCTCGTCGGTCGCGGCCAGGAGCACATCAACTCCACGTTCCCGCAGCTGATGCTCTACCAGGCGCTCGGCTGGGCGCCGCCCGCGTTCGCCCACTTCCCGCTCATCCTCGGCCCCGACCGCGAGAAGCTCTCCAAGCGGCTGCATCCCGAGGCCGACGTGATGCTGCACAAGCGGAACGGCATTCACCCCGAGGCGCTGAACAACTTCGTCATTCGCTTGGGCTGGTCGCACGGCAACGACGAGGTGATCTCCCGCGAGCAGCAGCTCGAGTGGTTCGACTTCGATCACGTCGGCACCACCTCCGGCGTGTGGAACCCCGAGAAGCTCCTGTGGCTCAACGCGCAGTACATGAAGGCGCTGCCGCCCGAGGTCGTGGCCGAGCGGCTCGTGCCGTTCATGAAGGAGCTCGGCATCGAGACGAAGGCCGATGACAAGCTCAAGCGCATCGTGCTCGCGTTTCGGGAGCGCGCGCGGACGCTGAAAGAAATGGCCGAGAAGGCCGCGAGCTACTTCAGTCAGGGCGTGAAGCTCGACGAGCAGGCCGCCGCCAAGCACCTCACGCCCGAGAGCAAGCCGTTGTTGCAGCAGGCGTACGAGGCGTTCAACGCCATCGGCGCGCCCGAGTGGACCGCCGCGCAGCTCGATCCGGTGATCAAGCAGATCTCCGAGAAGGCCGGCGTCGGCATGGGCAAGGTCGCTCAGCCCATTCGCGTCGCGGTGACCGGCGGCACCGTCAGCCCCGGCATCGGCGAGACGCTGGAGCTGATCGGCCGCGCCGAGAGCTTGAGCCGCCTGCAGTCCGCGCTCACCCGCGCGTGAGGCAATCGTTCAAGAACGATGAACGATTAGGTCCATGAAGTATCGATTTACTTACTCTTTGATGGCGATGAACGTTGCGCGCCGTCAAGGAGAAGACGCATGTCGCAGTTCAAATGTATTGTCTTTGGTTGCACGTTGCTCGTAGCCGGATGCGGGACTGAGCCTCACCCCCCTATTGAGCTTGCGTACCCCAACGAGCCAGAACACTGTGTTTCCAAGAATTGGGAAGAGATGCCACTCAGACATCGAGCCGAATCCCCACGGTCCGGGGCAGGTCGTTCACCCTTTGCCCGCTGCGGTGCACTGGAACGGTCAGACACCGGCGTCAAGAGAGACGGAAGTTACCGGGTATTGGAGCTATGTGGGTCTCGTTGGTTTTGCTGACCTTGTTCACCTAAGCGGGAACTCCAGCATCGTCGTCGCCACTGCCTCGTACAAGCTTCGGCGCGGGTCATCGGCCCGGAAGTACAGCCGGAAGAAGTCGCTCTGCGGCCTTGTCTTCTTGAGCAATGGCACCAGCTTGCGTGCCTTCAAGTCGCTGTGCACCTGATACTCCGGCAGTATCGCCACGCCCTCCCCCGCAAGCGCCAGCGCTCGAACCGCCGCCGCCGTGCCCAGGAGCCTCACGCGCCCGAACTTCACCCGGTCTCCCATCGGCGCGTCGGCCAGGTACTGGAACAACGGCAGCTCAGCGTTGAGGTCCAGCAGAACGTGGTTGGCCGCGTGCTCGGGACGGGTCAGAGGGGTTTTCTTTAGGAGCTTCGGCGCCGCGACGAGCGCGTAGGCCTCGGTATGAAGGCGGGCCCAGGCAATGCGCGGATCGGAAATCCGCATCGACCCGACTGCGCAATGCACGTCGTGCATTCGCACCCGCTGCAACAGGTCGCTGCCCGCCCCGAAATAGAGATGAAACGTGATCTGGGGGTGGGCCTTCTCCAGCTCGGGAAGCATCGGAATCAGCCACGACATTCCCAGTTCGTGGCGGGTGCCGACGATGAGCTCGACCGGTGCTGGCCCGACGTCTCCGCGCGCTGCCCGGACAGCCTCGAGCGCATGGTCGAGCGAGGCTTGGGCGCGTGGAAGAAACGCCAGGCCCGCCTGAGTTAACGATACCCGCCGACTGTTGCGCTCGAAGAGCCTGGCTCCCACCTGGTCTTCGAGCTGACGCAGCCGCTGGCTCACCGCCGCGGGCGTCAGTGCCACCGCCCGCGCCGCAGCGCGGAAGTTGAGCAGCCGCGCCGCCTCGCAGAAGCAGCGCAATGAGTCGGTGGAGGGCAAGTAGTCCATGTCCCTCATCGTTTAGCATTAATAGATGGCGAGGCTCATAACATGTCGTTTTATGAAACGATGACCTGAGCCTAAGAGGAGAGGACGAAGGACATCGTCCCGTTTTCGGCAACCCGCCAGGCTTCGCGTGGTGCAGCTTCGGGTCCACCGGAGGACCACCGCGCCGCTCGATCCGGTGATCAAGCAGATCTCCGAGAAGGCCGGCGTCGGCATGGGCAAGGTCGCTCAGCCCATTCGCGTCGCGGTGACCGGCGGCACCGTCAGCCGCGGCATCGGCGAGACGCTCGAGCGGATCGGCCGCGCCGAGAGCCTGAGCCGCCTGCAGTCGGTCTTGAGTCGCGCCTGAAGCGCGCGTATCTTTTCCTCTCGATGAGCGCTCGCCTTGACACCCTGTGGGGCCGTTTTTATAAGGCCCGGCCTCTGTGGTTGGCGGGTTGGTTGCTGCTGCCGTTGGCGGCGGCGGGCGAGACGGTGAGCGGTGCGCAGTTGCCGGACGGGGCGCAGAAGGTCGCGGAGAATCGGTACCGTTCGCCGCAGAACTTCGAGGAAACCCTCAAGTATTACCGGACGGTTTATCCGGCCGCGCAGTACCCGAGGAAGCAGATCGTCAATCAACCCGGTGTGAAGGCGGTGCACATCGCCAACCCATCGGGAAGAGGCTTCGAAGGGATTAATATTTACGAGGCGAATGATGAGGTTCGCCTGTACGTTGTGGTGACGGAGCCGGCGCCCAAGCCGCCGCCGAAGAAAAAAGGAAAGAAGTAGAGGTCTTGGGGAATCGTCTAACGGCAGGACAACGGACTCTGACTCCGTTTATCTAGGTTCGAATCCTAGTTCCCCAGCTTGAGTATCAGTAGTTTAGCAGACTTACAGTGCAAGGGGGTGCAGGAAAACGCATCAAATGTTGTGTAGGCGTTGTGTAGAGGCGGCCCCGGTCCCAGGCCCGCATTGGTCAGTTAGGGAGTGAGTTAAACGCCGACGACGTGAAGAGCTCCGCGTCGCACTGGTCGACTCGGTTCCTTGACCACAATCTCGACATCCCGTCCCAACAAGGTGATGAATCTAAGAAGGCGCTCAGTAGAAAAATCTTCGAGCTTCCCTCTGAGCAAGGCAGAAACCTTCGGCTGATCGATCCCGAGACGGTCCGCCGCAGCCTTCTGTTTCAGATGCTGCGAAGCAATGATCTTCGAAATTTCAGTCGCGAGCTCCGCTTTAGCTTTCGCTTCCTCCGGAGCATGAACTCCAAGGTCGGCAAAGACGTTCCCGCTGCTCTCGGTATATTGCGGTTTCTTCATGATCAGCCCGCCTTTCCTAGTGAAGCCTCGAGTTCCTGAGCGTCCTTGAGGCGGCTTTTGATGAGGTCGATGTCAGATTTCGAGGTCCGAATCCCGCTCCGCGATTTCTTTTGGAATGCGTGAAGAACGTAGACACGATTCGCGAACTTGACCGTGTAGACCGCGCGGAACGTTCCTCCATCAAAATCGTCCACAACCTCTAGGACGCCCGCGCCGCCGAAACCTCGCAACGGCTTCGCGTCCGGGTGTTTCTCGCCCTCTTGAGCAAGATGCAGCGCGTACCCCATCACTCTTCGTACCTCTTCCGGAAACTCTCGAAGGTCCTCCTGACTGCTACCCACGAAACGAAGCCCCTTTTGCGTTCCGGACACTCGAAACCCCAATATGCCAATTCTAGCATCTTCGCAGCAACCCAACACGCAAGCATCTGATTTGACTCGAACTATTTCGGCAATCGGGCAATAATCTCCGCCAAGTTGAGGCCGAATTTCAACTCGATCCGATTGAGCACTTTCGAAATGAGTCCTTCCTTTGGCTTGAACTTGGCGGACGCACGAATGGCGATGCCTCGGTCGGTTGCTTCGATGGAGGCCTTCCCTTGGATTCAGCTGCTAGCGCTATCGCCACATCTGCCGGCTCTGGGAAGAAGAACGACCAAAGTTCACCTTCCCTCAAGAGCGCGCGGGCGTCGTCTGGGTTTTCATTCGATGCCACACGCCGAGGAACCTACTGTCCTGCCGGTGAAACGAGAGGCTTCCGCCGAGAAGGAGACTGAGAGTCTGCCGCCCGTTCGACGCGCTCCGCTTTTGGTGCCGGAATCGCGGGCACCACCAAAGGACAGTCCAGCTTCTTGCGAACGAAGAGGTGCCCTTCGGTCGAGTTTTCCGTGAACGAACGCATAAGCCCCTCACCCCGAGTAAACCGAAAATCCCCGCGTTCACTGAAGGCCCGGATGTCGGAGAACGTAATCGGGGCTACTCGGACGCGGGGTTACGAGCCTTCTCTTCTTCTTAGGCACGCTTCCGGTCGAGTTGCTGCGAGTAGTGACGAGCGCAGTACCAACGAGACACGTGCGCCACTGTTTTGTTCTGGGTCCCGGTGCCGAGGAAGTTAACGGCCGGGAAGCCACACCCTTTGATGGCGCAAATCGGCTTCAGCTCGTCGAGGGCATAGGACACCAGTTGATCATGCCGGGTATTTTTTCCACGCGCGAGAGGACCCCGTAACCGCTTGAAAAGGGGGCCCCAACCCCGGACTACCCCCTCCGAGTTTTCGCGCGGCTTCGTTTCGTTCGTTCGATTCGTTCGATCAACACGCGGCGAATCAGTTCCGGCTCGTCGACTCGTTCGCGCTTGGCCAGTCGTCTCAGCTCGTCTCGAATCGATTGCGCTAGCCGAACCGTGACCCTCGTCCCCTCACCTGCTGGAGCTCGTAGCTTCCTTGGTTGGTCGGAGTCGGCGCGTCGGGCTTGCTGGTAGTGCCTCGGACACAAGCCGCGCGCGCCACCTGGACGAACAGCGCGACGACAAACCCGGCATTTCAGCGCGGCCATAATTGACTTCCGATATAGCACGTCGAATCGCCGGAACTCACTCAACGAGGACCCGCACGCACCCGCAACCCAATCCGCTCACATTGTTTATTCGTCTGCCGTTCTGTTTACTTGACTGGTCGGCCGCCTTTGGTCGACACAAAGGGAACGAACATGACGGACGAGATGCTGATTGAGTTGTGGACCAAAGTTGAAGCGGCCGAGAATCGATGGGACAAAGCAACGCGACGCCTAAGAGAAGCCCAGGCCATCGATACGACCGCCTTCGAGCCACAGGACCTCGCCGCACATCTTCTCGCCCTCGGGATGCAACAACGCTTCTACGGAATGGCGGCGCGCTGCTTCCATGAACTCGCCGAACAAGCGGACCAAGCGATGTTGGAGCCCGAGGATCCGAAACCCGCTCGACCGTTCTGAAAGTCACGAAAACTGAAGGCCGCCTAACGATGAAGACCGCCGCGCTCTACCTACGCGTTAGCACCGACAAGCAGACCTTGGAGAACCAGCGTGCTGATCTGATGCGGTTAGCCGAGGCCCGAGGGTGGAGCGCGGTCGTTTACGAAGAAGTCGAATCAGCAACCAAGAAACGCCCCGTCCTCGAAAAGGTCATGGAGGACGCCAGGCGCGGTCAGGTCAACGTGGTCGCATGCGTCGCGCTGGATCGGTTGGACCGCAATATGGGCGCGTGTGTTAGCCGGGTACTCGAACTCGACGCGCTCAACGTTCCGGTCGTCACCATTCGCGAGCCGTGGTTGAGCGACTCCGGGCCGGTCCGGGCGCTTCTCGTGAGTATCTTCTCGTGGATCAGCCAACAGGAGCGCGAAACGCTCGTGGCCCGCACGAAGGCCGGACTCGAGAGGGCTCGACGACAAGGCAAGAAGCTCGGCCGCCCTACCGCTCGCGTTCCCGTCGACCTCTTAAAGAAGAAACGCGCGGCCGGGGTGACGTGGGCGGCGCTCTCTAAAGAATTCGGCGTGAGCGAGATGACCCTGCGGCGTAAGCTGGCCGGGTGATCTGCTTCGACGTCGAGATTAACGGCCAGAAGTTCGCGCGCACCGGACTACAAGGAACTGCGGTCCTCTCGTCGATACTGACCTGGGTGATTCGCAAGGACGAGAGCGCGGGGAGACTCTTTCTCGAACTCGGCGGCTACGACACCAACAGCGAGCCGGGTGTTCACGTCGGATGGGGTGTGAAGGACCTCGGCGCTGGCGACACCGTTACGGTGAAGATTCTCGAAGCCGACAATCCCGACCCGCCACTGAGACACGAGCCGCGAGCACCGGAGAAACGAGCTGACAGCCTGCGGGCCGAGCTGAAGGCGGTGGAACGGCGACGAAAGCAGCTCGAGGGCTTGCTGGCCAAACTCGAACCGAAAGCACACTCACAAAAACGTCCCAGAAAACGGCGCGCCTCGGCCCGAAAGAAGTCGCGGCGTTAGGCGGGCCGTTCCGACCATCTAGAAATCGGACGTTATTGCGAGGGTGGTGGATTCGGGAACGACGCGAGCGACACCCAGGCCCATGATGGTCAGCGGCTCGGGTTTCACTTCTTCGACGACTGCGGGGACTTCGACGGCAGTGACTCGAACACTTCTCTACTGCCCTTCTTCTTCGGGGACTGCGTGGTTGATCAAGAGCTGGCGTTTCAACTCGGCATACTCGGCGTCGTTGTCGGTCAGATATTTGTCCATCAACATCGCCGACGAGCTCTGCGACAACGGCCCTGCGAAGCGACCGAGCTTTTGCGGCGCATTCACAAGAGCGTCCTCGACAAGCGACCACCCAAGTTTCCTCACGGCCGGGGTGCGCATGGCGTTGGCGATGGCGGTTCCGGGCCGACCCATGACCGCAGCCGTGCCTAGACCCAACGCCCCGCCCGCCAGCATCCCGCCCGTGCCGCCGATTTGCGACCCGACTGAACCGGCCACCAACGCGGGGATAGCTCGACTCGCATAGGTCTGAACGCGAGGGAGGATGTGGCGCTTGATTGGGTTTTGAAGTGCCTCGCTGGCCGCCTTGCCCGGGTCGATCGCGCTCGCCTCCTCCAGACCTCGGCGCGCCGCTTCGATACGGCTAAGGGCCTTCGGGGTCGATTCGAGGTAGTTGTCGAGCACGGTACGCTGGAGTGACTGCGCGCCTTCCGAATCGAGTAACGCCCGGGCCGCGGCGGTTTGTTCTGGCGTGGCGTGCTCGAGGCCTTCTGCGATTACGTCGAGGCCCCTTTTGCCCGCAGCCGTCTCGCCACCTAACGCACCTCGAGCGGCACTAACGGCCTTCTCTTTTGCGCGGACCTGTTTGATCAGCTCGTCCGCTTCGGCCTTGGAAATTCTCTCGGCGATTTTGGGGCTCACGCGGCCTTGGAGAAATTGGCCGAGCTTTTGGAACGCCTTCGCCCCGGCATACCTGCTCAGCCCACCGACGCCCGTGTCTACCAGCGCGCGCCCGACGTTCTTAGCGCTGGAGTCGGTCCAGTCAGCGTCGGAACCCATGAGGCCAGAAACGGCACCAGTGAGGGCTTGGCCGGCCGGGGTAAGGTTACGGCCCTTGGTGACATATGCGAGCGCGGCGTCCGTAAGAACATCGCCGCCAATTTCCATGGCCAGGCTAGTTTTAGGGTACGCCGCGGCCTCTTCACCCTCTTGCTGCCGAGCCGTGCCGCGGCCGAGCTGGTAGTTCTCAGCTAGACGTGAGGATGCTTCGTCTAGCCCGGTGCCTCCGATGACGTCGCGTACGAAGCTGCCACCTGCGTACGTAGCGCCCGAGAGCTCATCGAAGCCCCTCTTCAGACCACCGCTCACCAAGCCCGATAAGGCCGCGTCGCTTTGCTTGGGGGCCGGGAGCGCGTTACGGAGCACCTCGGCCCGCATTTCGTCGGTGGTTCGAACCGGCCGCGCGCGTGTCTTCCAGTCGTCGGCCGCGGGCTCTTCGTTCGTTACGTCCCTAGCACGGCTCTTCCAGTCAGCCATTACTGAGCCCGCCTCCAGCCGTCGCGTTCAGCTGCTTTGAGGTCCGCCGCGGGAATCTCGAGCGTCCTGATTCCATCGGTAACTCTCACGGTCGCTGCGCCCTGCTCTTCGCCCTGGAACGCGCCTTGACGGGCCGCTTTGACGTCGGGGGCCTTCTTGCGCCGGTAACCCATGCTGGCCGCGCGGTTCTCGAACCGTCGATCTACCTGCGACCTGAGCGCCGCCATCTTCTCGAGTACGTTCGAATCGCCGCTGACGAAATCAAGCATGCTGGCCTTCGCGCCCGTCGGCTTAATCGCTACGGATTCGAGGATCGCCATGTCCGGCCCGGTGAGGACGCCTAGCGAATACTGCTCTGGGCCTTTCATCGCGAGCTGTAAATCCGTGGCCAAGCTCTCCATTCGCGAACGGGCCGGGCCGGGGAGGGTTTCGGTACCGTGTTTAGCGTAGAGCCCTAAAATTTCGTCGATGGTCTCTCGAATTGTGCGCGTAGAAGCCTGGGCCGCTCGGATATCTCGGGCCTCTTTTTCCGAAGGGGCCGCCTCGGGCGAAAGTTCGTAACCGTCGAGGTAGAACCCCTTCGCCTTCTCGGCGCTCTTCGCTTGTTTCGTTAGCTCTCGGGCCGCTTGGTCTTCGCGTTTCGCTTGTGCCTTCTGAACAGCGGCATCGGTCTTAATCTTCTCGAGCTCGGAACGCTTCGATTGTTCGTACGCCCGCTTGTTCTCCTCGCGCAGCATTGGGAACAACTTCGTTTCGACCGTGTGGCCGTCGAGGCTGTCGAGTACGTCGTTCCATTTAGAGAGCTGGTTTGGTGCTTCGACCGCCGCCACATTTCGGAACGCAGCTCTTGAGGCAGCAGACTCAGGTGAGGACAAGTCTCGAAGCGCAAGCTCCATCGACTTCTTGTTCAGCGCGTCGGGGTCTTTCGAAATGAGGTCTTTGATGCCGGGAAGCTGGTCCGCGGAGAGCTGATCGAAGCGGGGGCCGAGCTGCGCTTTCAACTGCCGTCCGAAACTTGTACCCGTACGTCTTGAGTTCATCGACGACGCGACGGATGCGGATGAGGAGCGCCTCGTCCTCCGCCTTCTCGTAGGGGCCGCGAGCTCTCGGGGCGGTTTCGCGCATCAGGTTGGATCGGGAGACGCCCAGGGCTTCCGCTACGGCCTTCACGGAGTACTTCCCTTGGGCGGCAAGCTCCTTTGCGAGAACTGTTTTTTTGAGCGTGAGAGCTCGAAGGCGTCCTTGAGAATCTCGTTCTCGAGCGTCTTTCGGCCCAGAAGGCGCTCGAGGTCCCGGATGCGGGCCTCCGCCTTCTTCAGCTCCGACTCGGGGACCAGAGGCTCCTCAGTGCCTAGGCTGGACATAGTTCCTTCGTCTAGCAGTCGCCGCCATCGGAAGAGAAGCGACGGGGACACCCCGTAGCGCCGCGCCACCGACGAGATGCTCTCGCCAGGCGCCTGGGCGGCCTCGAGGAAGAACTTCTTCTCGTCCGCTCCGAATCGCCGCCGCCGACCCTGTTGAATGGGCGGGATTACCTCGACTGCTCCCATCTTCACGTCTCTCGCTTCGCTCATGGTCCTAGGTCAGTCCTATGACCTCCAGACCTGTCCGTTCGAAACGGGGGCTACACCAGGTTCGCTACCCCCGGAACCGAAGCACGCGTCTTGGGCGACTGGTTGAATCGAGTCTGCTTGTATCTCGAGCGCGACGAGTTGAACTTGCTCATGCCCCAAATGGTCGAGCGACTCTGGTCTCCGCAAGTACCTTCGGTTCCCGTGATCGCCGAATTCGAAACACCGTCTGTTTCTCTTGCGCGCGTCTTGGAGGTCTTCGACGAGTACACGTTGGCGTCGGTGCTAAACGCCCTACTCGCGGGTGCCCTCGATGTGTACTTCAACGACGAGCCCGACCACTCGACCATCTACCTACTCCTCGATGACGCTGTGGCTTGCGCGCTCGAACCCTACCCAGAATCGTTCGCGCGAGACGTCTTGGAGACGGTGGCCCAAGGCCTGGAAAGCAACCCGGCGGTTCTCTACTCATCAATCTGCCGCCGCGTCGCTCAACCCTACGGTCACCGGAATCGCGTCACGATTTCGGTCACGGATAAGACGCTGGCCCGGCTTGCTCGTGCGTACGAGGTTTTCGCGCTGCCCGTCACGTTCCGGTCATTCGTAAACGCTGTGCTTTGGGCCGCTTTGGTTGACCAGGCGCCTTCTGAAGTGGGGCATGCATAGTTGTTACCTTCGATCCCGCCGCCTTATGAGACTCGCCGGAGTGGGTCCTACGACGAATCCGACGTCATCAACGCACTCCTCGCCGTGACGTGGTCCGCGTGGGCACGAGACACAGCGAAACCAGCACGCCTGTTTCCCCGGCTGCGCGACTGGTGGTCCAAGCAATTCGCCGCTTTTTGGTAAGCAACATGTCGATCGAAAGAGTCATGCCAAGTCGCGCCGAGCCGGTGGGCGAAAGATCGACGACCGCGTTATACTGGCGACCTATAGCGCTGGGTTCCTTCGGGTCCCCTGACGT
The DNA here is from genome assembly GCA_964511185.1 of uncultured Myxococcaceae bacterium. GTDB lineage: Bacteria > Myxococcota > Myxococcia > Myxococcales > Myxococcaceae > CAZEDU01. The sequence continues at coordinate 4,550 of CAZEDU010000117.1, read as the reverse complement.
TCCGCCGAATACCGGGTTCTCGAACCCAACTCTTGTCGGCTCCACATCGTTTGCTTCACACGATTCGGAGCTACACGTGTCTTCGGCGTCTCAATCAGTCCCTGACTACTGCGTCTACGCGCTCATCAATCCAGGCTCGGGCCTACCCATCTACATTGGGAAGACAGTCGATGCTGAGAGTCGCTTCGCTCGTCACGTCGAGGCTTCTCGTGCTTACTCACACCACAATCCTCGTCTAGCCACAGCCATCCGCTTTCTCCTTAGCGGTGGAACCAAGCCCGAGCTTCTGATCCTTGAACGGTTTCAGAGCCCGCCCGAGATGAACCGAGCCGAGCTGAGCTGGATTGACCGAGCTCGAGAGTACGGCTGGCCCATCTTCAACGTTCATCAGAACTACACACGCGACTCGGTCTATCGCCAGGAGGCCGAGGCTGCATTCCGCGAGATGTACAGAGAGGCGGTCGACGCGGTGGACTTTGAATCGAACATCCCAGTGCGGGGACAACTGGTCGTTGAGATTCGTAGGCGGGCTAAGGCCCTAATCGGGCGCAACGTAATGCCCCGCTTTCCGCTCTGTGATTAGGAATCCGCGCCGAATGATCAACCGTGGTCGGCGTGGCTAGGAACCGTGACTTCGGAACGGTCGCGGGTTGTTGGTGAAGGTGATGGTGATGGGCGTGGAAGAGGTCGCACAGCTTTTAGGCTGCAAGCGCCGACAGGTCTTTTATCTACTCGCGCGGGGCATTCTAGAACGCGCGCCTCGCTTTGGCCGGGAGCTTCGAATCTATCGAGCGAGTGTCGAGCGCGCGTTGATGCCGAAGGCCCCAAAAGCCAGAAAGCGGAACGCTCCAGGTCCCGCCGGCTGGAGTCTCGACGACGTACCGCTATGACCAATCGAACGGGAGCTTGCTCATCGGCGGCACTTGTAATTTGTCGTAGGACATTTCCGTAATACTCGAGCCGATGCGATGACCACCGATGGCCTGAATGCGGTCCAGTGGAATGCCCTTCGACTTGTAAGTCACTTCTTCGCCAACTTCACCGCACAGAGTCACCCACGTGTGGCGCAGATTCGACGGAACCAGCGGCGCCAACGCAGTCCACATTTGCTTGCGCGTTGGAACACCACTCTCACGCAAGCGCAACACGGCATCAAGCACGTCGCCACTCACGCTGACCCGATGACGCGGCTTGGTCTTCTGTCGGAACTGAATCACGCCTTGGATTTCGTGATCGCCGCCGAGCTTCCGGATTCCGACGCCCTTATCTGGCAACGGTCCTGAGTAGATTTTGCAGCCGTGGAGCTGTTCGATTTCGGTGTGGTGCATTCCGGTCGAGGCGCGGACCATAAGAACATCTCGAGCTGGTCCCTCGGGCAACGACTTCCATTTTTTCTGCACATCCTCGAGCGAATAGGCCTCCCGTTCGGCGCGTCGCTCTGCCGGTTTCTGACTTGGCGTCGTGCGCAGCGGGTTCCAAAACTTCAGCTCGCCCTCCGCCACTAGGAAGTTCGCGAAGCAGTTGAGGCTCTCCGCTCTACGCTTGAACGCTCCGGTCTTTCGCTTGTCGGTCCCCTTGGGGTCGGGTGCGAAAGACTCGAGGGCCGACCTTAGGGCGCGCATGTCGACGGTCCGAAGGTCTAGCGGCTGCCCCTTAGCGTCACGGTACGAAGCCCACGCGTGGAGGTCCTTTCGCTTCGCTTCGCGGTAGTCCAGGACCCGGTTTTCGATCGACGCCATGTAGAGCTTCACCCGATCGAGATCGATGAGAACTGCGGCGGGTGGGGCCTCGGCTTCGGGTGGCGGCTTTACGAAGGCGATTGGGTCAGCGAGGAATCGGGCGAGTTCACCGAGGGCCAGCTGACGGTCGTGCGTCTTGAGCTTGATCGAACGAACCTGCCCCAACACACGCCGCTCGATGAAATAGACGCGCTTCCCCTCGTCGTTCAGGTAGTAGCGTCCGCCCTTCCACGTGCCGGCCCACTGAGGCATGGTGCTCTTCCCTTCCCGAAAGGCGTTTGCTGGGTGGTGTTTTCGGTAAGCGTTGTGTAGCTGTTGTGTAGAAGGTTATTTGCTGGTCGCGCTAGAGTGAAGAGAACATCCTTCGAATCCTAGTTCCCCAGCAAGAAGGCCGTCGGAGGCGACTCCGGCGGCCTTCGGTTTTTCCGCCTGAGATTCAGCAACCTTGGCTTGGCTTGGGGCGATAACCGAGGTACCCACCCGAGTTAGCATTGCTGACTTAAGACTTTTCGCGAGGTTGCACATGGCCACCACCCAACGCACTGGCTCCCGCGGTCCCGCTCCGGTCGCTGCCGCTCGCCCGCCTCCGCCGCCGGCGCAGGTCAAGAAGGCCACGGTCGCCATCGGCAAGCTCTTCACCCAGATGCAGAACAACCCGCCGAAGTTGCTCGGCGCGCTGGTGAAGCAGGTGAAGTCGAGCCCGGCGTCCGCGGAGGCGATGGCGACCGGCGAGAACCTCCAGGTGTTCACGCAGATCGGCGCCGCGTCGCAGGATTCGAAGCTCGCGAAGGGCTTCATCGACCTGACCGTCGCGACCTTCCAGGGCGCGAGCTCGCAGGCGCAGCCGCAGCTCGTCGCCGCGGTCGCGCAGGGGCTCAAGGACGCGCCGAACGCGCAGCAGATCGTCGAGCAGCTGGGGCAAGGCTCGCCCGAGCTCGCGCAGGCCGTCGCGGCGTCGGCGCAGAATGGCGGCAAGCCGCCGAAGGCGAACCGCGCCGAGCAGCTCGCGCTGCGTGGCCAGGAGGCGATGGCCGCGGCGATCGAGAAGCACTTCAAGAAGCTGCCCACCGACCCCACGAAGATCTCCGAAGAGCAGGCGAACGACGCCGTTCAGGTGCTCGCCAGCATGATGCGCGACAACCGGCGCGCTGCGTTCCAGATGGGCCTGATGGCCGAGCCGCAGGTCCAAGCGGCGCTGACCGCCTCGCTCGACAAGCTGACCACCGCCAAGGACGGCCGGAAGGTGTTGAGCGGCTTCGCCCGGCTCTTCACGCACTCGCCTCCGCAGCTGCGCGAGGCGATCAAGCAGCAGCTCACGGCGCGGCTGGCGCAAGCCAAGACGCTGCCCCAGGCGCTCCAGTCCGGCCTGGTGACGCTGATTCGCGGCGACGACCAGGACGGCGCCGGTCACGGCGCGGAGCTCGCGGCTCACCTGATCAACGAGCTCGGCAAGGCTCCCGAAGGGAAGGCCGTCGCCGACCGGCTGAAGCTCGCGCTCGCCGAGGGACTGCGTGATCTGACGGCGAAGGCGAAGGGCGGCGACGAGAAGTCGCTGAAGGGCTTGCGTTTGGCGTTGCGCGGCGCGCTGCCGTTCGTCGTGGCGCAGGGCGAGCTGTCGGGGAACGACAAAGGCCTGAACGAGGCGGCGATCGAAGGCATGCGGCTGCTGCCGAAGGTGCTGGCGACGCCCGGCATCGAGCGCGGCATTGACTCCGACCTGCTCGAGCGCGGTGGCGGCTCGCAGCTGACCGTGCTCGAGATGGTGGCCTCGGCCGACACCGCCGGTCTCTTCAACGCCGAGGACATCGTCAAGATGCGGGAGGCCGTGAAGGCGCGGTTCGAGGACCGCATGGGCCGTCTCGAGGCCGCGAAGATCGCCGAGCACGACAAGCGCATCTGGGCGCGGCTGCTCACCGGTGGAATCCAGGGCGTGCTCGAAGGCAGCGCCCCGCCGCCGCAGGAAGGCCAGACCCCGCCAGCGGAAGGCGCGCCGCCGCCGGCCGAGGGCGCCCCCGTCGAGGGCGTGCCCGAGGATCTACCGACCGCGGACGAAGCGGCCGCTGGCTAGTCCGCTCGCCGAGGCATTGACTCCAGGAGTCGATCCGAGTACTCAACGCGCGTCGTTTTGCAGCGCGGCCCTGTCGTCTAGTGGCCTAGGACGGTGCCCTCTCACGGCATAAACCCGGGTTCGAATCCCGGCAGGGTCATAGGCAGTTTCTCGAATGGAAAGAAGCCTCGGACCAGTTGTCCGGGGCTTTCTTGTTCCATCGGTGTTCCATCCGAGCGCACGGGAGACATGGGAGGTTGCGGACGATCAACGAAACCGGACTTTCATCACGATCTCCTGCCCATCCCTGATCAACTTGAACTCCGCGACCTTTGCTCCAGCAGGAACGCCGAAGGTATCGACAAAGTTCTTCGCGCTAACGGGTGTACCCGAAACTGACTCCAGTACGTCCCCTCGCAGAGACCTACTTTGTGAAGGAGACCACCCGACTCAAGTGATGAAATACGGATGCCCGTCATGCTCGCGCCATTCATCCTCGGAGTCAGCCGCGCGCCCAGGGCCCCGCGGTCGCCGAGTCGCTTCTGTTCAGCCTGGCTAAGCACGGCCTCTCTCGTCCTGAGCTCACACTTCGGAGGCCCTGATTCGATGCCGAGTTCTGAAACACGGAGCCAGTCATTTTTTGGGAGATAGGCGTATCCCACTGCGACTCCTTGTTCAGTTCGTTCGAGAATGAAGCCACGTTTTTCGAGTTCTAGGGGCTGTCCCTGATTATTTGAGCCACAAAACGATCGCGACGACATGAA
>CAZEDU010000116.1:13057-16142 GCA_964511185.1 uncultured Myxococcaceae bacterium | reverse complement strand
AGAAACGGTACGGCCAATACAACCCGCGCCGGACCGTTAAAACCGGGGGACTCGTCGACCTCGAGCCTCGTCACCCCCGGGGACAGTCCCTTCCAGGGACAGTCCCCCAACCGCCTCAGCGGAAGGTCGCGCGCAGCGCGTCGGCGAAGAGCGTCGCGAGCGAAACGGACACCACCGGGAACGGCAACCCCGCCGGCAGTGGCACGCTGTCGGCCGCGACCAGGCGGCGGATGCCCGCCGAGCGGAGACGATCGACCGCAGGGGGCGCGAGCAGCGCGTGGGTGGTGACGACCGTGATGTCATCGGCACAGCCGGCGCTTCGCACCGCGCTGATCGCCGTCTCCAGCGTCTTGCCGGTCGAGATGAGGTCGTCGAAGACGACAATCGACTTGTCCTTCACGTCGCCGAAGACGGTGCGGGCCAGCACCTCCCCTCGCCCGCGCCTTTGCTTGTGGATGACCGCGACCGGACACCCCAGGAGATCTGCGAAGCGCTCGGCCCGCTTGGCGCCGCCCAAGTCCGGAGAGACCACGACCGACGACGGCGAGAGCAGCGGTCGAACGGAGTCGGCGAGCGGAAGCGCGGCGCTCAAGTGCTCCACCGGGCACAGAAACCAGCCCTCGGCCGCGTCGACGTGCAAGTCGACGGTGAACACGCGGTGAAAGTCCCCGACGCCGAGCAGCCGCGCGAACAGCGGACCCGCCAGCGGCTCGCCGGGGTTGGTGCGGCGATCCTGCCGGGTGTACGCCAGGTACGGCACCACCGCGCTCACGGTGCGCGCGCCGGCGCGACGACACGCGTCGGTGATGAGCAGCAGCTCGAAGAGCTGGTCCGCGCCGAAGAGAGGCAGCGCCACCACCACGTCCGCGCCGCGCACGTCCTCTTGCACCAGGACACAGAGCTCGCCATCGGGGAAGCGCTCCATCTCGCACCTGCCGAGCATGGCTCCGAGCGCCTTCGAGAAGCTGGCGGCCCACGCCGCTCCGGCCGTACCCAGGAAAACCTTGAGCTCCATCCCGTCACCCCGTGCAGGACCTCGAGCGAGGTCTACCCAAAGCTAGACATGATTTGCGTCGAGAAGCGCGAGCCGCGCGTATTGCGCAGGAGCGCCGTGAACGCAACCGTTGCGCTTGTCCGCGGCCCCACGCGTGCGCATTTCAGAGGCACGTCCCTTGCTGAAGCCAAACGACATGTCCCTCGAACGTTTCTGTCGCAAGCCCATCGTCTCCGTACTCCCCGACGCCACCGTGAGTGAGATCTCCGAGCGGATGCTCCAGCATCACGTCGGGGCGGTGGTGGTCGTCTCTCCGTCGCGCGCGCCCCTGGGCATCGTGACCGACCGCGACATCGTGTGCCGGGTGATCGCGAAAGACATCGATCCCCATTTCGTCTCGGCGTCGAGCGTGATGACGAGCCCTCTTCTGATCGCCCGCGTGTCGGACGCCATCGATGGGGCCGTCGTTCAGATGCGCAAGCGCGGCGTCCGGCGGTTGCCGATCGTGACGGACGACGGCGTGCTGACCGGGCTGGTGTCGCTGGACGATCTACTCGTGCTGTTCGCCGGCGAGCTGGGCCAAGCGAGCCAGGTGCCGCGCGACAACCAAGGGCCTTGAGAGGAGATGCCGATGACACAGCGGACCATCGAGATTTCGCAGCAGCAGTGGCCGAGCTACCTCAGCCGTCTCGACGCGCAGGTGCGCGATCGCAGCGTGCGCGTCGAGCTGGTGAGCCGCAGCCTGGGCGACCAGGTGCTGGCGCGCGCCGTTCGGCTCCGTTCGATCGCGCTCAACACCAAGGGCGCCACCCAGGGGACCATCGAGCTCGACCTGGGCAGCGAAGGTCAGGTGGACCACCGCATCATTCAGCCCGAGCGGATCTACGCGCGGTTGTCGGAAGCGGGTGAGATCACCTGTCTGGACATCGAAGACGGGAGCCAGACCAAGACGCTCATCTTCTTCGAGCAGCCGCCGGCGCTCCCGGCGGAGTGACGCCGTCAACGCCGCTTGCCGCCGAACCGGTGCTCTCCGCTCAGCCTTTGAATGTTCCGCGCGCGCGCCAAGGCGTCGGGGTTGGCGAGCCGCGTCTTCGCGAGCACCTGCAGCCGGTTTCCGCGCCAGGTCACCCACCGCATCGTGGCGCCTCTCGCCCAGATGGCGAGGAACGCCACGTCGCGGACCAGCACCAGCGGCAGCTGGTACCACTTGAAGCCGTACCCGCGCGTGAGCCGCGCGCTCAGCTGCGTGATGACGATGGAGCCGATCCCCGTGGCCGCCATGCCCACCCAGGCGGCCACCGACTGGGGCGCGAACGCGAGCGCCGCGAGGCCGAGCACGAACGGGTTCTGAATCGGCTCGAGCAGCACCACCGGCTGCAGCACGCGGAAGCGAATCATCGCCCAGCGGGTGTGCCGGCCCCAGAACTGGGCGAAGCGCTGGGTGCGCTGAACGTTCTGCACCGACGTCGGCCCGAGCGCGGTGCGCAGGCCGAGCTTCCGGAGCGCCACGCTCAGGCGCTGGTCCTCGGCGAGCACGTCCTTCACCTCGTGCCAGCCGCCGATCTCGGCGAGCACCGAGCGGCGCATGGCGATCGACTTCCCGACGATCTGGTCGAGCCCGAACAGCGCGTTCGCCGCGGCGATGTTGGTCGCGCAGAACGAGCAGAGCGTCATGTTGTCGAGCAAGGCGCCCAGCCGCTGCTCCCCGACGCCCGTGAAGGTGTGGCTGGTGAGCCCCACCCTCGGATCCAGAAGGAGCGCGGCGTGCTCGCGCAAGAGCGTCGGGTGCACGCGCACGTTGGAGTCGGTGCTCGCGATGAGCTCGTGGCGGGCCTCGCGGGTGAGCGTGATGAGCTGATTGACCTTCGGGTTGTGGCCGGGCTCGCCCTGCTGGAGCACCAGGCGCACGCGCTCCGGGTGCGCGTCGGCGAAGGCCTTCGCCACCGGGTAGGCCGCGTCCTTCTCCGAGCGAACGCCGAGCAGGATCTCGTACTCGCCCGGGTAGTCCAGGTTCAGGTGGCTCTCGAGGTTCTCTTGAAGCTCGTCGTCGAGCCCCGCACCGGCGCGCGCCATCGCTTCGATCTGCGCCGC
>CAZEDU010000116.1:0-13047 GCA_964511185.1 uncultured Myxococcaceae bacterium | reverse complement strand
GGCTTGATGAGCGAGAAGCTCGGGTAGCGCTCGACCGGCGGCAGCACGGTCCGCTTGATCCGCCACAGCCCCACCAGGCCCAACACGAGCACGGCGGTGCCAAAGGCGGCCAAGCTCAGCAGGATCAATGAAGGGAGCGGCAAAGCCATGGGCCCGCCGCTCCTTTAATGCAGCTCTGTGTCAGACGCGAGCGGACCTACGCCATGGCGCAGGAGATGCCCGCTTTGCGGCACATGCCGTCCAGGAAGCCCCACAGCGCGTCGGCCGCTCGGCGGGTGGCGGCGATGGCGGCGTCCTCGTCGGCGTGCAGGTCGATGAGGTCCGCGACCTGACGGGAGTGCTCGACGTCGTAGTGCATGTGCGCCTTGAAGAAAGCCAGGGTGCGCGCATCGTGGACGCCGTAGAACTTCTTGAGGCCGTCGATCTTCGACTTGGAGACCTCGGGCACCTGCGACTCGTACGCGTACAGCGCGCACAGGCCGTCCTTCCAGGACTGCTCGGTCAGGTCGAAGAAGGTGTCGACCATCGCCTGGGTCTCGGGCAGCGGCGTCTCGGCGCGCACCTCCTCGCGCTTGGCGCCCAGCCCTTCGGCGAACTGCATCCACAGCTCGGGGTGGTCGGTGCCGTGCAGCTCTTCGTCGACCAGGTTCTGCAGGAGCACCTTGCGCGCCGAGATGTCCGGGCACCCGCTGTGCACCGCCGACAGGAAGCGGGGGAACGAGTCGACCTGGGTGAAGTACTGGCCCGCGTAGTCGCGGAGGATCTCGCGGTCGAGCCGGCCCTCCGACCACGCCTGGTAGAACGGGTGCTTGAGCAGGTGACGTTCCGCGATGACTTGAGCCAGCTTCTCCGAGAGCTTCATTTGTTCCTCCGAAGGGGGGTTACAGCTTCTTCTTCATGAGGAGGTGCGGCATCCCCGCCTCCTCGAACACGGCGCCGTGCGGTTGGTAGCCATGGCGCTTGTAGAAGTCCATCGCAGCGAGCTGCGCGTGCAACAAAATGCCGTGCACCCGACGGCGCCGCGCTTCCTCTTCCAGCGCGTTCATCAAGAGCGAGCCGATGCCGCCCTTGCGGTTCGACTGCAGCACCGCCATGCGGCCCACTTGCGCCCAGACGCCGGATTCGCCCTCGGGCGGGCTGGGGAGCATGACCAGGCGGCCGGTGCCTACCGCGTGGCCGCCCTGCATGGCGAGCACGTGGTACGCCTTGGCGTCTTCCGCGTCGCGCTCGACCGTCTCGGGGACCTGCTGCTCCTCGATGAACACGACTTCCCGAATGGCGAGCGCCTGCATCAGCTCGGCCTCGCCCTTGATCGGGACGATGGTGACGGGGGTCGATGGTGTCGTCATCTGAAGGTGAACCTGAAACTAAGCCTCGTTGTGCTAGACGCGCCAGTCGAAAATGGGTCCGCTGCTCCTCGCGGGGGTCGTCCTGCTGATTCTCTTCTTGTCGCTCGCCCTCTTCGCGCGCGGTGGGCCGACCGAGACGATTCAGGCCGCGGGGCTGCCCGACGAGCTCTCGGGGTTGACGAAGCTCACCCTGTCCGAGCTCGGCAGCATCAGCGAGCGGCTCTTTTCGGAGCTCGGCTTCACCACCACCGCGCGGTCCGAGCAGCCGGGGCGCATCGATCTGTCGATGCAGGACCCCACCCCGGTGACCGGGCAGCAGATCTACGTGCGCTGCGTGTTGGCGCCCGAGGCAGGGGCGGTGCAGAGCGCCGAGGTGCAGGCCGCGCTCGACACCGCGCGCGGCGAGAGCTGGGCCAAGGCCGTGGTGGTCTGTCCCGGCACGTTCTCGGATGAGGCGCGGCTGATCTCCGCTGGCTCGCCTGTCGAGCTCATCGACGGGGTCCAGCTCGCGCAGCTGCTCCGCGCCCACCTGCCGGACGCGGCCAACCGCCTCGGGTTGCCGCGGTGACGACGAGCGGGCCGCGCGCCGCGACGCTGGCCGCCTTCTACTTCGCGTACTTCATGACCATTGGGGTCACGCAGCCGTACCTGTCGGGCTACCTGAAGGGCTTGGGGCTCAGCGCCACCGAGATCGGCGCGCTGCTCGCGGTCAGCCCGCTGCTCGCGATGGTCGCGCCCGTGTTCTGGGGGTACGTGGCGGACCGCACCGGTCGTCCCGACAAGGTCCTGACCGCGCTGGCGCTGGGGGCGCTCGCGTCGTTTCTGCCGCTCACGGTGACGGAGCAGTTCGCGCCCTTGCTGCTGGCGCTCGCGGCCTACGCGTTCTTCACGACGTCCGTCACCCCGATGATCGACAGCCTGACGCTGCGGCACGTGCGGCGGACCGGCGGTGCGTACGCGCGGCTGCGCCTGTTCGGCTCGTTGGGCTTCATCGTCAGCGCGTTCGTCTTCGGCCTGGTGGTGACGCGGTTGGACCGCGCCGTGGTCTGGGCGGTGGTCTTCCTGATCGCCGGGTACCTGCTGGTCAGCCTCCGGGTGCGCGATCCGTCGGCGAAGCCGCTCGAGCGGCTCCACCCGCTCGCCGGCCTCGCGCTCCTGCGCTTCCCCGCGCTGCGGCTGCTGCTCGCCAGCACCGCCCTCCACTGGATCGCCGGCGCGCCCTTCCACGCGTTCTTCGCCGTGCACGCCACCGCGCTGGGCCACGGGCCGTGGGTGGTCGGGCTCTCCGCGTCGCTGGGGGTGGCGGCCGAGGTCGCGGTGATGCTCCTCTACCCTTCCTTCGAGGCCCGCTTCTCACCGCGTTGGGTCCTGGTCGTCGCCTTCGCGGCCAGCGTGGCGCGTTGGCTGGGCATGGCGCTGCTCGATCAGGCGTGGCCGTTGATCGGGCTGTCGCTCTTGCACGGGCTGTCGTTCGGCGCCTTCTACGTCGCGGCGATCGCCCAGGTGTCCCGCCTGGTGCCCGACGCGCTGCGGGTCAGCGGCCAGGCGCTCTTCGTGGCGTGCACCTTCGGCCTGGGCGGCGTCATCGGGTTCGCCGCCTCGGGCGTGCTCTACGACTCGGTCGGCGGCCACCGGCTGTACGGCGTCGCGGCGGGGGTGGAGAGCCTCGCCGTCATCCTGGCGCTTTGGCTGGCCGTCCGGGGCCCCCGCGAATAACCGCGGCGTGGGGGCGTGGTAGCCTCTCGAGGCGCTTTCTCATGTTCTCCCTTCGCTCGACGCTCTTCGCCCTGTGTGCTCTGACTTCCCTGCCCGCCTTCGCGCAGAAGGACGTGCTGTTCGGCAGCGGCAAGCCCCCCGTGTACGAAGAGAGCGAGGTCGACCGCCGCTTCCTGCGCTCGCGCGTGTACCGGGCGCTCAACGAAGGCACCGCCGACCCCAACTGCGCGCACCTGCTGCGGGGGCTGCTCACCGCGCTCGCCGAGGCCGGGCCGTCCTTCCACAAGCGCGATGAGAACTTCACGGTGGACCCGCTGCTGCTCGAGGCGGTGAACACCCAGCTGAGCACCCCGCGGTTCCCGGCCGCGAACTTCCTGGCGGCGATGGTGCGGCGGGTGCTGCTCGATCGAAAGCTCCCCGACGGGTGGATGGCGACCGCCGAGGCGATCAACCCCGCGCTGCCCACCATCGACATGGGGAAGCTGCGCCGGCTGCAGGAGGGCGTCGAGCCCATCGACAGCCTCTACTTCAACCTCCCCACGCTCTTGGCCCGATACGACGAAGAGGTGGTGAAGGCCAACAGCCTGGCGAAGCAGACCGCGCTGCGGGACTTCCGTGACACTTATCTGCTCCGAAGCATCGCCTGGGGCCCGCTTCACCTGAAGGACGTCCAGCCCGCCAGGCGCCGCGCGGGGGGCGAGGTCGCTGCGACCGCGGTGCTCGAGTGGACCGCGCCCAAGCCGCCGACCCAGGGCGACCCGATGCTCGAGCTGATCGAGAAGAAACCCAAGGGCCCCAAGCTGCGCATCACCGCGGTGCTCGCGCCCAAGCAGTACGTGGACCTCTCCAAGCTCCCCAAGGGTCAGCGAATGAAGGTGGTGGGCCAGTTCTGGGAGATGAGCCGGGGGGTGTCGCAGCTCGAGGTGCGCGAGGCCCTGCTGTTCGAGGATCGCGACTGGAGCAAGGGGGCGCTGCTGGCTCCGGCGGGGGCCGCACAGCAATGTCCCTTCGCCGTGAACGATCTGACCTCGCAGCCGGCGTCTCAGCCCGGCGGCTTTAGACACTGAAGCGTCTCGAAAGCGGGACGAGGCGAAGCCAGCCCCAAAGCGCGGGCACGGCACGGCAGCTGCTTCGTTTCGAAGCATGAACGTCCGCCAGGTCCCTCCCAGCCCGCAGCGAGCCAAAGCCCCCCAAACCCTTCCCTTCGCCCACGCCTGGAAGGCGGTCCACAGGACCGGCCTTCACGCCGACCCAGCGCTGGCGCAGCGGCACGCGCGGGCGGTGATGCACGTTCAGGCGGCGCAGCAGGGGGTCGAGCGGCGCGAAGGGCTGGAGCGAAACGAGCAGCGAGAAGGCCACCGACTCGTCGAGCTGATCGGACGCGAGCTCGCGCCTGAGGCGCCCGCTTCGACGGTGCGGGACACCCGGTCCAAGGAGGCGCCGTTTCCCTCGTCCGACAAGCCTGCGCCGCTCCCGCCGGCTGGGCGCGCGGAGCAAAGCCCGGCGGCTTTGGGCCGGGCGCAGGGCATGACGCCAGCGCGACGTACCGACCCGTTGCTGGCGATGGTCGAGCGGGTGGAAGCCTTCGTTCGCGCAGGCCGCCCCGGCCTTACCCTGACGCTCGAAGGTGGCGCGTTCTCACGCGTCGAGATGGAGCGGGTAGGCCCCAAAGAGGTGAGCCTCCGAATCATCCGCTCCGGGGCCGCGCCGGCCCACCGTTCCCTCGCGGCGTTGCGCGAGGAGCTGAGCGCCCGGGGAATCAAGCTTCGGGCACTCTTGACTGCTTGAAGAGCCGCTACGCCGGCGGGTTCGGGTCGAACAAAGCGCGCTTGTCTTCCTTGTCCTTGAACTCCTCGGCCTCGGGCAGCGCGTCCTTCTTCTCGGCGATGTTCGGCCACTTGGTGGCGTACTCGGCGTTCAGCGCCGTGTACTCGGCCCATTTCTCTGGCAGGTCAGACTCCGGGAAGATCGCCTTGGTCGGGCACACCGGCTCGCAGGCGCCGCAGTCGATGCACTCGTCCGGGTGGATCACGAGGAAGTTGGCCCCCTCGTAGAAGCAGTCCACCGGGCAGACCTCGACGCAGTCCGTGTACTTGCACTTGATGCAGGGCTCAGCGACCACATAGGCCATGACTTGGTCTCCTTGACTGCCGAATCCAGCAGCACACTAGTGAATCTTGGGCGCGTGGCCCACAACTTCGACGCCCGCGGCGTTAGAGAATCTTTTGCTCCCGAAGCAGCTCAGCCACCAGCACCGCGCCTTTGGCCGCGCCCATCTTCGTGTTGTGCGACACGAGCACGTACTTGATGCCGTTCTCGAGCACCGTGTCTTCACGGATGCGGCCGACGCTGGTCGCCATGCCGCCGTGGGTGTCGCGATCGAGGCGCGGCTGGGGGCGGAACGGATCGTCGAGCACTTCGATCCAACGCGGCGGCGCGCTGTGCAGCTTCTGTGAGGCGGCGGCGCCCCGCCACTCGCGCATCACCGCGGCGACCTCGGCGGGCGACGCTTTCTTTTTCAGCGAGACGTAGGCCGTCTCGGTGTGCCCTTCGAGCACCGCCACGCGCGTGCAGGTGCAGGAGACCTTCATCGCGTGCGGCGCGATGCCGTCCTTGCCCGCGGCGAGCGCGCCGAGGATCTTCTTGGTCTCGACCTCGACCTTGCCCTCTTCCTTGCTGATGTGCGGGATGACGTTGTCGATGATGTCGAGGCCGATGACGCCCGGCGACCGGCCGGCGCCCGAGACGGCCTGGAGCGACGTCATCACCACCGCCTGAACGCCGAAGGCCTCCTCGAGCGGGGCGAGGGTGACCGCGAGCCCCGTGGTGGTGCAGTTGGGGATCGGCGCGATGAAGCCCTGGGTGCCGCGCTTCTTTTGGTGCGCGGCGATCAGCGCCGAGTGGCTCGCGTTCACCGGCGGAATCAGCAAGGGCACGTCGTCGTCGTAGCGAAACGCGCTGGCCGCCGAGATGACCGGGATGTGCCGAGCGAGCTTGGGCTCGAGCTCGCGCGCCACGTCGGCTTCGACGGCGGAGAAGGCCAGGTCGAAGTCAGCGCCGGAGACGTCCGCGCCGCTGACCACTTTCATGCGGGCGATCTCGGCGGGCAGCGGCTCGGTCAGGAACCAGCCCATCATGCCGTTGGGCGCTTTGAGCGCGTCCGCGTACGACTTGCCGGCGGAGCGAGGCGACGCGGCGAGGCCCGTCAGCTCGATGAACGGATGGCTCCGGAGCGCGGCGATGAACTGCTGGCCCGCCAAGCCGGTGGCGCCGATCAGCACCGCCCTTAACTTCGACATGTCGCTGCCCTTCCTCGTTTCGAATGAGAAACGGGGCGCGCTCTATCTCATTTCCGCCACAGGGTCACCCACCCGCCGGTCGCCGTGGTGCCCTTCGGTCGGGTAGCCGGTGGCGACCCAGGCGCGGAGGCCGCCCTCGAGGCAGAGCGCGTCGCGTCCGCGCATCTGCAGCAAGCGGTGGGCGCGGCGGGCGTCGGCGCCGTCGCGGTCCCAGCCGCAGAGCACGATGAGCTCGTCATCTGGCAGCACGTGGGCGTGCTCGGCCAAGTCGGACAGGCTCATGTGGAGCGCGCCGGGGATGTGGAACTCGAACTCGTTCCATTCGTCGTCGGTTCGGCAGTCGAGGATTAGGACTTCGTCATCTCCGAGCCGGGCGAGCAGCTCGCAGCACTGAATCGTCATCAAAGCCTCCAACGACCCAACTGCCGGCTGACCCGGTCCCATTCTTGAAGCCCCCCATCGTTCGACGCGGCAGCTCGCCTGGTCCCCCTGGAGCGAACGACCGAACGCACTGCTGCGGTGCGCGCCATGCTTTTCCTGATCATCGCCCCGCTGTCGAGCGCCGCCCCAGCGGCCTGAAGCGAACCGAACAACGTCCGCGGACCGCTGTTCACTGCTCCCCGACGCGGTTGACCCGACGGCGGCTGCTGCTTATAAGCCCGCGTCTCGCAAGGCTTGGCGCCATAGCCAAGTGGTAAGGCAAGGGTCTGCAAAACCCTCATTCCCCGGTTCGAATCCGGGTGGCGCCTCAAGGCCCGGCACTTCCGAATGGAGCGCCGGGCCTTTCTCTTTTGAACTACGTTGGCGCCGTGCGTTTCACCCTCGTCCTCGGGGCGCTGGTCGTCGCCTGGAGCTGCACGCGCGCCGTCCCCACGGGTGGCCGACCGGTGGTGGTCGCGGTTCCGAGCGCTTCGACGCCCGATGCAGGTGCGCCGCCGCAGGTCGATGCGGGGCCGCCGGAGGCGACGGTCCGCGAGGTCGCGCCGGACAACCTGCCCCCGCCGGGCGAGCTGCTCGGCGCCAAGCGGCTCGACTTCCGGCGCGGCGACCCGCTCATCCCCGTTCGGCTGATGGAGGGCGCGCAGGAGGTCCACTTCTCCTCGCGCGGGCGGCTGCGCATGCGGCTCGCGGGCCCGGTGCCGAAGGAGGTCGACGCCGCGCCGGGCTCGAGGTGGACGGTGCGGGCCCGCGGCGGGAAGCCGGCCGCCACCCGGGCGCACGTGCAGCTCGCCGAGCTGGTGTTTCAGGACAAGGCCGGGCTCAAGGCCGCGCAGAAGGAGTGGGAGGCCCGCGGGCTGAAGACGAGGGTGCACACGCTCGGCGCGCTCTACGGCATCGCGGGCAAGGTGATCGACAACCGGCGCTACTTGCTGCTGCTCGACGAGGCGCTCGACGGTCCGGCGGTGGCCGAGCGTCAGGCCGAGCTCCTTCGACAGCACGGCACGCGGACGTCGCTGTTCGAAGAGGTGACCGCGCCGGCCAGCGCGATCCTCGAGCTGTTCGACGGCCGCGGCAGCTCTATCTCTTTGGCGGAGGACGTGATCGAGGTCGAGCCGCTCGACGGGCACGCGATCGACGTGCGGCGCGTCGAGTACGGCGTCGGGTACGACTTCCACAACTTCGAGGATCGCAGCTACCGGGGAGCGCTCGAGGTGGCGGTCGATCGCCACGGCGCGCTCGCGGCGATCAACGTGGTCTCGCTCGAGGACCTGCTGAAGGGGCTGGTGCCGGCGGAGATCTTCGCGCGCGCGCCGGCCGAGGCGCTGAAGGCCCAAGCCGTCACGGCGCGGGGCGAGGTGTTGGCGAAGATCGGCCTGAAGCACCTGGCCGACCCGTACCTCTTGTGCTCCGAGCAGCACTGCGCGGTCTACCGCGGCCTCACGGGAGAGGCGCCCACGACGAACGCCGCGGTCGAGGCGACGCGGGGCGAGGCGCTCTTCTCGCGCGACGGGCGGCTGGTCGACTCGGTCTACAGCGCCGTGTGCGGCGGCCACACCGAGCACAACGAGATCGTCTGGGGCACGCCGCCCAACGCGAGCCTCCGGGGCCGCCCCGACATCCTCCCGGGCCGCGCGAGCAAGGTGAGCCCGAGCGAGCTGTCGCGTTTCTTGAGCGCCGAAGTGCCCGCGGCGTGCCGCCTGTCGTCGTTCGCGCAGCCGACCAAGTTCCGCTGGGAGAAGCGCTTCACCCGCGACGAGGTGAACGCGCTGACCGCCTCGCTGGGGGTCGGGCCGGTGCAGGCGCTGTCGGTGGCCGAGCGCGGCGTCTCGGGGCGCGCGCGGCTGCTCACCGTCTCGGGCGAGCGGGGAGCAACGCAGGTGCGCGGCGAGCTCAACATCCGGCGGCTCTTCGGCATGCTGAACAGCGCGATGTTCGAAGTGTCCGCGGAGAAAGACGCGGCCGGCGAGCTGGTCGGCTGGCGGTTCGTCGGCGGCGGCTGGGGACACGGCGTGGGCCTGTGCCAGACCGGCGCCATCGGCCGGGCGGAGGCGGGTCAGCGCTACCGGCAGATCCTGCAGCACTACTTCAACGGTGCGCAGGTCTCGCGCATCTACTGAGCGCGAAAAAAGATCGGCGGGCATCTGCGCGAGGGTGCGCAATCCGCGCGACGGGTTTGGAAGATTCCAGCCGGTCTGGGGCACCATTGCGCGGAGCCGTTGCGCGCGTGTCTCATTCGCTCGTGCGTTCCCTTCGACGGTCTGCGCTCGTTTGCTTCGCGCTCCTGGCAGAGGGCGCGTCGGCGCAAGACGTGGATGGCGGCGTGCCGCTCATGGCCGTCGATGCCGGCACCCCGGAGCCTTCCGCTTCTCCCGCGGCCACCGCGGCGCCCGAGCCCGCGCCGGCGGTGGAGATCGCGGCGCCGCGGGTCGCGATGACCGCGTCGGGGTTCGTGCAGTTCGACGCGGTGCTGTTGGACGATTCGTCTTCGGGCATCAATGAGCAGATGTTCGTGCTCCGGCGGGGTCGGCTCCGCCTCGCCGGGGATCAAGGCATCGTCTCGGCGAGCATCGAGATCGACGGCAACACGGCGCGCGGACCTCAGGTGCGGGTCATCTCGGCGGAGGCGTCGGCGCGCTGGCAACCCACCGATGCGCCGCCGCTCGTGATGTTGACCGGCGGGCTCATTCGCACCCCGTTCGGCTTCGACGTCCGGCAGCTGGTGCGCCAGCGCCTTTTCCTCGAGCCGTCGCTGGTGGCGCGCGCGCTGTTCCCCGGCGACTACGACGTGGGCGTGCGGCTGATGGGCGCGCTCGGCTTCTTTCGCTACGAGGTCGGCGCGATGAACGGGGAGCCCGTGGGGACGCGCTCCTTCCCTGGCCAAGATCCCAACCGCGCCAAGGACTGGGTCGGGCGGCTGGCGGTGGCGTTCGGCGAGACGGGAGGCCTGGGGTTCGAGCTCGGCGCGTCCGGGCTCGAAGGGCGCGGGTTCCACGCGGCGACCGGCGGCGAGCGCTCGCAGGACTTCCGACGCTTCGCGCTCGGGGCCGATCTTCGCGCGTTCGTGAAGTCCGCGCGGCTGGGCGAGCTGGTCTTCATTGGCGAGGTGATTCGCGGCTTCAACATGGATCGCGCGTTCGTCGTCGCGGACCCGATCGCCCTGGGCCGGGACCTGCGCGAGCTCGGCTGGACCGCCGCGCTCACGCACGAGCTCCCGTTCGGGCTCGTGTGGGGCGCCCGGTACGAGCTCTACGCGCCCGATACCCAGGCCGCGCCGTGGCCCGCGCCCCGCGCGACCAACCTCGCCGGCGTGATCGGCTACCGCCTCCGGCCTTACGCGCGGGTGCTGCTCCAGCTCGATCACGCGATGGGCACCTTGGCCCCCTTTGGGACAGGCCTCGTGGCCCACCGGCCGAGCGGCTCGCTCGTGCTTCGCGCTGAAGTCGGCTTCTGATTTCGCGCGCTTGGAACGCCAGTCCGCCCGACATGTCGTACCCACCGCAGTGGCAGGCGGGCAGGCTTGAGCGGGGCGGCCCACGTCGCCATCTTTCGAAGCGCTCCCACCGAACGGGAGCGCGCGGCTGGTCGAGCCAGCGGATGTGACGGGGCGTTAGAATGAGCGCCGTGCCGAACAGGGGCCCCAGAGCCCCCCGTCGAGGCGGGGGCGCTTCGCGTGCGGTCATCGCGACGGCGATCGCCGTGGCGCTGCACTTCGTCTTCGCGGGCCTTCTCATCTTCTCGTCCTTCGTGCAGGTGAACGTCCCGGGGGGCAAACGCTACCGGTCGCCGCCCAAGGCCGTGTCGCTGCGGCCGATCGACGCGCAGCAGTGGGCGCAGAACCGGGGGCAGGCCACGCCGAGCGACGACGCGCGCCCGAGCCGCTCGCGCCCCGTCGCCGAGAAGCCGAAAGAGAAGAAGCCCGAGAAGCGACCGGAGGGTCAGGTGGTCGACGTCGCGCCGGGGAACGGCGAGGCGTCCGACGACGCGAAGTACCTGGCCGAGAGCTCGAACAAGGTCGAGAAGGAGACGCGGTCGAAGGACCAGACGGCGTTCTATCGGAACGCGATGCCCAAGCGGTCGTCGACGGTGCCGCAGCAGGGCGCGGAGAACGGCAACGCCGACAAGGCGCAGATCGCCGGGAACAACGGCTTGGGCGACGACGACCGGCCGCTCCGCGACGCGAACGAAGGCAAGGCGACCTTCGAGGTGCCCGACGTGAAGGGGCGCCAGGAGATCGCGCTCAAGACCGATGGCGTCGGGCCCGGGGCGCAGGTGGAGAACCGCAGCGAGAGCAACGAGGTGGTGGGCAACTCCGACCGGTTGAAGATTCAGCCGGGGGCCGGAGCGGAAGGCGCCGAGGAGTCTTCGGCCGGACGCAAGGGCACACCCGGCGTGGTGAACCTGGTGCCGTCGATGGCGGTGCTGGACAAGCTCTCCGGCGCCGCGCCGAACGATCACCTCAAGGACGTCGAGGAGGGCGACGGCACCTACCTGAACACGCGCGAGTGGAAGTACTCGAGCTTCTTCAACCGCGTGAAGCAGAGCGTCGGGATGCACTGGGACCCATTCACCCAGCTGCGGCAACGCGACCCGACGCTGAACATCTACGGCGGGCGGGACCGTTACACCGTGGTGAACGTGACGTTGAGCCCGCAAGGCCGCGTGACGGACATCTTCGTGGAGAAGAGCTGCGGGCTCGACTTCCTCGACCTGGAGGCGATTCGTTCCTTCGAGAAGGCGCAGCCCTTCCCCAACCCGCCGCCCGGCTTGATGTCGGGGGATCAGACGGTGCGCTTCTCGTTCGGGTTCTACCTCGAGATGGAAGGCGGCCCGCGGATGCGCCTGTTCCGCGGAGCGAACTGAGGTCTTTGATCCGCTCATGGCCGCGACCTTGAATGCCACGAGCCGAGCGCGCGCGGTGCGCCGCGTGTTGTTCGTCATCCTGCTCGCGAACTGGGCGGTGGCCGCGCTGAAGCTGTTCGTCGGGATTTGGGCGTCGTTCGCGGCGGTCACGGCGGACGGGCTGCACTCATTCATCGACGGCAGCTCGAACATCATCGGGCTCGTGGCGATGTCGGTCGCCGCGCGCCCGGCGGACGCGAACCACCCCTATGGGCACGGCAAGTTCGAGTCGCTCGCGTCGCTGGCGATCGGCGCGATGGTGGGCGTCGGGATGCTCGAGCTGGGCCGCATGGCCTTTCACTCGCTGGTGAACGACGTGCACCCCACTGTCACGCCTGAGATGGCGATCGTGATGGTGGCGACCTTGGTGGTGAACATTGGCGTGACGAGCGTCGAGCGGTGGTACGGGAAGAAGCTGAAGAGCTCCCTCTTGATCGCCGACGCGCGGCACACGCTGTCGGATGTGTTCGTGACCAGCGCGGTGCTGATGTCGATTCTGTTCGTGTGGCTGGGGTTCGCCTGGGCCGACGGCGTGGTCGCGTTGATCGTGATGGGGTTCGTCGCGGTCGTGGCGTACAGGATCGTTCGCGGCGCGGTGTTGATCCTTTCGGACGAGGCACGGCTGGAGCCGAAGCTCGTCGCGGAGGTGACCTCTCAGATTCGAGGGGTGAGGTCGGTGCGCGGAATTCGCAGCAGAGGCACTGAAGACTCGGTCTACGTGGATTTGATCATCGAGGTCGACCCGGCGCTCACGACTGCCCACGCGCACCAGGTCGCCGACGGGGTGGAACGGGCGATCGGTCAGCGGTTCCCTCAGGTGGTCGACGTGGTCGTGCACGTCGAGCCGGCGCGGGCATAGGGAGCTTCTGGGCCTTGGGACGGCCGGGGACAGTCCCCGCTGGGGACGGTCCCCCTTTTGTTCAGGCGGCGTAGGACTCGAGCGGCGGGCAGGTGCAGATGAGGTTGCGATCGCCGGCGACGTTGTTGACGCGCCCGACGGACGGCCAGAACTTGTACTGACGCGCTCCGGCGGTCGGGAATACGGCCCTCTCGCGGGAGTAGGGCCGCTCCCACTTCTCGGCGGCCACGACGTCGGCGGTGTGCGGCGCGTGCTTGAGCGGGTTGTCGTCGCGCGGCAGCTTGCCGTCTTCGATCTCCTGGATCTCTTCGCGGATGGCGATCATCGCCTCGCAGAAGCGATCGAGCTCGCCCTTCGCCTCGCTCTCGGTGGGCTCCACCATCACCGTGCCCGCGACCGGGAACGAGATGGTCGGCGCGTGGAAGCCGTAGTCCATCAGGCGCTTGGCGATGTCTTCGACCTCGACGCCGGCGGTCTTCTTGAG
>CAZEDU010000115.1:11306-16169 GCA_964511185.1 uncultured Myxococcaceae bacterium | reverse complement strand
CCGCGGCGACACGCTGCGCTTCGGTGAGCTCGGTCGCTTCGAGCCGCGCGCCCGCGATGAGGGTGCGCGACAGGCGGCCGACCCGAGCGCGCCGGCGGACCGCGCCGATGGCTTCGCCGCCGACGACCAGCACGCGAACGTCCTGCCCGGTCTTCTTGACGTACTGCTGCACGACCAAGTTGTGGCCCAGGCCGAGCACCGCCTCGAGGGCGGCCTCGAGCGACTGAAGCGTCTCGCAGACCATCATGCCGTGCTTTTCTTGTCCCTGAAGCAGGCGGACGAGCACCGGCACGCCGCCCACCAGGGAGACCATCGCCTTCAGATCTGCGGCGTCTCGCGCCATCACCGTGGCTGGGATGTCGATGCCGTTCGCGGAGAGCAGCTGGAGGCAGCGCATCTTGTTGCGCGCCTGCGCGATCGCCTGCGCCGTATTCATCAGCGGCACGCCGCGCATCCCGAACTGGTTCACCACCGCCAGCCCGTAGTGGGTGATGGACTGCGCGATACGCGGGATGACCACGTCCGTCGCCGACAGCTTCTTGCGCTCGTAGAAAAGGTGGGCGCTGCGACCGTCGAGGTGCATCTCGACCTTCACCGGGTTGAGCACCCGCAGCTGATGGCCGCGGGCGCGCGCGGCTTCGACCAGCCGACGGGTCGACGGGATGCTCGACGAGCGCGACAGAATGGTGATCTTCATCGACCGCCTCGCCGAGAAAGGGTGCGCGAACCTAGGCGTGCCCTTGCAAGACCGCAACATCAGGCGAATCGAGGCGCATTCGCGCCATGAGAGGTGCGACAAAAGATCACGTTGCCACACACGGTAAATGCCTGAATCGCGAGGCGAAATCGCTCTGGCTGCCGTTGTCGGCGGGTAGGCGCTTGTGCATAGTGCTGCGCCGGTGTGGGGGCCAACCGAGCTTCCGGGAGGGCTCGTCGGATGAAAGCACTTTTCGCTTCGCTGTTTGCGGTTTCGCTGGTGTTGGTCGGCTGTGGGGCGCCGGTTTCGACCACGGGCGGAACGCTCCAAGAGGGAACGGACGGCGGCGCGCCCAACCACAACAACGGCGGCCCCTGCATCCCGAGCGGTCCCGAGGTTTGTGACGGCATCGACAACGACTGCAACGGCGTGGTCGACGACGGGATGGACGCCGACGGAGATGGCTATTCGGTGTGCGCGGGGGACTGCGACGACACCGACAAGAACGTGCGACCCGGCGCGACCGAAGTGGCCAACGGGAAAGACGACAACTGCGACGGTAAGGTGGACAACCAGATCAACGGCGTGGACTCGGACAAGGACGGGACGCCGTATCCGCAAGACTGTGATGACGACGAGCCGCTCGTCGGCCCCAACGCGGTCGAGGTCCCCAACGACGGCGTCGACAACAATTGCGACGGGAAGATCGACGAGGTGCTCGCGGGGTGCGACTCGAACGTGACCGGTGGCGTCGCGCTCGACTACGCCAAGGCGATGGGCATCTGCACCGCCGTCACCCGCGCCGAGTTCGTGCACGGCAACGCCACGCAGCGCAAGGTGCGCACGAAGTTCGGCGAGGAGTGGGTGCCGAAGGAAGGGAGCAAGCTCGTGATGCTCTCGAGCGGGGAGGCGGTCGACACCATCGAGCGGTCGAGCTACTCGCCGCAGCCCGGTGATGACCTCGGGAGCGAGCTGCCCCACCCGCTCTACTCGAAGCCGAAGTGCGGGACGTCGTATCCCGACAGCACTGCCAATGATCTGGTGCAGGTTCGGTTCGTGCTGAAGGCTCCGCAGAATGCGAAGAGCCTGAGCTTCAAGTTCAACTTCTTCTCGGCGGAGTACCCCGAGTACGTCTGCAAGTCGTACAACGACCGGTTCCTCGCGGTCCTCGAGTCGGGCGCGCTGGACGCGAGCAAGCTGCCGGCGGGGCAGTGCAAGACCGGCACGGCGACGCCGCAGTGCAACATCTCGTACGACTCGAAGGGCGAGCCGGTGACCGTGAACAACGGCTTCTTCGACATCTGCCAGACGCCGGGCTACCCCGGCACCTGCACCAAGCCCGTCACCCTGCTCAAGGGCACTGGCTACGAGGTGCTCCGCGGCTCCCAGCCCACGGGCGGCGCGACTGGCTGGCTGACCACGACGGCGCCGGTGAAGCCGGGCGAGACGGTGACGTTGTCGTTCATGGTGTTCGACGAGGGCGACGGTATTCTCGACTCGGCGGTGCTGATCGACGACTTCCGGTGGGAAGCGACGCCGGTGCAGGCGCCGAACACGACGCCGACGATCAACTGAGCGAGCCGAAAGGCGCGCGGCCTTCTTGGGCTGGGCCTCGTCGCGACCGGGGACAGTCCCTTTCAGGGACAGTCCCCCAGGGGTTGGCTAGAGGCCTTCGACGATGCGGAACTCGACGTTCACCGGCGAGGCCGGGGTGCTGTTCTGCAGCTTGCTGCACGTGCCGCCGACGAAGGTGACGCGGTTGGGCGACTCGAAGTTGTAGGTGTCGGTGCCGGGTTGCAGCGATTGTCCGTCGACGATGACGGCGAGGAACCGCGGATCGCTCGGCGCTGAGTCGAGGACGTACTCGCACGCCTCGCGGCCGATGCCGGCGCTGATCGCCGCGAGCGCCTGCGCGAGCTCGGTCTGGGTCTGCGCCTGGAAGAACTTCTTGTCGCAGAGCTTGTTCGCCTGATTGCAGGTCCCGCCGGCGCCGCACTCGGCGTTGGTTCCGTTCGGGCAGCCACGCGCGAAGCCACCGGCCTCGGCCATGGCGTTGAGCGTTTCGGGGCCATCGCCGGTGGCGGTGTCGGCGCCGAAGCCGACGACGATCGTCTTGATGCCCTTGAGGGCCAGCTCGCGGACGGCCGCGACGGCGCCGTCTCTGTCGAGACATTGATCCTGCGGGCACGGGTTCGAGGACGTGCCCTGGCTGATGTTCGCCGCGGTGCACCGGCAGCTGGTCAGCTGGCCGTTCAGCGCCGAGTTGCAGTTCGGCAATCCGTCGGTGAGCAAGAGCACGAAGTCCTGGCGCTGATCGTTCGGATCATTGAGGCCTGGGTAGTTGCCGACGGTCCGCAGGCTCGCGCCGGTCGGCGTCCCCCCCCCCGTTTGAATCGCGTTGATGCTGCTCAAGATCGCGTCGGCGGTTGGCTTGAGGTCGGCATCGGCGTCCGAGGTCACGTTGTCGGGGATCGGCACGCGGATGTCGTCGAGCGTCGGGGCGGCGCAATAGTTGTCCTTCGCGTAGCTGAACAAGCCCAAGCGCGCGACGCTGCGCGAGGCCGGGTCGGTCAAGAAGGTCTGCATCGAGGCCTTGACCTGGTCCCAGCGTGAAGGGCTTGGGCCGCCCGGCGGCGCCATCGAGCCTGACTTGTCGAGCAAGATGATGAGGTTGGGCTTGAAGTTCTTGCCCTTCACTTCGGCCGTCTGGGTGGTCTGCGCGAGCGCGAGCGGCGTCACCGGCTCAAAGTCATAGTTTTGGCAGCCGGCGGCGATACCGGCCGCGGATCCGAGAGCAAAGGCACCAACGAGCTTCAGCATCGACCGCATGGTTGTCGTTCTCCGTGGGTCCTGGGCGCAGGCCCGACCACTGCTCCCCTTGCCTATGGAAAGAGAAGGATACCCTGTTCATGGGCACCTACAAGGCCTCGAGGACGCGGATTTCGACGTCCGCGGGCCGGTCTGGCGTGCTCGAAACCACGCGATCGCACAACCGGCCAAGAAGGCGAACCTTTCCTTCGTCATACCGCCACGTCTGGTCACCCGCGGGGTGGTTCGCGCCGTCGACGCTCACCGAGATCCACTGGGTGTCGGTCGGCGCCGCGTCGAGGATGTACTCGCAGGGAGCGGGGAGCGCGGCCCAGATGCGCTCGAGCGCCTGGGTGAGCTCGGCGCCGTCTCGCGCCTGGAAGAAGGTCTTTTCGCACGTGCCCTGCAAGCACCGATTGCCCGCGCCACAGTCGACGTCCGCGGAGCAAAGGCGCTCGAAGCCGCCGGCTACGGCCATCGCTTGAAGGGTCGCGACGGCGCCGGGCTGCGCGGGATGGTCCATCGATCCGGAGCGGTCGACCAACAGCAGCAGGTTCGGCTTGAACGGCCGCCCCACCCTTCGCTCGAGCAACGTGGTCTGAGCGAGCGCGAGCGGCTGGACTTTCTCGAAGTCGTACGACTGGCAGCCCGCAACCAAGGCCGCGGCGAGGAGCGCGGAGAGACGCATGGGTCGATTCCTTTCGAAACCAACCCCATTCGATGCGCGGCGGTGGGCGGACCTTACAGCTTCACAGCGTGACGACGCGGCCGCCCTGCGTCAGGCGCCAGATGGAGGGAAGCCCCATCACCTCGTCGAGCTTTCCGTGGAGGTCGGCGGCCGAGAGGCCGCAGATCTTCACCGTGGTGTCGCAGGCGACGAGCTTGGCGCCCAACGCGCGCGCCTCGGCCAACATCTTCATCGGCGGCGGCACGCCAAGGCCTTCGGCGCGCGTGCTCTCGCCGAGCTCGCGCTCGGGCACCGGGCGACCGAACCCGTCCCGGGCGATCGCGCGCAGCGCCTCGAACGCGAAGACGAAGTACACCTCGTCGCCCATCGCGGCGGCGGTGACGCCCATCGACGCCGCTTGATAGGCGGGCTCGAAGGTGGCGCTTTGGATGAAGAAGACGACGCGGCCGGCCATGCTCGGCGGCGCAGCCTACTTCAAGTTCGTGCGGGAAGTGACGACGGCTTGTGTGTAACTTCGCGCGCCGATGCGCTCGCGCTTTGCTCTGCTTCTGCTCCTCTCCATCGCGGCGGCGTGCGGTCCGGCGCCCGGCCAGTTCGGCGCCCCGTGTCAGAGCGATTCGGACTGCGAGACCGGCGCGTGCCTCCCCACGTTCGCGGGCGGGTACTGCAG
>CAZEDU010000115.1:0-11296 GCA_964511185.1 uncultured Myxococcaceae bacterium | reverse complement strand
CTGCGCCGCGCTCGAGCAGGGCTCGTACTGCCTGCAGCAGTGCACCACGTCTTTGTTCGACTGTCGCTCCGGGTATCACTGCGCGGACGTCTCCGCGGGATCGATCTGCTTGCCCGATTGCGTGACGAACGAAGACTGCGGACCGGGGACGGCCTGCGAAGACAAGCGCTGCGTCGCGAGCAACCCCGGCGGCGTGGGCGCGCCGTGCCGCATCAACGCCGGCTGCGCGAGCGAGCGCTGCGAGATCACGTACAACGGCGGCTACTGCACCGACGTCTGTGCGCAAGATGGCCCGAGCGCCTCGTTCTTCAACAAGGGCTGCTCGAGCGGCGGCACCTGCGCGCGGGTGAGCGAGGCCGCGGGCCTGTGCCTGTCGAACTGCGCGAGCGACGGCGACTGCCGCGACGAGTATTTCTGCGATCGCGAAGGGGGCTCGGGCGTGTGCCGGCCCCGCTGCCGCGGCAACACGAGCTGCGCGCTCGGCCACAGCTGTCACGTGGCGGGTGGCGGCCGATGCATCGAAGGGAGCGCCCTGCCCCGCCAGACCGGCGCGCGGTGCGCGACCGACGACGACTGCGATTCGTTCTACTGCCTCAACGAGCCGGACCAAGGCTTCCCCAACGGCCTGTGCTCGGCGGACTGCACGAACGATCTGCGTTCGTGCGAGAGCGCTGGCTTGTGCATCCTCCCGTCCGATCCCGCCCTGGCGTCGGTCTGCCTCCAGCGGTGCCAGTCGAACTTCGACTGCCGCGCCGACTACTTCTGCTCGGCGGTGAGCGGCAGCACCCTGCGCGTGTGCATCCCGCGCTGCACCGCGCGCGACAGCGCCGGCAACACGCTGCAGATCTGCACGGCGCCCGAGGTGTGCGATCCGTACTCGGGGGACTGCGTTCCCCCTCAGCCGCCCGGCAGCACGACCATCGAGCGGGTCGACATCGGGCAGATGGCGATCAGCGGCAGCGAGTCCACGCAGGACTTCACGATCGCGGTTCCGGCCGGCGCCATCTCGTTCACGCTGGTGATGAAGGGCAGCGTGGGCGGCGTCTCGACGATCGAGCGGCTGATCGCGCCGAGCGGCGAGCTGCTCTTCGACTTGGACAACTATCTGACGTCGAAGGTCCGCATCTTGCCGGTCAACGACGGCGACTTCGGCATGCTCTTCCCGAACACGCCGCGCGTGGAGATCCAGCCCGGCACCTACCGCTTTCGCATCGTCAATGAGGACGGCTCGGGGACCGGACAAGTCTTCGCGCTGATCAAGCGGTCGACGTCCACGGTCCTATCGACGGGGAAGCTGAATCTGAACCTCTGGTTCGCTGGCGTGAACGGCGTCAGCGCGGCGACGGCGGCCAGTGACGTCAGCGTGCAGACGATGCTCGCCGAGATGCGGCGCATCTACGCGCAGGCGGGAATCACCATCGCCGACGTCAGTTACTTCGACGTGCCGGCAGCGCAGGGGCCCGCCTTCGCCGTCATCGACACGATCGAAGGGCGGGACTCCGAGCTGCGGCGGCTGTTCGAGCTGAGCGTCGGCGCCCCGAACAACGCGATGAACTTCTTCCTGGTGCGGGAGATCAAGGGCGGCGGCGCGGGCTTCACGGTGCTCGGCATCGCCGGCGGCATTCCCGGCATTCCGTTCGAGCAAGGCACCAACGCGTCCGGCGTGGCGGTGACGACGCTCGACCTGCAGAGCGACCCGAAGTCGGTCGCGCGCACGATGGCGCACGAGGGCGGCCATTGGCTCGGCCTGTGGCACACCACGGAGCAGAGCGGGAAGCTGCACGATCCGCTCTCCGACACGCCGGAGTGTTCAGCGGCGCGCGATTCGAACCAAGACAAGATCGTCAGCGCCGCCGAGTGTCAGAACAGCGGCGCGGAGAACCTGATGTTCTGGCAAGCGGGACCGACGGCGGAGCGGTTGTCTGGAAACCAGGGCTACGTGCTCCTGCGCAACCCCGTGGTCACCTCTCCTTAGGAGGCTCGAGCCGTGAAACGCTTCATGGTGATGGTGTTGGTGCTTCCCCTCTTGGCGCTCGTGTCGTGCGCCACGCAGACCCCGAAACAGAGCGCGGAAGAAGGCAGCAAGCAGGTGCCCCCTTCCGGCGAGGCGCTCCAGGCGCAGGTGGACGCGCTGCTCTCCGGCTACGAGCGGGTGCCGACAGACGAAGAGTGGAAGCGGCTCGGCCCCGAAGCGCTGCCGGCGCTCGAGAAGATCTACCGGGACGCCTCCGCGCTGCCGTCGAAGCGGTCGCGCGCGGTGAGCGGAATGGCGCAGGTCGACAACCCGCGCGCGAACGAGGTGCTGAAGGAGATCGTGCTCGACCCCAAGAGCGAGCAGCACCTGCGCGCGACGGCGATGCTCGCGCTCGGGTATCGGGGCGGGCCGGAGGCGATCGCCGCGCTCGAGCCGATGCTCGCGCACGACGAGCCCGCGCTGCGCGAAGGCGCCGCGCGCGCGCTCGCCAAGGTGGGGACGCCGCAGGCGAAGCAGCCGCTCGAGGAGCGACTCGATCGCGAGACCGATCCCGTGGTGCGCGAAGCGATTCAGCAGAGCCTCACCAAGCTGACGCCTTGACGCGCCGCGCTCGAGCGGGCGCGTCGAGATGCAGCGCGTTCTAACGTACACTTCTGGCCTCTGAGGAGACCTCCATGCCGCTCGCGTCTCGTCGCCTGGCCGCGCTCGCCGCCGTGTTGCTCGCCGGCTCCGCGGCCGCCACCGTGGTCGTGGCCCAAACCATCGAGCAGCTCGCCCAGAGCGCGACTTTGGTCATCCGTGGCCGGGTAGGCCAGGTGCAGTCGCGGTTCACCGAGGGCGAGCGCGGCGTCGTCACCGAGGCCGAGGTGCGCGTCGAGGAGGCGCTGAAGGGAGCCGCTCCGACGACGGTGGTCGTTCGCCAGCCTGGCGGCGTGGTGGGACGAATTGGGCAACACGTGGCGGGCACCGCGCGCTTTCACGAAGGGGAGGAGGTGGTGCTCTTCCTCGACCCCGTGCGCGGGGAGCGGCAAACGTTTCATCCCCTCGCGATGGCGCTCGGGAAGGTGTCGCTCCAAGCCAGCCCAGCGGGTGACCGACGGGCGGTGCGCCACCTTCGGGGGCTCGCGCAGTATGGCGGCGCGGCGCAGGCGCCGATCCGCGCGCTGAACGACGAAGACCTGGGCGCGGCCGACGCCTTCTTGGCGCGCGTCCGGAAGGCGACGCGATGAACGACACCGCGCGCATCGCGTTCGCCGTCACCGCGCTCGTCGGCGCGGCCGTGGCGGCGGCGCCGAGCAACCCTCGCCGCAAGTGGTTCGACCTGCCCGTGACCTACCAAGTGCACGCGCACAGCGCGATCAACGGGCAGCCGAACTTCCAGAGCGCCGTGCTCCCGCGCGTGCAGGCCGCGTTCGAGGCGTGGACGAAGCGAAAGGTGAGCGGCACGAGCTGGGACGTGCTGCCCCAGGGCGGCGGCACGTTCACGACGCCGAGCGACCAGACCGCCATCAACCGCGACGACGGGAAGAACCAGATCATCTGGCTCGGCGGGGCGAACTGGACCGCCGACAAGCTCACGCTCGCGGTGACGGTGCTGAGCTACTACGCCGACGGAACCGGCGAGGCCTTCGACGGCGACATGATGTTCAACGACAACTTCGTCTGGTCGTCGACGGGGGCGTTCAACACCTACGACTTCGAGAGCGTCGCGTTGCACGAGGCCGGCCACTTCCTGGGCCTGGACCACACCACGAGCACCTCCGCCGTGATGTACGAGTCGATCAACGCGGGCGAGCAGAAGCGGGCGCTCACCAGCCTCGACATCGACGACGTGCGCACCATGTACCCCGGCAGCGGGACCGCGGGAGGACAAGGCGCGTCGTGCGCGGGCGGCGGTTGTCAGGCGGGGCTGGTGTGCCGCGGACAGCCGGCGGGGAGCTCGAAGATCTGCACGGTGGACTGCACGTCGGGTCAGGCCTGTCCCACCGGCTACACCTGCCAGGACGCCGACACCGGCAAGGCCTGCCTGGTGCCCACCGGCTCGTCGGACCTGTGCCGGTTCTGCACGAACGGCAGCCAGTGCCAAAACGGCAACTGCGTCACGAACGGGAAGTACAGCTGGTGCACCATCCCCTGCTCCACCGCGGCCGAGTGCGGCGCGGGGTACACCTGCGTGCCAGGGCCGTCGAGCAACGTCTGCGCGCCGAGCGGCACCTGCGCCGGCCAGTGCACGACCAACGCGAACTGCCCCACCGGCTACGCGTGCGTCGGCGGGGCGTGCGAAGCGACCGGCAACGTAGGCGACCGCTGCGAGAGCTCCGGCTACTGCAAGAGCTGCTCGATCTGCGTCGGCACGTACGCCGAGGCGTACTGCCGCGACTGCTGTGGTGGTCAAGGCGGCGGCGGCGTGTGCAACGGGTGCGCGGGGACCTCGTGCAGCGGCGGGCAAGCCTGCGTGGAGCTCACCGGCATCAACGATCGCGCTTGCATTCCGACGACCGGCGCGACGGCGTGCACCGCCTGCGGCCCGCAGGCGCCCTGTGGCCCCGGGCTGACGTGCGTCGGCGGGCGATGTCACGCCTCCTGCAATCCCCAGAGCCCGGGCAACTGCACGGCCTGCTACGACCAAGGGAACGGCACGGGCATCTGCGCCTGCCCCGACGAGCAGCGCTACAACGGTCAGGCGTGTGGCCAGCTCTCCACCGGCGGCTTCGGCGCGTGCGTGAACGGGCTCGTCTGCATCGTGCAAGGGGCGACCACCACGTGCCGCGCGCTGTGCAACGCGAGCGCGTCGGGCAGCTGCCCGGCGGGACAGCTCTGCACGCCGATCGGAACCGTCGCGGCGTGCCTGCCCAGCCAGACGCCCGGTTCGCAGTGCAACGCGTGCAACGGCGCGCAGTGCGATCCCGGGCTCACGTGCCTGGGCGGCAAGTGCTACGCCGCGTGCGGCGCCGGCTGCAGCGCCTGCGTCGAAGGCACGCCGGCCGGAGCGCTGTGCGGCTGCCCCGCCGATTGGGCCGGGGTGAACGCGTCCTGCGGCTACAGCGCCGAGCAGGGCGTGCGCGCCTGCCAACCCGGCCTGAGCTGCATCGCGGGGAGCTGCCACTACGAGTGCACGCCCAGCGGGCCGAACACCTGTCCCGCAGGGACGAGCTGCCGGGCGTTCGAGGGCACCGGGCTGTGCCTCGATCCCAACGCGCCGCTGCCGGGGCGCGACGGCGGCCTGACGGACGGAGGAGCCGGTGGCGGCGTGGTGGACACCGGCTGCGGCTGCCATGGCGGCGTGGGATGGAGCGGGCTCGCGTGGCTCACGCTCGTGGGGCTCGCGTTCAGGAGGAGGCGGCGATGAGGCGCGTCGCGCTTTGGCTCGCGCTCTGCCTGGGCTGCTCGAATCCGGGGGCGCCGATCCCCTTCGGAGAGACTCAAGACGGAATCGCCACCTGGTACGACGCCACCGGCGATGGCGCTTGCAGCTTCGGACGTTCGTCCGATCTGCAAGTGGCGGCGATGAACGCGCCCCAGTTCGCGGGGAGCGCGGTGTGCGGCGAGTGCATCGACGTGAAGGGGCCGCGCGGGTCGACGGTGGTGCGCGTCGTCGACAAATGCCCCGAGTGCGGCCCCGGCCACCTGGACCTGTCGAAGGAGGCGTTCTCGAAGATCGCCGAGCTCTCCCAAGGCAAGGTCGACATCACTTGGCAGCCCGTCGCCTGTCCGGTCTCGGGGAACGTGCAGTACCACTTCAAGGACGGCAGCTCGAAGTGGTGGACCGCGATTCAGGTCCGCAACCACCGCTTGCCGATCTCCAAGCTGGAGTGGAGCCGCCAGGGGAGCTGGGTCGAGATCTCCCGGGAGAGCTACAACTACTTCGTGGTCTCGGGCGGAGTCGGTGACGGCCCCGTGAAGGTGCGTGTCACGGCCGTCGACGGGCAGACCTTGGAGGACACGCTTCCGCCGGCCGCTTCCGACCTGACGGCGAATGGCGCGGGCCAGTTTCGCTGACGCGTTGCGTGCGTCGCTTGAGGACGACACACACGACGAGCTCGCTTGAGAAGCCCCAGCACCTGCTGCCATGCTGCGTGCGAATTCCACCCGAGGGAAACCCTATGTCGAAGGTGAACAACCGATCCGCGGTGTTGTCCCGCAAGCCCAAGCCGATTGGTGGTGCGGCGGTTCCGGCGAAGAAGAAGCTTCAGCCCAAGGCAGCCAATGTTCCGCGGCGGACCGGCCACGCGCAGGTCAGCACCTTCGAGGCGCACGGGGTCGGCGCGCGTGGGGCCAACCAGGCCTCGGCCTTCTACCCTCCGCGCTTGCCTCGAACGCACGTGCCACGCAATCGGTACGGCGAGCCCGAGGCCCCGCCCGCGTCGGCCGTGCGTTCGGACCTGCTGAACATCTCGCGCCAGTTCGGGGCGTACTTGTCGAACAAGGACCGCACCGGCAAGCCGATGAACGCCGCGGAGCGCGATCTGTTGCAGCGCGCGGCCATCTATTACGCCCGGAAGGGCGAGGTCGGCGCGCACGGGATCGATGCGAAGCAGATCGCCAACTTCGCGTACCGCGAGCTGACTCGGGCCAAGACGTTCAACCCGGGGTGGATCGCGCCGCCGCGGGATGGTTCGGCGAGCTGGCACTGGTTCTACTCGCGTCCCCGTCCGTAGCGCGGGAGCCCGTCCGCCCTGAAGCCGACCGTTCTTCTCTTCGACATCGATGGCACGTTGATCAGCACCGGCGGTGTGGGCCGCCGGGCGCTCGAGCGCGCGTTCGCGCAGCTGTTCGGACGCCCCGACGCTTGCGCCCACTTCCGCTTCGACGGGATGACCGACCGCATGATCGCGCGGTTGGGGCTCGAAGCGGCGGGCGCCGCCGTGTCGGAGCAGGCGATCGACGAGGTCCTGTCTCAGTACCTGCGTGAGCTCGAGGTCGAGATCGCGCAGGCGGACATGCAGCGCTACCGGGTGCACGCCGGCGTCCACGCGGCGCTGGAGGCCGCCCGCCAGGTTGGCGCCGCGATCGGCCTGGGCACCGGGAACATTCGCGACGGGGCGCGGCTCAAGCTCGATCGCGTCTCCTTGTACCAACGCTTCCCGTTCGGCGGCTTTGGCTGCGACCACGTGGACCGCGTCGAGCTGATCCGCAAGGGCGCCGAGCGCGGGGCCGACGCGCTGGGGGTGGCTCTGCCCGAGTGCCGTGTGGTGGTGATCGGGGACACCCCGAAGGACGTCGCCGCGGCGAAGGGCGTCGGCGCGGAGTGCCTCGGGGTCGGGACCGGATCTTTCACGCCCGGGCAGCTTCTGGCGGCGGGCGCGACGCACGCGTTCACGAATCTCGAGCAGCCGGGCGCGATCGAGGCGATGCTGCAGCGCTGACGTGAGCCGGACGCCACTGCCCATCGACGCGGTGCTGCCCAACATCGTGGCGGCGCTGAAGACCAGCCCATTCCTGGTGCTCGAGGCGCCGCCTGGCGCCGGCAAGACGACGCGCGTCCCGAGCGCGCTGCTCGAGGCTGGGCTCGCCGGACAGGGCGAGGTGGTGGTGCTGCAGCCCCGCCGGTTGGCGACGCGGCTCGCGGCGGCGCGCGTGGCCGAGGAGCACGGCGAGGCGGTCGGAGAGACCGTCGGCTACCAGGTGCGGTTCGAGGACGTCGGCGGGCCCAAGACCCGGCTGCGGTTCGTGACCGAAGGCGTGCTGACCCGCCGCCTGCTCAGCCGCCCCACCCTGCCCGAGGTCGGGCTCGTGGTCATCGACGAGTTTCACGAGCGCCACCTGGCGGGGGACTTGGCGCTCGCGATGCTCCATGCGCTCGCGCGGTCGCGGCGCCCCGACCTGAAGCTGGTGGTCATGTCGGCGACGCTCGACGCCGGCCCGATCGCGGCGTACCTCGGCGGCTGTCCGGTGGTTCGCTCCGAAGGGCGGCGCTTCGACGTGGCGATCGAGTACCTGCCGACGCCCGACGAACGACCGCTCGACCAACAGGTGCTCGCCGGGCTCAAGCGGCTGCTCGCGTCGGGCGCGACCGGCGACGTCCTCGTCTTCCTTCCGGGCGCCGCGGAGATCCGCCGCGCCCAAGCGGCGTGCGAGGAGCTGACGGCCCGGCACGGCATCGACGTGCACGCGCTGCACGGAGACCTGAGCAACGCCGAGCAGGATCGCGCGGTTCGCCCCGGCCCGCGACGCAAGCTGATCCTCTCGACCAACGTGGCCGAGACCTCGGTCACCATCGAGGGCATTGGCGCGGTGATCGACAGCGGGCTCGCGCGCGTCGCAGGGCATTCCCCCTGGACGGGGCTGCCCACGCTCAAGGTGGCGCGGGTGAGCAAGGCCTCCGCCGCGCAGCGCGCCGGGCGCGCGGGACGAACGCGCGAGGGCGTGTGCCTGCGCCTGTACACGCGGCACGACTTCGAGACGCGGCCCGAGCACGATCTGCCCGAGATACGGCGGCTGGATTTGGCCGAGACGGTGCTCTCGCTCAAGACGTCCGGGGTGCCGTCGGTGTCCGCGTTCCCGTTCTTCGAGGCGCCGACGCCGGCCTCGCTCGAGGCGGCGCAGTCGCTTCTGGCGCTGCTCGGCGCGCTCCAACCAGACGGCGCGCTTTCGGACGTCGGGCGGCGCCTGGTCGACTTTCCAGTGCACCCCCGGCTCGGCCGCCTGCTGCTGGAGGCGGAGCGGCGCGGCGTCTCCGAGGAGGGCGCGGTTCTCGCCGCCCTGCTGGGCGAGCGCGACATTCGGCGGGAGGCGCGCGCCGGCTTCGGCGGCCGCGGGCGCCAGGCGAACACCAGCGGGCCGTCTGATCTGCTCGAGATGCTCGAGCGCTTCGAGCGGGCGACCGGCGAGAAGCTCCGAGCGGATGCGCTGGACCGCCTGGGGCTGGATGGCGGGGCCGTCCGCGCGGTCGACCGCGTGCGCCGCCAGCTCGGCCGGCTCTTGAGGCGCGGCCCAGGACCGCGCGACCTGGCCGCCCGCGAAGAGGCCTTGCTGCTGTCGGTGCTGGCTGCGTTTCCGGACCGCGTCGCCAAGCGCAAGAAGCCGCGCGCCGCCGAGCTCGTGCTCTTCGGCGGCGGCTCGGCCACGTTGTCGGAGACGAGCGTGGTGCACGACGCCGAGCTGCTCGTGGCCGTCGACGCCGAGGAGAGGCCGGGCACCCGCGGCGGCGTCCTGGTGCGCGTGGCGAGCAAGGTCGAGCCGGAGTGGCTCCTGGGGCTCGACTCGGGCGCGCTCCAAGAGATCGACGAGCTGCGCTTCGAGCCGTCGAGCCAACGCGTCGAGCGCGTCACGCAGCTCAGCTACGGCAACCTGGTGCTCGAGGAGACACGAGCGCCCGCACCGCCCTCCGACGAGGTGAGCCGAGTGCTGGTGGAGGCGGCATGGGGGCTTGGCCCTTCGGCGTTCGTCGACGCCGAAGCGCTCGAGCACTGGTCGACCCGAATCGATCTGCTCCGCGAAGCCTTTCCTGAAGCGCAGCTGCCGGTGGTGGACGAATCGCTCCTCCGCCGCGCGCTCGAGAGCGCCGCGGCGGGCCGTCGCAGCTTGCCGGAGCTCAAAGAGGCCAACCTGCTCGAGCATCTGCAAGCGGGGCTCACGCCCGAGCAGGCGCGGCTGCTCTCGTCCCAGCTGCCCGATCGCGTCACCTTGCCGGGCGGGCGCGCGGTGAAGGTGCACTACGAAAAAGGCAAGCCCCCGTGGATCGAGTCGCGCTTGCAGGACTTCTTCGGCATGGCGCAGGGGCCGAAGATCTGCGGCGGGCGCGTCCCGATCGTGATCCACCTGCTCGCGCCCAATCAGCGGGCGGTGCAGGTCACGACCGATCTCGCCGGGTTCTGGGAGCGGCACTACCCCGCCCTCAAGAAAGAGCTCTCGCGCCGGTACCCTCGGCACGCCTGGCCCGACGATCCGCGGTACGCGCACCCCCCTGCGCCCAAACCGCGCAACCGCTGAGGCGCCGCGCAACCTTTTCGAGCGCCCGTTTCCTCCAACGCAGGGCTTGCGTGCGAGCGCCGCGCCGGTCTGCGTAGACGCGGGCATGGCGAATGCTTTGTCTCTCCGTAGGAGGCCACCATGCGCTTCACCGACAGACTCGAAGCAGGTCGGCAGCTCGCCAGGACGCTGGCGCGCTTCGAGCCCGAGCACCCCATCGTGCTCGCGTTGCCTCGCGGCGGGGTGCCGGTCGCGTTTCCGATCGCGCGGGCCCTGAGGGCGCCGCTCGACGTGTGGATCGCCCGAAAAATCTCCCTCCCCGAGTACCCGGAGCTGGGGTTGGGGGCGGCGTCCGAAGGCGGGCTCGTCTACCTCAACGAAGACACCCTGGCGCAGATGGGCGTCTCCGAGTCGATGCTGGGGGACGTCATCCGCGCCAAGCAGGCCGACGTGGCCGAGCGCGCCCGCCTGTTTCGGCCCACCGGCGCGACGCCGCGGGTGACAGGCAAGACCGTGCTGCTGGTCGACGACGGGGTCGCGACCGGCGGGAGCATTCACGCCGCGGCCCGCGCGATACGCCGCGCCGGTCCCAGCCGGCTCGTGCTCGCGGTTCCGATCGCGTCGAGCCAGTCGCTCGACGCCCTGTCTCCGCTCTTCGACGAGGTGGTCTGCCTGTACGAGACCGATCGACTGCGCGCGATCGGCGACTGGTACGACGACTTCACGCAGGTGACGGACGCCCAGGTGCTTCGATGGCTCGAGCTGGCGCGCGCGCCCGCGGCGACGCAGCGAGCGGTTCGCGTTCCCACCTCGGGCGGGAGTCTGGACGCCGTGTTGTCGATGCCACCCGACGCCTCGGGCCTCGTCGTCTTCGCGCACGGCAGCGGGAGCGGGCGTCTCAGCCCACGCAACCGCCAGGTCGCCGCTTTCTTCGAGGCGAACGGGTTGGCGACGCTGCTGGTGGACCTGCTGACCGAAGGTGAGCAGCAGATAGATGCGCGGACCCAAGCGCTGCGCTTCGACCTCGCGCTGTTGGGAGAGCGGGTGACGCAGGTGGTGGACTGGGCGAAGGGCTCGCCCGAGCTGGCCGCGCTCCCCCTGGGGCTGTTCGGCTCGAGCACGGGCGCCGCGGCCGCGCTGATCGCCGCGGCGAACCGGCCCGACGAGGTCCAGGCCGTCGTCTCACGCGGTGGCCGGCCGGACCTCGCGGCGGAGCGGCTGCCCGAAGTCCGCGCGCCGACGCTGTTCATCGTCGGATCCGACGATCGCTCGGTCGCCATCCTGAACCAGCGCGCGCTGCAGTCGATGCGCGGCCGACACGATCTGGTGCTCGTCGAAGGCGCGACGCATCTGTTCGAAGAGCCGGGGGCGCTGGGGGTCGTGGCCGACCAGGCGAGTCGCTGGTTTCTG
>CAZEDU010000114.1:0-16305 GCA_964511185.1 uncultured Myxococcaceae bacterium | reverse complement strand
AGGAAGATCTCCGCCATGCCGCCGACCGCGATGCGCTCGAGCAGCGTGTACTTACCGAACTGAGCGGGATCGCGGCGGGGCGCGGCGGGTTGAGGTGCAGCCATGTCGTCTCGTCAGGGGAAGGATAGCCTTCCCCACCCTTCACCCGCCATCGCGGCTACTTGGCCTGCGCCTTGGGGAGCGCCGGCACGTCGAGCCCGTGGATGAACATGAGCTTACGAAGCGCGATCACCTCGGTGGCCAGCCGGTTCGAGATGCCGTACGCCTTCGCCACGCGGCGCATGTCGTCGTAGGCCTGCTCGACCATGAAGCGCATGCGCTGCCGCGCCTGACCCGCCGTCCACGGCTGGCCGGACAGGTTCATCATCACTTCCATGTTCGAGACCGCGCTGCCGCCGGCGTTGGAGACGACGTCGGGGATGACGTTGCCCTTCGTGTCCCACAGCACCTTGGCGTCCTCGGTCACCGGGCCGTTGGCGATCTGGTTGATGTACTTCTTGCCGCTGGCGAGCGCCCGCTGCGAGCGGGAGCGGTTGACCTGGTTCTCGAGCGCGGCGGGCGTGAGCACGTCGGCCGGCATGTCCCAAACCGGATCCTGGCTTTGCACCGTGCGGGTCTTGCCCTTCACGAAGCCGTAAATCGTGCCGTGCTTCTGCTGGTAGGCGCTCAGCGCCGGGATGTCGATGCCGTCGGGGTTGACCAGCGAGAACTCCCGCCAGCTGTTGCCGACCCGGCGCACCTCGCCGATGGCCACGACCTTGCCGCCCCATCGGTGGATCAGCTCGGCGTACGGGCGCGCCGCGTTGCCGTAGCCCTGCAGCGTGCGGGTGGAGCCCTTCATGGGAATGCCCGCCTCTTCGAGCGCGCGGCGCTCGGCGTAGGCGGCGCCGTAACCGGTCGCCTCGGGCCGGCCCGGGATGCCGCCGGCCGGGTCGGCCACGCCGTTCGCGCCGAGCTTGATCGGCTTGGTGCTGACCGCGCCCAGCTCGGTCACCTCGGCGACGTAGCCCATGTCGCCGCCGGTGTTGACGTCGGGCGCCGTTCGGTCGCCCATCGGGCTGAAGTGGCCCTCGGGCAGCTCGGCGATCGCGGCGTGGATGTAGCGGCGGCGATCGGCCGGGGAGAGATCGCGGTAAGCGACTTCTTGTCCCTTCTTGAGCTTCGATCCCGGCGCCGGCTCGAGGACGGTGAGGTCCTGGTAGTTGCCCTTCCCGCCCAGCACCGGAATGCGCTTGCCGTTGATGTTGAGCGTGAGCCCGATGACCAGGTTTTTCTTGGTCATGTCGAGCCCCATCGCGTTCGTGGTGGCGATGGTCGACTGGCTCTGGCCGCGCTTGCCGCCGCCGGTGAGCGCGCGGGTGAGATCCGGCGAGAGCCGCTGGAGGACCTTCTTCGGCAGCACGTGGTACGAGCGCGCCAGCCGGCCCTGCACCAGGCTCCCGTCCTCGGTTCGGAACTTCGGCAGCGCCACGGTGGTCTCGAACCGGGTCACGCGGCGGACGACGGACGCGGGGACGCCCATCACGTCGGCGGCTTCCTGGAAGCCCTTGCGGACGGTCTTGAGGAACTGCTCGGAGCCGGCTTGGCCCGCGCGAGCCCCCGCGGTGTCGTGGTACGTGGCGATCTGCTCCGCCGTCGCCGGCTTGCGCTGATAGGGCTTGGCGGTCACCCGCGTCGCGATCGTCGGGCGCAGCTGAGCGCCAAAGGTCTTCTTCACGAAGGCAACGCGAGGGCTGCGCAACGGCCTTATCGGAGCGACGGGGAACGGCGGCATGGATGAAATCCTCGATGAGTGGGGGACCCAAGCTGCGGGTCTGATGAATTGTCGTGGTGGGAGTGTGTGAGTTTCGTCTTCGTTACAAATTGTTGGAAGCGTCATTTCAAGGGGTTGGACGGCCCATAGGCGACAGCCCGAGCACGACCACCTTCAGCGCGGACGCTCCGCCTGCCGGCGCCGGGAAATCCACCGGGGACGCCCCGCTGCTCGAGATGACTTCGCCTTTGCGTTTCGCATCGGCGAGCCCGCGCTCCACCAGCGCGTGGAAGCGGGCCATCGGCAGCGTCGCCAGGTTGCAGCACGCGACGAGCCGCCCGCCCTGCGCGACCACCGGCGCGGCGGCGGCGACCAGCTTCGGGTAGTCGCTCGCGGCGGAGAACCGGCTCGCGCGCGTGGTGGCGAACGACGGCGGGTCGAGCAGCACCACGTCGAACGTCTCGCCCTTCTTCGCGAACCGCTTGAGCCAATCGAACGTGTCGCCGGCGATGAAGTCGCGCGCGTTCGGCGTGAAGCCGTTGAGCCGCGTGTTCTCGACGCCCCAGTCGAGCACGCGGCGCGAGACGTCGAGGTTGACCGCCCGGACCGCCCCGCCCGCCAGCGCCGCCACGCCGAAGCCGCACGTGTACGCGAAGCAGTTGAGCAGCGTCTTGCCTTCGGCGCCCTTGCGCACGGACGCGCGGGCCTCACGCGCGTCGAGGTACAGCCCGACGGACAGCCCCTGCCCCGGCCGAATCAGGAAGGACAGGCCGCTCTCCCGCACCGTGCGCTCGGCGACAGGCTGACCTCGCACGGGCAGCTCGGGCGCGACCTCGCCCCGCTGGGTGTTGGCGACGACGCGCGCCTCCTTCGGCCGCCGCTTCAGGTAGATCGCCTCGGGCCGCGCGACCGTTTCGAGCGCGTCGAGCAGCGCGGTCTCCTCGGCCGCGGCCAATTCCTCGAGCAGGCTGAGCACCGCGACGCCTTGGTACCAGTCGACGTTGATGCCGGGCGCGCCCTCCGCCTCCCCGTGAAACAACCGGTACGCCGTGGTGTCCGCGTCGAACGCGCGGCGCGCCTTCGCGCGGCGGAGGAGCTCGGCGTACGGCTTCATGTCTGCGTGCCGGGCAACACGCGCGCGCGCACGCTGCGTACGGCGGCGTCGGCCTCGCGCCCCAGCTTCAGCTCGTCGGCGCCGAGCAGCCTTCCCTCGCGCACGGTGACGCGGCCCCCGACGATGCACCAAGCCACCGGCGCGCGCTTGAGCTCGAGCAGCCGCGGCATCGGCACCTCTTCGGGCGAGGCGGCGCAGGCCCAGTCGTAGACGTTCACGTCGGCGAGGCTCCCCTCCTCCAGCGCGCCGGAGGGCAGACCGAAGAGCATGGTGCACAGCTCGGCCGGACCGCCGATGAGCAGGTCCGCGAGCAGCGCGTCGGGGTCGAGCACGCGGCCCGTCTGCGCCAGCTGCATCACGAACAACAGGCTCAAGCTCAGCTCGTCCCACAACGAGCCCACGCCGCTGGTGCCGAGGCCCACCAGGTGCTGGTGCTCGAGCACCGCGTCGAAGCCCGAGCCCAACAGCTCGGCGCTGATGGCGGACTGAGGGCTCAGCGACAGGAGCGTGCGCGCCCGCGCCAGCCGGTCGGCCTCGCTGCGATCGATGGTCCGCGCGTAGGCGCCGACCGTGCCTGGGCCGAGCAGGCCGAAGCTCTCCAGCCGCTGCACGATGCGCCGCCGGTGACGCTCGTAGGTGATCGCCAGGTCCTCATCGGTCTCGGCCAGGTGGTACTGCGCGCCGACGCCGAGCTCGTCGCGCCAGCGGCCCAGCCGCCGCAGGAGCTCGTCATCGCACGTGGCGGACGCGTGGAAGCCCAACGCGGAGCGGACGAGCGGGTGCTTGCGGTGCTCGCGCGCGTGGGCGGCGTTCGCCTCCGCCTGCACGAGCGGGCTCGGCGCGCCCTCGAACGAGCGGCTCATCGTGGCGTGGCTGTTGACGAGGCGGGCGCCGAGCCGGACGGCGACCTCCGCCTGCGCCCGCAGCGCCCCCGCGACGGCGCGCGGCGCGTGCAAGTGCTCGACGGAGAGCGCGACGCCCGCCCTCAGGTTCTTCGCCAGCGCGTGGGCGGTGAGCGCTTCGACCTCTCCGACGGTGAGCTCGGCCTCGAGCGCGAGCTGGGTCTCGAAGCGCGCGCGGCGATCCTTCATCAACCACTCGCCCGAGATGGGCGCGAGCTGACCGGAAACCAGGTGGGTGTGCGTGTCGACCAGGGAGGCGCTGACCAGCCGGCCCCGGCAGTCGACCTCCCAGTCTCCCGGCAGCACGGGGACGTCGGCGTTGGGCGCCACGCGCGCGATGCGGTCGCCTTCGATGACCAGCGCCATGTCG
The DNA here is from genome assembly GCA_964511185.1 of uncultured Myxococcaceae bacterium. Lineage (GTDB taxonomy): Bacteria > Myxococcota > Myxococcia > Myxococcales > Myxococcaceae > CAZEDU01. Next base: position 12,166 of record CAZEDU010000114.1, on the reverse strand, counting down.
TCGCGCACGCGGCCATCGGCGCGGAACAGCGCACAGCGCTTGAGGACCAGGCGGCCTTCCATCGGCGCGCCAGTATAGGAGCGAAGAAATGAAAAGCGGCGGGCCGATGAAGGCCCACCGCTTGGGAGCTTCTCGAAGCGAGGAAGACGTTAGTAGGCGTTGTTCTCGCCGAACGACTTCATCGTCTTGTTCTCGAGCGTGGTGGTCGACTTCTGGTTGCGGTTCGCCACGTTGGTCTCACCGGCCAACGCGTCGGCCGACATGCCGAACACGCGCTTGATGTTGTCGCCGAAGAGCGTGATCACGCCGATCGCGGCGATCGCGATCAGCGCGGTGATGATGATGTACTCGGTCATGCCTTGACCGCGGGTCTTCTTGGTCAGCTTCTTCTTCGTCGAAACGGGAGCGGAGATCATGTTGGGGGCCTTGGGTTACGGGTGAGCGAAAGCAAGGCTACCGATCCCCGACGGGCCGCCATATCCGCCAACGGGAGGATGGCGCCTGCGGAGGGCACTTTTCGTGATTCCGCTTGGTTAGCCGCCGCCGGTCGAGCGGCGAGACGGCAACCGCCCGAGTTCCAGGGCCGATAACGCAGCCATGGCCTCACTCGGCAACAAGCTGCTGGGACTGCTGCGCTCTGCGCTCGGGCTCTCTTCGCGCCCGAATGCGCAGCTGTCTTTGCAGCAGCTCTGGCCGCACCTGCTCGGCTACGCGAAGGCGTACGGCGCCGACCCGATGGTGCTCGCGGCGATCGTGCAGCAGGAGTCCAGCTTCAAGAACCACCTGGTCCACCGCGACGGCACCGGCCACGGGCTCATCGGGCTCGACGACAACGGCCTGCTCCCGGACTTCGAGAAGTGGTCGGGGCTGAGCGTCGGCCGGGGCCACGGCGCGCGCTCGATTCCGCCGGCGAAGCAGCTCGAGTACCTGGCGAAGGTCATCGGCGACTACACCAAGAAGCTCGGCGATCCGTACGCCGCGGCCCGCGCGTGGCACCGCGGCGTCGGCGGCATGAACGACGGGCGCGGCGTGAGCTACCAAAAGCTCATCGAGGGGCACGTTCGCACGCTGTTCCCGAACGGACGGCTGCCCTCGGGTGCCGCCGCGAAGGTCGATGTGCCGGAGCGCGACAACGGCTGGCAACCGAAGAGCGGCGGGCCGACCTTCGAGCACCGGGTCCAGAGCGGCGACACGCTGTGGGCGCTGGCCTCGCGCCTCAAGGCGCAGGGCATGAGCGGCTCGCACTGGGACGTCATTCACCAGATCATGGCGTTGAACCCGCAGATCAAAGATCCCAACCTGATCTACACGGGCGACACGCTGAAGCTGCCGCAGGTCGGCATGTCGGGCGCGAGCGCGTTCGTCTCCAGCGGCTCCCGCGCGGGGTCAGCGGGCGGCGTCGACGCGGCCAGCTTCGCGTCCGCGGGCGAGCTGTCGAAGTCCATCCTCGAGCGGGCCACCCGCATCGGAAACGAGATCAACCGCACCGGCGGCTACCGCTTCGACGGCTACAACGACTGCTACGGCTTCGTCCGCCGCGTCTGGGATTCGCTCCTGAAGAGCAAGGGCATGAAGGCGCTGCCCGTCTCCGACGTGGGCTCGAGCGCGTGGCAGCGCATCGACTGGAAGAAGCTGAAGGTCGGCGACGTGCTCTCCACGCACCAGGGCCACGCCTGGGGCAAGCATTGGCACGGCGGCATCTTCGCCGGCTTCCGCAATGGCGTGCCGTACATCTACGACAACTCCGGCAGCCGCTCGGCGCAGCTGAGGCCGCTGCCGCACAACGGGTACTTCAGCTACTTCTACACGCCCGTGCACGAGTTGTTGTCGTAGGGACGGGTTAGAAGAGACGGGTGACTTTGTTCAGGTCGGCCCAGAGCGCGCGCACGCGACGGTCGGCCGCGTGGAGCTCCTCGCGGACCTGCTGGATCTGTCGCTGCAGCCGCGTGTGCTTGGCCTGCAACAGCCCCGCCCGCCGCTTCAGGCGCGCGATCTTCTCCACCAGCCGCGGCCGGTCGAACCCGCGGCTGCGCGCCACCTGCAGCTTGTGCTCGAGGTCGGCGATCTGCTCCTGCGTCTTGCGCAGGTCACGCCCGGCGGCGATCTGCTGCTTGCCGAGCTGCCCGAGCCGCCGCGCGGCGCCGTCGTACCGCCCCTTCGCCCCGATGTGCCGCTGCAGCTTCTGACTGACGGACCTCAGCGCGCGCTCGATGCTCTTGAAGCTCTTGCCCGAGTTGTCCTGGTTCTTCGCGAAGAGAATCCCCAGCCGGCTCTGCACCGCCGCGTTGGCGCCGTTGAAGAAGGCCTGCACCTCTTCGGGGTTCTCCTGCGCCGCCTTGGTCAAGCCGGCCGCCGCCAGCAGCCCGCCCGCGCCGAGCGCGATGGGCCAGGCAGCGATGAACACCACGTGCTCGCGCGCACCAGCGCTCGATGCGCTCAACGGGACATCCTTCTTCGCGGCGGTGATCGACATGTTCCTCCCTGGGTGGAGCGCGTCCTTATCGGACAAACCGGGCGCATGTGCTCTGGCCGCGCAGCCCTGTCGATTGCCGTCGACTGAACAGATTCACTCGACGCGGACGACTTCGACGATCGGTATCCCGCTGCGCACCTTCACGCGCAGGAAGTGGCGATCGATGCCGTCGAGCTGCTCCTCGATGGCGCCGCAGCCCCCCGAGATGAATGCGGGGATGCCGCCGAGCGCGTACGCATCGAACGAGTGGATGTGGCCGAAGAGGAGCAGGTCGACGCTCGCCGCGCGGCTCTTGCTCACGAAGTGGCGCGCTTCGCGGCGCGAGTTCCACTGTCCCGAGCGCAGACCGCTGACCTCGGTGGCCGGGATGTGGCTGAAGACGACGTGGGTCTGGTCGGCGCCGCGCTCGAGCCAGCGCTCGTACTGCTCCCACACGGTGGGCGGCAGATACGCCGAGCTCGAGTCGACCGAGGTGAACCGCACGCCCCGGTGCGTGCAGCTGTAGCTCGCCCGGCCGAAGCGCCGCTGGTACGCGTCGGCGAAGAAGATGTCGTGGTTGCCGGGCGTCGCCAGCACCGGAAACTGAAGCTGCGCGTACGCCGCCTCGACCTGGTCGAACTCCGACTCGGCCGCGCGGTTGGTCAGGTCGCCCAACATCAAGATGAAGTCGGCCTGGGGCTCCTCGTTGACCTTCTGAACCACGTCGCCGAAGCGCGTGATGCCCCCTTGAATGTCGCCGAACGCGAGGAAGGTGAAGTCTTCGGCCTGCCAGGGCACGGAGGAGACGACGACGCGGTCCTGCCCGGCGGGGAACGACACCGTCCAGCTTGCCGACAGGGCCAGGCCCGGCACCGGCGCGCCGGCGGCCGCGCTCCCGTCGGCGGTGAGCACCCCTGGGTCCGCCACGAGGCGCGTGCCCGGCATCACGTTCCACAGCTCCAGCGTCACCTGCGCGAGCGCCGCGGTCTTGCGCTCGAGCGCGAACGAGAGCTCCGGACAGCTCGCGCGGAGCTGCACGCGGTCGTCGGTCGCCGCGCGCGCGTGCAGCAGCCCGTCGCTCGCGACCAGGCGGTACGTCGCCGTCTCGACCACGCCGACGTCGAAGTCCTTCCGCGCGCGCGTCTCCGCCGAGTCGCCGCACGCCGCCAGGCACCCCGCCGCGACGGTGAAGGCGAGCAGCCTCATCGCCGCCACTCCAGGCTCACCGCGCCGCCCATCGGCGTGCCCGCAAGCAGCCGCGCTTCGAGCACGAGCCCCGCGAACGGCCCCAGCTCGGCGCCCGCGAAGAACGGCCCGAAGAAGCCGGTGCCCGCGCCGCCCACCAGCCCGTCGCGCGCGTGCTCGTAGCCGCCGAACAGGCGCAGTTGCTCGGCCGCGGCCACCCGCAGCTCGAAGCCGCCCGAGAACGGCACCTCGACGTCGACCTCTCTGCTGCCGCGGAAGCGCACCCACGTCGGGTCCACGCCGAGCCGCACCTGCGAGGTGACCCGGCCGAACCGCGGCGCGAAGACGCCCATCGGCAACGTGCTGACCAGCTGCACCCTGCCCCGCGTGGCATCGAAGCCCAGCCGCCCCAGCCGCTCGTGGCGGGCGCTCCCCTCCAGCCACAGCCCCGCGCGCGGCGCCGCGGCGGAGTAGCCGATGAGCCTGCGCCCCACGAGCAGCTCGCCCGCGCCGTCGACCGTGCCGGGAGACAGGCCCAGCTCGCCCTGGAGGAGCCAGCGCTCCCACCGCTGGGCGCCGAAGACGCGCACGTTCGGCCGATCGGCCGAGCCGACCCGATCTGCCAGCACCACTCCGGCGCCGACCCGGGTGCCCGCGTTCCAGCCGTCGCCTTGCACCAGCGGCTCGGCGAGCGAGACGTCGCGCGAGAAGGTCCCCACCGCGTCGGTGAGGCCGAGCGTCGCGAAGCCCGAGATGCCGGCCATCGCGATGGGCACCCCCGCCGCCGTGGTGACGTCCGCCGCGCCGGTGCTGGCCATCAAGAACGCGCCCACCAGCCCGGCCCCGAACGCGCTGGCGGCGGTCAAGAGCATGGGCTTGGCCTGCTCGGATTCTCCGCGCACGACCTGCCCCACGCCCGGGGCGAGCAGCGAGGCCGGCACGAGCAGGGGCATCCACCGCAGGCGAACGGGCGCCGTCGAGACGTCGGCGGGGGCTGGCTCCAAGCGCGCGGTCTGAGCGTCCGATGCGCGCGGCAACGCGAACGCGGCCAGCCAGAGGGCCCCACACGCCCCCGCGCACCATCGCCTCGAAGTCCGTGAACGAAGGCTCAACGCGCCACAGGCTTAAGGAGCTGTCGCAAGGAATTCAACGAGATTGGACGAAGGTCCCGCATCCGCAACCCTCACCGAACCGGCCCCGAGAATTCTCCTCGAGGGTTCGTTCTCCGTAGGTGTCCGGCATGGCGGCACGCGTCATCCAGTCTCCATCTCCCCGGGTTGAGCTCGGTGGGAGCCCAGTCCGGGCGGAGCCCCCTCACGTTTCCTTGGGCCTGGCCAACGACCCCAGCCAGTTCATCGAGGTGGTCGGCCGCAACCGGCTCGTCATCACCGGGCGGGTCAGCAACGACGGCCCGGTGCCGTCCACCATTCGGCTCACCGTCGATGGGCAATCGGTGTTCATTTCGCTTCGTGGCGGAGAGACCCCGGAGCAGACCGCTGAGCGAATTCAGCGAGGGCTTCCCGCGGGTTACCAGGCGTTGGTCTCGGCCAGCGCCAGCCAGCGGAAGGCCGGCGGCCCAAGCGCGATCGCGTTGACTTTCTTCCGCGCCCGGACGCCCGCCGACGCCTGAGCGGAACGCGGGCTGCGCGCGCGGGTGTCCGATGGGGTCGTTGAGGTATAAATCCTCGGCGTTTCAACCCCATGACCCACCAGGCCTGTCGCCACTGCGGCGAACCCCACGAGCCAGGCGAGGAAAGGTGTGCGGCCTGCGGTCGCGTGCTCGCGCCTTCGCGTGGCGCCGCCAGCCGCGCGCTCCGGCGGCCCAGCACCGGGCTGCGCAAGGGTGAGGTCCTCGACGGGCGCTGGGTGCTGTCGGACAAGCTCGGCGAAGGCGGCATGGGCTCGGTGTTCTTGGCGCGCGAGACCGCGCTCGAGCGCGACGTGGCGATCAAGGTGCTCTCGCCCGGGCTGTGCAGCTCACCCGACTTCGTGACGCGCTTCGAGCGCGAAGCCCGGCTGATGGCGCAGCTCGAGCACCCGAACGTGGTGCCGGTGTACGCGGTCGGGCGGCACGGGGACGTGCCGTTCATCGTGATGAAGCGGCTCGAGGGCCGCACGCTGGCGGGCTTTCTGAGCAAGTACGACGGCAAGCCGCCGCTCACCGCCACGGTGTCGATTCTGCAGCAGGTGTGCAGCGCGCTCTCGTTCATCCACGAGCGCGGCTTCGTCCACCGCGACATCAAGCCGAGCAACATCTTCGTCAGCCCGCAGGGCCACGTCACGCTGCTCGACCTGGGCGTGGCCTACGACCCGTCTTCGAACCTCACCCGCTCGGGGATGATGATCGGCACGCCGCGCTACATGTCGCCCGAGCAGATCCTCGGCACGCAGAAGATCGATCACCGCTCGGACCTGTACGCGCTGGGCACGGTGCTGTTCGAGATGCTCACCGGCACGCCGCCCTTCACCGGCGACAGCGACTTCGTGGTGATGCGCGCGCACCAGGAAGAGCCGCCGCCGGATCCGACCCAGCTGCGCGAAGAGCTGCCTCCCGCGATCGCCGACGTCACCTCGCGCGCGCTCGCCAAGCGGCCCGACGACCGCTACCAGAGCGCCGAGGCGCTCTTCCTCGCGTTTCAGGCCGCGTGCGCGCAGACCGCGCCCGCGCCGAGCGTCGACGTTCGCTGGCCGACGCCGCCGCCGACCTTCAGCGGCGGCGGGGAGACGCGGCTGTCGCCGTTGACCGCGGTGCCACCGACCACCTCGATGTCGGCGCCGACCCAGGTCTCGAACAAGGCCGCCACGCCGAAGACGCCGAGCGGGACGAAGCGCCCCGCGACCCCCGCGCCGGCGCGCGAGCCTTCGACCTGGCCGGGCGTCCTCCGGCGGCTTCTGACCGGCGCGGCGGTCGGCGCGCTGCTGCTCGCGGTGACCGCGGTCGCCTGGAGCCAGCGCGACGCCATCAAGGAAGCGGTGAGCGAAAAGCCGGTCGACCTGCCGGAGAAGGCGAAGAACAGCCGGGGCGCGCTCGTGCTCGCCGCGCCCGTCGAGCCCCCCGCCCCGCGCGCGGAGCCCGAGCCCGCGCCGGTCGATCCGCAAGCCGAGGTGGTCGCCCGCGCGCTCGAGGCGCCCATGCCCGCCGCGCCCAAGCCGCTCTCGCGCCGAAGCGACCCGTCCAAGCCGCGCCCGGCGGCGGAGAACCGGCGCGAGCCCCCCAGCGGGGACGGCGAGCTGCGGATCGTCACACGCCGCAACGGCGAGGTGGCGTGGGCCTGGGTCGAGGTCGACGGGCTGCGCCAGCCGCGCCAGACGCCGATGGTGGTTCGGCTGAGCCCGGGGCGCCACGAGATCCGCATCGTCACGCAGGACCGGCGCTTCATCGATCGCGTCGTCCACATTTCCCCCGGTGAACGAAAGCCGCTGTCGATAGACTTGGACCCGTGACGCGAACGGTCCTCGTCTTGCTCGTGGCCCTCTCCGCGCCGGCGTGGGCGAGCAAGTCGCGCCGCGCCGCCGAGACCTACGCGCGCCAGGCGGAGCGGGCGATGGCGACCGCCGACTTCGAGAAGGCGATCGGGCTGCTCGACCAAGCGGTGCAGAAAGAAGACCGCGCGAAGCGAGAGGCGCAGCTTCACCTGCTGCGCGCGCAGTGCTTGAGCGCGCTGCAAAAGGAGACCGCCGCGCGCGCCGCGCTCCGGCAGGCCCTGGAGCAAGACGCCGAGGTCGCGCTCGAGCCCTCCCGCGTGAGCCCGCACCTGATCGACCTGCTCGCGAGCGTCCGGAAAGACGTCCTGGGCGAGCTGCGCGTGAGCACCACGCCGCCGGGCGCGGAGGTCCGAATCGACGGCCAGCCGCTCGGCCCCGCGCCGCTGCGCATGGCGATACCGGTCGGGCGGCACGAGGTGTCGGTCCGCACCGACGCGGGGCAGGCCACGCGCCGCACGGTCGTCATCCGCTTTCGTCAAAGCAAAGAGGTGTCGTTCGACCTCACCGGGGTGCAGCCGTCGCGCGTCGCCGAGCCGGTCCGCGACGACGCGGACGACGGAAGCGAGCGCGCGGACGCGGGCGTGGCGGTGCGCGAAGGCGACGGGGTGGACACCGTCGGCGTTGCGCTCGCGAGCGCGGGTGGCCTCTTGCTCGTGGCGGGCGCCGCCGGGGTGGTGAACGGCTTCCTCGTCGACGGCGCGCTCACCCAGGCGCGCGAAGACCCCACCGTCGCACCCAAGTACACCCGCAGCCAGGCGGGCCAGGCGCAGCTCTTCTACTATCTGGGCTGGGCGGGCGTGGCGGTGGGCGCCGGCGCCGTGGGCTACGGCGTGTACCGGATCGTCTCGCGCGGGTCAGACGGCGGCCTCGCGGTGCTCCCGACGCCAGGCGGGGCCATGGCCACCTGGTCAGCGAGGTTCTGAGTGCGCTTCCGCGGAGCTCTCGGCATCACGACGTTGGCGTTTGGGCTCGGCGCGTGTCTGGCCTTCGATGGCCCGTACCTGTGCGAGCCGGGCGAGGTCTGCGAAGCGCCGCCCGACGCGGGTGAAGCGCCGGTCGACGCCGGAGAGGTCGACGCGGGCGAGCCCCCGGCCGACGGCGGGAGCCTGCTCCAGGTGGTGGCGCGCTTCCCTGGCCCGGGCGCCACGCAGGTCGACGCGCGCGGCCTGGTGCGCGTGCAGTTCTCCGAGCCGCTGTCTCTGGCGACGCTGGCGATGCAGCCTTTGACCCTTCGGCAGGCGGATGGCGGCGCGCTCGGCCTGTCCGCGGTGAGCCTGACCGACGGCGGCACCGTGCTCGGGGTCGGCGCGTCGCCGCGCATGCCGGCGCCCAGCGTGCTCACGGCCGAGCTGTCGGGCGCCATCACCAGCGCGTCCGGCAAGCCGCTCGAGCCGCAAGACGGCGGCTGGTCGTTCACTGTGCCGAGCTGGCTCACCAGCGCGCAGCTCGCTTCGAGCGACGTGGCCGAGCTTGCCTCGGCGAAAGACGCGCAAGGGCGCGTGGTCGTCGCCTGGGTGCAGAAGCTGGGCGCCAGCGACAGCTACCTCGCCGCGCGCTGGGACGGCCAGAGTTGGGAGCCGCTGGGCGCCGTCGGCACGTGCCCCACGCTGAGCGAGCCGAACGGGCCGAGCGTGGTCATCGACGGCGCCGGCGCGCCGCTCGTCGCGTACACCGGGCACGACGGGACGAGCCATACGGTGATCGTCAAGCGCTGGGACGGCGCGGGCTGGCAGCCTGCAGGCAACGTCCCGTCGGTGGGGCTCGACGGCGGCGCTTCAGCCGACTCCAGCGAGCCCGCGCTGGCGCTCGCGCCCAGCGGCGACCGCGTGCTCGCGCTTCGGCAGGGCTTCGGCGGCACGGCCACCGCGCGGGTGCTGCGCGCGACGACGGGCGACTTCGTGCAGCTCGGCCCCAGCATCGAGACCGGCGTGGACGACGTCGCGCTGGCGGTGGACGCCATGGGGCTGCCCTACGTGAGCCTGCTCGCCAAGGGCATGCCGCGCGTCTTCAGTTGGAACGCCGGCCCCAGTCAGTGGACCGCCCTCTCGGGGAGCTTCAACGGCTACCCCGCGACGGCGACGCGCAAGCTCTCGATGGTGCTGCGACAAGACCGGCCGGTGATCGCGTTCGTGAACAACCTGACCCCCAACCAAGTGGAGATCTTCTCCTGGTCGGGCGCGAGCTGGGAGGAAGTGGGCACGCCGCGGTCGACCCCCGGCGTCCACCTGGCGCGCCCGAGCCTCGCGGTCGACGCGCAGAACGCGCTCGCGCTCGCCTACGAGAGCGGGAACGACATCTTCATTCGCCGGTGGAACGGCGCCAGCTGGGTCGCCGCCGAGCTGGGCTTCTCGCCGCGCGGCGGGGCGGCGCGCGCGCAGGCACCGGCGCTGGGCTTCGACGCCTTGGGCCGCCTGCTGCTCTCGTACCGGCGCGACGGCCTGCTGTTCATCTCGCTCGAGAATCAATAGCGCGCGGCGTGGGGAGTGCGCGCGGGAACGACGGCGGCCCGCATCGACGCACACCGACCGACCTTCGCGCGGCGGCCGCGCTGATCCGCTCGGGCTTCGGGTTTGGCAGACTGACGCTCGTGTCCAGCAAGAGCCAAGGGCAGTACGCGGTTCGTCGCCGTCACCCGCGCGCCGATGTTCGCGTGGCGGCCCGGCTGTTCATCGGGTCGGACCCCACGCGCCACTGGGAAGCGAAGGTCCTCACCAAGAACATCAGCGTCGGCGGCCTGTTCATCGAGACCGAGTTCTTCCTGCAGCCCGGTCAGGTGCTCGACCTGGAGCTCCGGCTGCCGCCGCAAGACAGGCTGGTGCGCGTGCGCGGCCGCGTCGTGCGCGCCGAGGTGGCCGATCCAGCCGCGATGCGCGGCGGGCTGGGCGTGAAGTTCGAGCAGTACTTCGGCGACGCCGAGGCGGTGCTCTCGCACTTCACGCGCCTGCCGCAGTTCCGCGCCTTCGCCGAGCGGCACGCCGCGGCGCGCCGCGTGAAGCTGACGCCCGAGCAGCTGGAGCAGTGGGTCGACCTGCTCTCGACCTGGGTGATGCAGTCGCCCGAGGAGCGAAAACCGCTGGTGCTCCCGGCCGCCAAGCAAAGCTAGTCTGCCGACCGTGTCGAGAGGGCTCGTCGCCGCGGCGCTCGCGCTGTGCCTCACCGCGTCGGCGGCGCCGCGCCCCGAGCGGCTCTACCTGGGCCCCGGGAGCCTGCTGGGCTCGAACCGCATGGTGTCGCTCTCGGGTGCCTACGCCGGCATCGGCGAAGGGCTCGACGGCTTCACCTCGAACGTGGCGTCGGCCGCGCACCGCAGCGCCCACCGCACCCACGACTGGGACCTGAACCTCGCCTTCAGCTACCTCCTCACGCCCGCGAGCTTGGGGCGCGACGTCGACAACGACGGCCAGCGCGACGAGGCGCTCCGCGCGACCCAGCTGCTCTTCGGGGTGCTGGTGCAGTTCGGCCCGGTCGGGTTGGGCGCGTACGGGCACAACCGGCTGCGCTCGTTCTGCCTCGAGCCCACCTGCGCCGAGCCGCTCGGGGTCTCGGAGTCGATCACCGGCTTGGGCGCGGGGCTGGGCCTCTTCAAGGACCAGCTCGTCTTGGGGGTGGGGCTCACGTCGAACAACGCGTCGTTCGAAGGCCAGCTCCCCACCGGCATGCGCACCGAGCTGTACAGCGGCACCAGCCTGCAGGCGGGGGTGCTCGTCAAGCCGCAGCGCCAGCCGTTCCGCGTCGGGGCGGCGGTCAAACAAGAGGTGAACGGCACCTACCGCGGCGGCGGTGAGCCGGCCGACTGGCAAGGGCGCCCGCTCTTCTCGGGGCTCGCCACGCCCTTCACCGCTTCGCTCGGCGTCTCGTTTCGGGTCGGCAAAGGCGCGTCGTTCTACAACCAGCTGCCGACCGGGCCGCTCACGCTCTTGCCGGACGAGCCCGTGCCCGACGCGGACCGCGGCTTCGACGCGCCGCCGGGGCGGATGGCCGTCGCGCTGCAGGCCGACGCCTCCTGGCCGGTCGGCAACGCCACGCACCTGGGGGTGCTCACCCGCAACGACGCGCCCGAGCCGGTCGGCGCGCGCTTCCTCGTCACCCCGCGCTTGGGCCTCGAGCACGAGACGTGGGTGCGGCGGCTGCGGCTGCGCGCGGGCAGCTACCTGGAGCCGAGCCCGTTCCCCGGCCGGGACGCGCGGCCGCACCTGACCTTCGGGCTGGACCTGTTCCTCTTTCGGCTCGTCGACGATTGGACCGCGACGATTGCCTGCGACTTGGCATCTCGGTACTCGAACGTCGGCTTCGGGTTGCGCGTCTGGAGGTGACGTCGCTAAGCAGGCCGCCCGATGCCGCCTTCTCTCCGAGCGCCCGCCGTCGAGCACGTCGCGCGCGTGCTGCCGCCCCACTTCGTCGATCAGGCCACGCTCATCTCGGCGTTCCGCGGCCTGTGGGACGCCCAGCACTTCAACCCCGAGCGGCTCGAGCTGCTGCACAAGAGCGTGCAGGTCGAAGGCCGCCACCTGGCGCTGCCGCTCGCCGAGTACCCGCCGCTCGACACCTTCGCCAAGCGCAACGACGCGTGGATTCGCGTCGCCACCGAGCTCGGCGCGCAGGCGGTGACCCAGGCGCTGGAGGGCGCGGGCAGGACGCGCGACCAGGTCGACCACCTCTTCTTCGTCACCGTCACCGGGCTCTCCACGCCGAGCATCGACGCGCGGCTCGTCAACCGCCTGGGCTTGAAGCCGAGCGTGAAGCGCACGCCCATCTTCGGCTTGGGCTGCGTGGCCGGCGCCGCGGGGCTGGCGCGCGCGTCGGACTGCCTGCGCGCGTTCGAAGACGAGACCGCGGTGCTGCTGTCGGTCGAGCTCTGCTCGCTCACCTTGCAGCGCGAAGACGTCTCGGTGGCGAACATCATCGCGTCGGGGCTGTTCGGCGACGGCGCGGCCGCGGTGGTGCTCTCGGGGGCCGGACGCGCCCACCGCGCGGCGCCGCGCGTGGTGGCGACCCAGTCGGTGTTCTACCCCGACACCGAGCGCATCATGGGCTGGGACATCG
>CAZEDU010000113.1:0-16609 GCA_964511185.1 uncultured Myxococcaceae bacterium | reverse complement strand
GCGCGATCCCGGCGCTGATCGCCTTCTCGGTGCTCAACGGCCGCACCCAGTCGCTGATCAACGACATCAACGAGACCTCGGTCTCGGTCCTGAACCTGGTCGTCTCCAACCGCGACAAGTTCAAGAACGCCACCGTCTCGGCCTCGCGCCACGACGACGAGTAATCCGCTTTTCCTCCGGTTCGTCGGTGGAGGGCCTTCGTTTTCGAGCGAAGGCCCTCCACCGCAAACTCGACGCAGTCTGTTGGTGTCAAAGGGTTCAGGGGCTCACGAAAGGCCCGCGTAGCAAGGAGCAGCCATGGCCGGCGGAATGGATATGGGCGGTGGTGGGAAGGGCGGCAAAAAGCCCTTAGACACTGCCATCAACTTGGTCCCCTTCATCGACTTGATGGCGGTGACCATCAGCTTCCTCATCATGACGGCGGTGTGGACGCAGATCGGCCGCCTCCAGGTGTCGAGCTCGGGTGGCCCTGCCGACCCGAACAAGGAGCAGGAAGACAAGCCGACCGTTCCGCTGACGCTCCAGATCACCGAGAAGCAGCTCACGCTGAACGCCGGCGGCAGCACGTTCAACATCGCGGTGACGCGCGACGGCACCGGCAGAATCGACCTCACCCAGCTGCAGACGAAGATCAAAGAGATCAAGACGCAGCTTCCCGACCAGGCGGCCATCACCCTCCAGGCGGAGGACACGGTCCGTTACGACGACCTCGTTCGAATCATCGACGAGTGCATCGGCGCTGGTCTGCCCAACGTTTCGGTCAGTTGAGAGAGAATCATGCCCATCAAGGTTCCCGGCAAACGGTTCGGCAAGCGCCTCGAGCACTCGAAGGTGTTCGGTCACGGCGCGGCCCACGGAAAGAAGCAGACGTACGCTGACCTGCTCATCACCCCGCTGGTCGACATGTTCGTCATCATCGTGCTCTTCCTCATCGCCAACTTCTCGGCGACGGGCGAGGTGCTGATGATGACCAAGGACATTCAGCTGCCCGAGGCGGTCAACGTTCAGGAGGTCCAGAACGCCGCGGTGGTGATGGTCTCCAACGAGCAGGTGCTGGTCGACGGCTCGGTCATCGGCCGCGTCGAAGACCTCTCGCGCGAGGAGTACCTGGAGATTCCCGCCCTGGTCGAGAAGCTGCGCGACCTGCGGAAGAAGTACGAAGACCTGCACGCGGCGGCGCGTGACACCCAGGGCTTCAAGGGCGACATCAACATCCAGGCGAACAAGGAAGTGCAGTTCAAGATCATCAAGCGGGTGATGTTCAGCTGCGCCTCCGCTGGCTACGGCAACATCAACTTCGCCACGATGACCAAGGGCGACGCCACGGCCTCGGCGGAGACCGCGCCGGCCGCGCCGCAGTAGCCCAAAGGGGACAGTCCCCTCGCTCCACCCCGGTCCCTTCCCAGGGCACCGGGGTTTTTCTTTTCCAACCGTCCGACAGTCGGCGAATAGGGCGGTGCGTCGGGCCTTTGGGGGAAAAACGGCGTACGGTGCGAAGTCTGTGGAGATGAATCCGCTCGAGCGCGTGCAGGTCGCGGCCTCGCACTTGAAGGTCTTCCCGCTGCCGTCGGCGGTGATGTTTCCGCACGCCGCGCTGCCGCTGCACATCTTCGAGCCGCGCTACCGCGACATGGTGAAGGACGCGCTCGAGACAGATCAGGTCATCGCCATCGCGCAGATGCAGCCAGGCTGGGAGGTCAACTACCACGGCCGTCCGCCGCTGGTGCCGCTGTGCTGTGCGGGTGTGCTCGCCTGGCACGAGTCGCTGGCCGACGGCCGGTACAACGTGCTGCTCCACGGCGCTTCGCGCGTGCGGGTGCTCGAGGAGCTGCCCGCGGACAAGCCCTACCGCGAGGTGCGCGCCGAGGTTCTCTCCGACCCGCCGTACGCGGGCGAGGAGGAGGAGCTCTTGCGCCGCGCGGTGCTCGAGCTGTGCGTGCACGTCCCCAAGGAGGTCGCCGCCAAGGTGATGGAGCTGGCCAACCGGCTTCAAGGCGGCGCGCTGGCCGACGTCATCGCCTCCACCTTGGTGTCCGACATTCCGCGACGTCAAACGCTGCTCAGCGAGCTGGACCCACAGCGCCGGTTGCGCGCGGTGCTGCTCGACGTGAGCGAGCTGATGGCGCGCCTCAACGAGGCCAAGAAGCTGGGGCCGCTGAATTAGCCCTTGGGCGAACAGTCCTCCTAAAGACATGGGGCCGACCTCAACCAACGCTGGCGCGCCGCCCGACGAAGCGGATACCTTCAGGGGCGTGGAGGCACCTGGCAACACGCGTCGGGCCGGCCGGAGCCCCGCGTTTCCCCGGTTGTCAGCATCGGCGCTGGCGCTGACCGCGCTGCTCGCCCTGCCCGCCGGCGCCGACGATGGCTGGGAGACGGTGGCCAACGGGCCCATCGTGGTGAAGTCGAAGCCGCGGCCCAACTCCCCCATTCGCGACATCTGGGCGGAAGGCGAAATCAACGCCCCGGTGCAAGACATTCAGGCGGCGTTGGTGAACGCGCAGCGCTTCACCCAGTTCATGCCCTACGTCTCCGAGTCGCGCGAGCTGGGCAAGGCGCCGGACGGCAGCGCGTTCGTGTACACGAAGCTGCAGCTGCCCTTCGTCGCCGCGCGCGATTACATCTCGCGGGTGGTGTTGGATGAAGGCGTGCAGCCCGACGGCTCGGGCGTGTTTCGTCAGCGCTGGTGGGCGGTGCCCAATCACATCCCCTCCCGGGTCGGCATCGTGCGGCTGAAGGTGAACGAAGGCAGCTGGCACGTGACGCCGCGCCCGGGCGGCAAGAGCTGGGCGGTCTACAAGTTCGCCGTCGACCCCGGCGGGAACATCCCATCGTTCGCTGCCAACATGGGCAACAAGACCGGCGTGACCGACACCTTCAAGGCGGTGGAGAAGGAGGCGCGTCGGTTGGCCGAGGAGCGCGCGAAGAAGGGCGCGCAGCCGCCCGGGCAGGCGGCGAAGGACTGACGTCCGCTTCGGCGGGCGAGGTAGCGTATGCGCCTTATTCAGCTTGGCATCGCCAGCGTCAACACCACCGTCGGTGCGTTTCGAACGAACACCGACAAGGCGGTGGCGCTCGCGCTGCGCATGGCGGGCGAGGGCGTCACCGTCGGGGTCTTTCAAGAGCAACTCATCGGCGGTTACCCGACCGAGGACCTGATTCAGTGGCAGGGCTTCGTGGATGGGCAGTGGGACGAGCTGCAGCGCTTCGCCCAGTCGACCTCGAGCACGCGCACGCTGTTCGTCTTGGGGCTGGCGATTTCGCACCAGGGGCTTCGGTACAACTGCGCGGCGCTGGTGCTGTCGGGGCGCGTGGTGGGGCTGGTGCCGAAGCAGAAGCTGCCGACGTACAGCATCTTCTACGAAGGCCGCACGTTCTCCCGCGGGTACGTGGGGCAAGACGAGCTGCACCGGGGCGTGCCGTTCGGAGACCGGGTGTTTCGGTTCGACTTCGGCACCGTGGCCGCCGAGGTGTGCGAGGACATGTGGAGCGCCGACGGGCCCATCCGCCGCCGCGCCTACGCGGGCGCCGAGCTGGTGGTGAACCTCTCGGCGTCGCCCTTTCGCATCGGCTTCGACCAGAGCCGACAGGAGACCATCGCCACCCGCGCGGCGGATCATCAGTGCACGTTCGTCTACGCGAACGCGGTCGGCTCGAACGACGGGCTCATCTTCGACGGCGGCGGGTACGTCAATCAAAATGGGAAGTGGGTGCTCGAGGCGCCGCGCTTCGTCGAAGGGTACGCGACGGCGGTCGTCGACCTGGACCGCACCGCTCGCCTGCGCGCGGAGAACAGCACCTGGCGGTCCGACCGCGAAGGCTACGTCACCCGCCATCCGCCGCTCCCCGTCACCGACGTGTCGTCGCTGCCGACGCTGCGCGACGGGCTCGTCTACCCCACGCCGAAGCACCAGAGCTTCTTTCTGCCGGCCGCGGAGTCGCCGCGCGGTGTGCGGGAGCGCTACTGCGAAGAGCTGCTCGACGCGCTCGCGCTCGGGGTCGGCGACTACTTCGAGAAGACGCGCGCCTTCAAGCTGATTGGCGTCTCGCTCTCGGGGGGCCGGGACTCGTTGCTCACGCTGCTCGTCGCGCATCGCTATGCGCGGAAGGTGAAGCCGCAGGCGCCCGGAGAGCTGCTCCGCGCGTTCTACATGCCGAGCCGTTACTCCTCGGCCGAGACGCAGGCCGCCGCGCGGATGATCTGCGGCGAGCTGGGCGTGCCGCTCGAGGTCGTCTCCATCGACGAGGCGTTCACCCGCGAGCTCGAGGCGGTGAAGGCGATGCTCCAGGGCGGCCCGGTGACGCCCGTTACCGAACAGAACATCCAGGCGCGCATTCGGGCGCAGCGCATGTGGAACTGGGCGAACTCGTCCGGCGGGCTGTTCCTGCAGACGGGGAACATGAGCGAGAAGGCCGTCGGGTACACCACCGTGGGCGGCGACCTGATGGGCGCGCTCGCGGTCATCGCCAACGTGCCGAAGACGGTGGTGATGTACCTGCTCGACTACTTGGCCGAGAAGCACCGGTACCAAGGCATCGCGCTCGCGCTCGCGCGGCCGGCGGGCCCCGAGCTCAAAGAAGGCCAGCGGGGCGAGGACGAGCTGATGCCGTTCCCAGTGCTGGACGCCTGCTTTCACCTGTTCGCGGGCGAGAAGCTCTTGCCGGGCGAGGTGCTGGAGGTCCTACGGGGCATGTTCCCCGAGCGCGCCGCCCAGGCGCTTCAGGCCGACGTCGAGAAGTTCGTGCGGCTGTTCACCCAGTCCATCTACAAGTGGGTGCAGAGCCCGCTGTCGCTGCACGTCGGGAACCTGGACCTGGACCGCGAGCGGGCGCTGC
Organism: uncultured Myxococcaceae bacterium; assembly: GCA_964511185.1. Taxonomy (GTDB): domain Bacteria; phylum Myxococcota; class Myxococcia; order Myxococcales; family Myxococcaceae; genus CAZEDU01. Next base: position 11,773 of record CAZEDU010000113.1, on the reverse strand, counting down.
AGCTGCCGGTCGTCACGTCGGGGGAGTGGTTGAAGTCGTAGCGCGCGGCGCGCGCTCAGCGGGTGACGACGGCGTCGCGGCCACCTTGCTTGGCTTTGGTGCACGCGCTCTCGGCGGCCTCGAGCAGGTTGAGCGCCGCCTCTTGGGGCCGCAACGTGGCGACGCCGACGCTCACGGTGAGCCGGTAGTCTCCGAACGGTGAGGCGTGCGCGGTGCGCTGCGCGCGCTTGCGAATCGCCTCCGCCACCGCCGCGGCCTCCTCGGCCCCGACGCCTTGGAGCAGCACCGCGAACTCGTCGCCGCCCAGCCGGCCAATCGGCCCGCGCCCGTCGGCCACCTCGGACAGCTGCACCACGAGCCAGCTCAAGCCCAAGTCCAGCTGGTCGCGCCCGTGCACTTGGTTGTGCTCTTCCAGGTCGTCCACGTCGACGTGCAGCAGGCTCAGCGGCCGATTCGAGCGCCGCGCCTCGGCCACCGCGCGCGCGAGCGCCTCGTGGAACGGGTCGCGCTCGAACGCCCCGGTGAGCAGGTCGAGGTGGGCCACCGTGTCGGTCGCCCCCGCCGTCACGCGCCCCTCTTCAGCTTCCCGCGCGCCTTCTCGAACCCGCCGTAGTGGCGCAGCGCGTACTGGCCGAGCACTTGAATCTGCTGGTTGTTCATGTAGGCGATGAGCGGCGACGACAGCAGCGGCACCACGCGACCGACGAGCTTCAGCTTGCCGCGCGCGAGCGCCATGGTCGCGAGCTGGCCGAACAGCTTGGGGCTGACCCGCTTGAGGGACTGGAGCCCGTTCGCGTAGCCGAACAGCTCGAGCAGCTCGTCGCGGTTGCGCGTCGACTTCAAGTTCACTTTGTGGAGCGTCGCCAAGTCGACCAGCAGCACGAGCTGAATCCACATCATCGCCACCCAATCGAGCGGCAGCGACGCGAGCCCGAAGACGCCGGTGACGCCGCCCAGCGTTCCCGCGAGCCCCTTCTTCGAGTCGATGAGGCGCTGCGCGAGCTCTCGGCGGCTGGCCGAGGGGTAGCGCTCGGTCAGCTCGTCGATGCGGCGGCGCGAGCGCCCCAGCTCGTCGAGCAAGAGCTTGTTGATCCGCTGCGCACCGAGCGCGCGCACGCGGGCCGGTGCCTGGGCGAGCTGAAGGAGGCGCTGGGTGATGGGGTCGAGGGCGGCCACGGCGGTACCATCAGTATCCCTGCTCAGCCAGGTACAAGTCGACCAGGGCCCCTTCGTGAAACCAGGCCTGGCTCTGCACCCTTTTGAACCATCTCGACTCGGGGCGGGCCTCGCGAATCTCGAGCAGCACGCGGTCGTTGTCGGAGTCGACCACGCTCGCCCGCGCCTGGCACGACGCGCCAGGCGCTTCGCCGACGCCCCCTTCGAGGCAGACGTCGTCGCCGGGCGCCAGCCGCCGCGCGTAGAGCTGGCCCAAGTAGCGCGCCTCTTCGCAGCTCTGGCGCACCGACGACTTGCCCAGCGCTTGGCAGCGGTCCTTTTCGGGGCCGCGGACGTCGGGCGCGCGGTCGAACAGCGCGGCGGCGCCACGCTCGCGAGAGGGCCGGGTGTCGCGAATGCACGCGGTGGCGGCCAGGGCCAACAACAGACAAGGGAGGTGCCTCATACCCGGCGGAGCATAGCCGCTCGAGCGGGAGGCGGCGGGCTTACCCGCTGGTTCGGCCGGCCAGGTAGCGGTGGATGCGGCGCGCGGCGTGGGCGGGTGGATTTCGAAAAGCCAGTCGCATGCCGCCGAACGCATCGAAGGCGCCGAGCACCTCGGCCTCGAGCTCGAGCGGCTCACCCAGCCCGTCGGGGAGGTGCAAGGTGAGGTGCAGGAAGGTGCCGACCGGGTGCGTGCCGCCTTGTCGTGTGGCGAGCCCGAAGGTGGACAGGTCGGTGGTGATGCGGAACAGCCGGGAGTCGCCGGTGCGCTCTTCGCACTCCAGCTCGACTTGCAGCCGCGGGGTGGCGCGCCGCTCGCCGCGCGTGCGGGCGGTCCAGTCCTTCGTCACGCGCGCCTTGAACGCCGAGAGCAAAGAGCGGCGCTCGCCGGAGCGCCGGTCGGGGACGGACCGAAGCGGCGGCGTCAGCAGGGGCAGAGGCAGTGAGTCGTTGAACGAGTCCATGGCTGGTACGGCGCGGCACCTACATTATCGATGCCAGGGATATGGGGTTGCGCCCGCCCCATTTGAATCCCGCCGATCATCATGGACTTAGAATTTACTCAGCGTTTGTACGGACCTGGACAAGGTGGCTGGGTCAGCGTCGGAAGCTGACCAGTTGGCTCAGGCGCACGGGTATGGCGACGCCGCCCGACTGAAGCTGTCCTTCGAAGCCCAACGTGCCGCTCCCCGACTGCAGCGCGCGCGCGGCGGACAGCGCGTTGGCCAGGCTGAAGGACAACGGCAGCGTGAGGCTCTTGGTCTCGCCGGGCTGCAGCCAGCCCAGCTCGTTGCTCGAGAGGGTGCCGATGGCCGAGCCGCCCAAGGTGAACGAGCCCCCGATGGCGCCGATGGGCAAAGGGTACGAGTTGCGGTTGGTGAGCGAGAGCGGCAGCTCGAGGCTCGCGCTCTGGAACGTCATGCTCGCGATGCGGGGCATGCCGAGCGAGAGGGCGGGGACTTTGGGCACCTCGAACTCGCCCTCCTTCTCGAGCGGGAGCTTCAGCAGCCCGATGGGCGTGTCGAGGCCCAGGGTGCCCCGCGCCTGGAAGCGCGCCTTGTCCTGGGTGAGGAAAGTCACCAGCACCGGCGCGAGCTCGGCGAAGCGGACGCTCGCGGGGAAGGTGAGCTCGGTGACGCCATTGGGGGCGAGCTGGAGGCCGTTGGGCGGGCTGCCGGCGACGACCTGCTTGCCCTCGACGAGCAGCGTGTAGTCGACGTGGGCCAGGCGCAGGCCGACCTGGTTCGGGTTCTTCAGCGCGTAGGTGAGGTGGAGGGTGGCGCCCGAGAGCGAAGCGTCGGCCAGCGTCGCCGACCGGAAGGTGAGCGTGGGCGAGACGAACGCGGCGCTGAAGAGGTTGCGCAGGAGCGCGCAACCCGAGGCGGAGAGGGAGAAAAGCGCGGCGGCGATGACGAGACGTTTCGTGGTGAGCATCAGGGGGCCTTTTCGAGCGCGCGGCGCGAGGTCATATTGAAGCGGTCAAGCGAGGTGCTCGTGACGCGCATGTACCAGGACGCGGTCGGTCGCTGCAGCTTCATCGACGTGCTCGAGGAGGCGGTGCTGCGCAAGAAGCCGGTCGCGGTGCAGATGCGCGGCGGCGAGGCGTTCATTGATCAAGTCGTCGACGTGGTGACCGAGCGGGGCGACGAGTACGCGGTCTTTCGCACGCACCCGCCGGTGTCGATCGGCGACATCGACTCGGTGACGCGCGACGAGCGAGCCGCGGAGATGCGCTCGCGCTGATCAGCGCCGGGTGGCGGCGACCTTCGAGAAAATCTTCCCGCCGACGCTCACGTACTTAAGCACCTTGGCCGCGAGCGCCAGCGGCCTCAACGCGGGCACGGCGATGGAGGCGACCTTGAGCAGCGGCGCGGCCGCGGCGGCGTACTTGGTCAGCTTCTGCAGCAGCACGAGGCTTCGCTGCCCCAGGGACGGCTTCGCGGGGATGGCGCTCGCGAGCGCGTCGAGGCTCTCGGCCCCGCGCAGCGCGGAGAGGTCGACCAACTTGAAGCGCGTGTTGTAGCCGGGGAAGACCTGCCCGTTCTTGCGCATCACCACGAGCTGATCCGGCGCGTCCAGGTGCTGGTAGCCCACCAGCTCGTGGGGCGCGTAGCTCTGGTTGCCGAGCTGCACGCGGCGCTTAAGCTCGAACACGCGGAGCGGAAAGCCGCGCTCCGGGTCGGCGGCGGTGTTGGAGATGACCCCCGTCTTGGAGAACGCTTGGGCGCGCTCGGCGGGCTTGAGCTTCGCGCCCGCCTCCGGGACCGACGCGGTGAGCCAGGTCGGCAGCTCGCCGTCCTGCATCGCGCGCGGGTTCGCGGAGAGGAACGAGGAGACCGACTTCGCGTCCGGCACCTGGTGCTCCCCGAGGCGCACGGTGCCGATCGGCTGCGGCTCGGTGGGCTTGGCGGCCTCGGGGGCGGGCGCCGGGTTGCTCTGCGCGCGCTCGGCGGCGGCCTTCGCCTTCTGGCGCAGCTGCGCGCGGCGGGTGAAGAAGCCGACCTGGAAGGGGATGTGCGTGGAGCCGTCGGCCAGCGGCCCGCCGTCGCCGGCGATGATGATCCCCTCGCCGCTCGGGTCGCCTCGGCGCATCACGATGTAGGCTTTGCGGTTCTCGCCGACCAGCTTGAAGTTGAGCGCGCCGTCGCCGCCCATCTCCTCGAGCGGAGTGACCTGATGGCTGCCGTTGCGCAGGTTCTTGATCGGCGTCACGGTGCCGTCCGGCTTCACCACGTGCGCGAGCCGCGGCGGCACGCGGTTTTTGAGGTGCGGCGCGATGACGTTGTAGAGGAACTCGTTGCCGGTCGGCGTGTTGAGGCTCTTCCGCGCCGCGTTGCGCAACACGCTCGCGTCGATGTGGCGCAAGGGGCTGAGTCGAGGTCGAAAGAGCGGAATGGCGGGCATCGGGCACAGGCCTCCAGGTGTCTTCTCTGGAGGAGCGGCCCGGAAGTTGCGTGGGTGGTGTTCGAGGGTGGAGCCGCGAAAAAGGCCGTTCACGTCGCCGACGCCGTCAACGACCACGTCTACGTCTACGTCTACGTCGTCGTCGTTGACGTTGACGTTGACGTGAACGGCGACGGCGACGGCCTTGTCCCCGCTCATCAGCGATGACCCCTCCAGCCGCTCCCCTCCAGGCGCCTCCGAAATGTTCGTGCGACGCGCCTGAGCTCGCGGCGTTAGAAGACCTCACCGTATGACCGAAGCCGTCTCGCTCACCTCGAAGCAGCCCGAGCGCCCTCCGTTGAAGGAGCGGCTGCAGCAGCTGGCCGCGGTCTTCCGAGAGGTTCCAGGCACCTTCCGCCTCGTCTGGGAGGCAGACAAGCGCGGCACGGTGGCCGTGGCGGTGCTGACGTTGCTCGCGGCGTTGCTTCCCGCCGCCATCGCCTACTTGGGCAAGCTGATCATCGACGCGGTGGTGGTGGCGGCGCAGACGGGCACGGTCGAAGCGCGGCGGCAGGTGTTCGTGCTGGTGGGGTTCGAGCTGGCGCTGATGGTCGCCTCGACCACGGTGACCCGGCTGTCGTCGCTGGTGCGCGAGCTTCTGCGCGCGAACCTGGGCAACGACATCAACCTCAAGATTCTGCGCAAGGCGCTCGAGCTGGAGGTGCGCCACTTCGAGGACGCGGCCATCTACGACAAGATGCAGAACGCGCGGCGCGAGGCGTCGTCGCGTCCCTTGTCTTTGGTGCTCGGCGCGTTCTCGGTGATTCAGAACGCCGTCACCTTGGCCACCTTCGCGGTGCTGCTCCTTCGGCTCTCGCCTTGGGCCGCGCTGATCCTGGTCGCCGCGTCGATACCGTCGTTCATCGCCGAGGCCCGGCTCGCCGGTGAGTCGTTTCGGCTCTACTCGTGGCGCGCGCCGGAAGGGCGGAAGCTCAACTACCTGGAGTGGATTCTCACGCGCGACAGCCACGTGAAGGAGGTGAAGCTGTACGACCTGGGCGAGCTCATCCTGGGTCGCTACCGCGCGCTGTTTCAGAAGTTCTTCTGGGAGGACAAGCGGCTGGCGGTGAAGCGGATGGCGTGGGGCTTGGGGTTGGGCGTGTTGTCGCTGCTCGCTTTCTATGCCTGCTACGCGTACGTCGCCGACCGCGCGGCGGGGGCCAGCATCACGCTGGGGGACATGGCGCTGTACCTCACCGTGTTTCGGCAGGGGCAAGGCGCGTTCCAGTCCATCCTGACGTCGGTCGGCGCGATGTACGAAGACGCGCTGTTCATGACCAACCTGTTCACGTACCTGAACATCCCCACCGGACAGGAAGCGGCGCGCGTGACGCCGCCGCGCTCGGCCGCGCGCGGGAAGACGAACGCGATCGAGCTCGAGGGCGTGTCGTTTCGCTATCCGGGCAAAGAGGCCTGGGCGCTGCGCGAGGTGAGCTTGAAGCTCGCGCCTGGCGAGAAGCTGGGGCTGGTCGGTGAGAACGGTGCGGGCAAGAGCACGTTGGTGAAGCTGCTCCTGCGGCTCTATGAGCCGACCGAGGGGCGCATCTTGTACGGCGGCGTGGACTTGAAGGACATGGATCCGAAGGACCTGCGCGAGCGGTTCGGCGCCGTGTACCAGGACTACGTGCGTTACCAGTTCACCGCGGCCGAGAACATTGGGCTGGGCGATGTCACGCGCCTGGCGGACCGCGCGCGCATCGAGCAGGCCGCGGAGCGCGGCGGCGCGGCGCCAGTGATTGCGCAGCTGCCGAAACAGCTGGACACCATGCTCGGCGGTTGGTTCGAGGCCGGGCACGAGCTGTCGGCCGGTCAATGGCAAAAGCTCGCGGTGGCGCGCGCGTTCATGCGCGACGCCGAGGTGCTGATTCTGGATGAGCCGACCGCGAGCATCGACGCGGCGGCGGAGGCGGAGCTGTTCGAGCGGTTCAAGGCGCTCGCGGCGGAGCGGTCGGCGATCATCATCTCGCACCGCTTCTCGACCGTGCGCCTGGCGGACCGAATCGCCGTGCTGCACGACGGGAGAATCCACGAGCTGGGGTCACACGACGAGCTGATGCGGCGGAACGGCCGGTATGCGCAACTGTTTCAGCTCCAGGCGAAGGGGTACCTGGCGTGAGGGGCAGACAGTCTTCTCTCGCGGCCGTGCTCCGGTGCTAAACGGCTCGACCGCATGTCTGCGTCGCGGGCCGCTCGCCGTTCTCAGTTGATCCACTGGACCTTGGCGCTGGCGTTGGTGACCGCGCAGGCGGTCTGGCTGTTCGGCCCGCTCTCGCAGCTCGGGTTCCTGCAGGACGACTACCTCAATTTCTCCGACGCGCTCGATGCGCTCGAAGGGCATCGGAGCGCGTGGCGGCTGCTCTACGCGCCGGTCATGTACAAGTTCGTGCCGCTGCATCGGGCGCTGCACCTGCTCCACTACGCGCTGTGGCCGATGAGCTGGAACGCGGCCGTGGTGGTGTCTTTGTGCATGGCGGCGGCCGTGGGCCTGGCCTTCCATCGCCTGTGCCGAACGTTGTGGGGACCGAGCGCGTGGAACCTGGTGCTCCTGGCGTTCCTGCTCGTCTCTCCGCTGTGGATGGGGCCGCTTCGGTGGTGGGGCGCTTCGGCGCACATCCTTCCGGCGCTCTTCGGCGCGCTGCTCTCGCTCGATGCCTTCGTGCGTTACGTGCGCAGCGGGCGGCGGCGTGACGCGGTGTTGGCCGCGCTCTTCCTGGCGTTGGGGCTGGGCGCCTACGAGAAGGCGATTCTGACGATTCCGTACGCGCTGCTCTTGCACCTGCTGGTGCTCACGCCGGCGCGGTCTTGGCGTTCGCTCGGCCGCGAGCTGTGGCGTTGCCGCGCGGTCTACTTCGCGCTGGGCGTCGTCGCGCTCGCGTACGTCATTCACTTCTTCAACCGTCACTACCAGCCCATGCCGCTCACGCGCCTCGGCGAGTTTCCGCGCGCGCTGTGGTGGGGCTGGAGCCAGACTGTCGCGCCCGCGCTGCTCGGCGCTTCTGGAGAGGGCGTCGGCGCGCGCGTCGGGAACGCGGTCGCCTGGTCCGTCATCCTCGTAAGCCTCTTCCGCGCGCCGTCCGCCTGGCGCGCGTGGGCGCTCTTCGCGTTTCACTTCGTGGTGGGGCTCGGGATGGTGTCGATGGTCCGCATCTCGGAGTTCGGCGCGGCGCTGGGCCTGAGCCAGCAGTACATGGCCGAAGGGAGCGTGTTTTTTCTCCTGTCCGTTGGGCTCTCGTTCGGAATGTTCTTGCCGGCCAGAGCGCTGCCGCGTCGAGCGACACAGGCGGCCGCGGGGGCGGCGCTCGGGGTGGCGGCGGTGCTCGGCGCGCGGACGTTGGAGACGCTCCTCGCGTCCTGGCCAGGCAAGGCCTCGCGGCCGTTCGTCGAGCAGGTGCGGCGTTGGACCCCGGAGTCCAGGCCGCTCCTCGACGGTGAGGTGCCAGCGCATGTGCTCGAGCCTTGGTACTACCCGCGCACGCTCCATTCGCATTGGCTGCGGCTGTACGACCGGTCGGTGACGTTCGCGCACGACGGCGCGACCCCGCTGGCGGTGAACGAGCGGGGAGCGCTCGTCACGCTCGAGCAGGCGTCGACGATGGCGTTGAGCGTTTCGCCGCGCTGTCTGTCGGCGACGGAGCGCGCGCGCTTCGAGCTGCCGGAGGGCGAAGGACGCCGGACGTTGATGCTGCGCGCGCGCCCGTCGGGCAGGCCGCTCATCGAGTGGGCCGTTCGGCGCGGGGCGGAGAGCACGTCGAGCGAGCCGCCGTCGGGCCGGCATCGACTTCCATCCGGCGGTCCTTGGCAGTGGCCGCTGCGGCCTGGCGTGGCCCAGCTCGAGCTCCGGCTCATCGAGGGCGCGCTGTGCATCGACGCGCTCGCGGTGGTGACGTGGCGCGTGTCACAATCCCCCCATGCGCCGTCCGACTGATCAACTCCCTCCTCACGCGGGCGGCGAAAAAGACCTCGTCCAGCTCGCGCCGGATCATCCCGGCTTCAAAGACGCGCGCTACCGCTCCCGCCGCAATGACATCGCACGGCTCGCGCTCGAATACCGCGAGCCTCAACCGGTTCCCTTCGTCTCGTACACGGACGAGGAGCAGGGCGTCTGGCGCACGGTCTGGGGCAAGCTCCAGCCGCTGCACGAGCGCTACGCCTGCGCCGAATACCTCGATTGCTCTCAGCGCGTCGCGCTGGACAAAGCGCGCATCCCGCAGCTCTCGGAGGTGAATGTCGCGCTCCAGCGCGAGAGCCACTTCCGCATGCTGCCTGTCGCGGGCCTGGTCTCCGACCGCACCTTCTTGGGCTACTTGGCCCGCAGCGTTTTTCTTTCCACGCAGTACATGCGGCACCCGAGCGTCCCGCTCTACACGCCCGAGCCCGACTTGGTGCATGAGCTGGTGGGTCACGCCGCGACGCTCGCGCACCCTGGCTTCGTCGAGCTGAACCGCGCGTTCGGGCGGGCGTCGATGCGGGTCGACGACGTCACGCTCCAGCGGGTCGCCCGTGTCTACTGGTACACGCTCGAGTTCGGCGTGGTGCGCGAGGGGAATGCGCTCAAGGTGTACGGCGCGGGACTGCTCTCTTCCTTCGGCGAGCTGGGCCGCTTCGAGAGGGCGGCGCGGTTGGTCGACTTCGATGTGGAGCGCATGGCGCAAACGCCGTACGACCCGACGCAGTATCAGGCTGAGTTGTTCGTTGCTCCGTCGTTCGAGGAGGTCGTTCGGCGGGTGACGGCGTGGTTGGCGTTTTTGTAGCGGCTGGCGGGGCTTTGGGCGCAAGCTCCTTCGCTATGCCTTTGAGCGCCGCTCCTGAGTCTGTCGCTGATTCTTCCGGCCGTCCGCGCTTCGGTACTTACCGAGGCAGCCTGCCGCGCATCGACCTCTCTGCGTTGTCGGGTCCGTACCGGGTTCCCTTCCCGCTCACGCCTTTCAAACACAAGCGCTGGGTCTACTCGTTCGTCGCCACGCCCGAGGTGCTGGCGCTCTTCTCGGTCGTCGACCTGAGCTACACCGCGAGCGCCTTCGTGCTCGTCGCGGACCTCATCGAGCGCAAGGTGCTCATCGACGAGAGCTTCGTCGGGCTGCCGGGTCCGCTCGCGCAGGTGAACGACGCGCCCGGTGCGGGCCTGCGGGCCTCGTTTCGCGGCCCCACCTCCCGGCTCAAGCTCGCGCGTCCCGAAGGCGCCGAGCGCTACGAGATGGACGTGGAGCACCGGCGGCTCTTGCCCTACCCGCGCACCGAGCTGTCGTGGAAGGGCGACGTGCTCGCGGTCGGCGGCGCGCCCGCGCTCACCGTCATCTCGCCGGTGTCGGGCGACGGCGTGGTGAACGTCACGCAGAAGTGGGCGGGGCTCTTGTCCTTCGGCACGCTCTTCGCCGCCGGGCGGCGCTTCGTGCTCGACGGGGGCGTGGGAGGCATCGACTACTCGCAAGGCTACCTGGCGCGCCACACCCGCTGGCGCTGGGCCTTCGCCAACGGCCGGCTCCAGGACGGCACGCCCATCGGCATCAACCTGGTGGAGGGCTTCAACGACTTGAGCGACGAGGCCAACGAGAACGCGCTCTGGTTGGGCAAGGAGCTCATCCCGCTCTCCCGCGCGCGGTTCGAGTACCAGAAGGAAGACCCGCTGCGGCCCTGGCGCGTGACGACCGAGAAGGGCGAGGTGTCCCTCGAGTTCCAGCCGCTGGGGGTGCACCGCGAGGTGCGCGACTACAAGCTGGTGCGGAGCCGCTTCCTTCAGCCGGTCGGGTTGTTCGAGGGGACGGTGAAGGTAGGCAGCCAGACACACACGCTCACCGCGATGCCAGGTGTCACAGAGGATCAGGACATCCTTTGGTAGCCGGTGTTTAATCCGGGCCGTGAGTCCTCCTCCTGAAGTCACCGAGCTGATTCGGAACGAAGTCGCGCGCTTTCCCCGCGCCCGGCTGACCGTGGTGAAGGGGCCCGACAAGGGCACCGAGGTGGTGCTGGAAGGCCAGACCGTGGTGGTGGGCTCCGACGAGAGCTGCCAGCTCAAGCTCACCGACCCATCGGTGTCGCGCCGCCACTTCGAGCTGTCCGGCGGTCCCGGCGGCTACCGGCTGCGCGACCTCCGGTCGACCAACGGCGTCCTGGTCGAAGGCGTGCAGGTGCTCGACGCGAAGCTGACGGACAAGGTGCGGCTGACGCTGGGCCGCAGCGAGATTCGCTTCGAGCCCGAGCGGCAGGAGATTCAGTGGCCCCTGTCGCAGATGGACCACTTCGGCGACGTGTTGGGCAAGAGCACCGCGATGCGCCGGCTCTTCGCGCTGCTCGAGCGCGCGGCGCCGACCGACTCCTCCATCGTGCTCGAAGGCGAGATGGGCACCGGCAAGGAGATGATCGCCCGCGCCATTCACGCCAAGAGCGAGCGCCGCGACTACCCGTTCTCGGTGGTGGAGCTGTCGTCGCTCACCGAGCCGCTCATCGACTCCGACCTGTTCGGCCACGACGTGGGCGCGTTCAGCGGCAGCAAGAGCACGCGGCCCGGCGCGTTCGAAGAGGCGAACAACGGCACGCTGTATCTGGACGAGATCGCCGACCTGCCCGCCACGCTGCAGCCCAAGCTGCTTCGCGTCATCGAGCAGAAGGAGCTGGTGCGCAAGGGCCGGCCGCCGGTGAAGCTGAACGTGCGCGTCATCGCCTCGACGCAGAAGGACCTGGAGGCCGAGGTGAAGGCGGGCCGCTTCCGCGAGGACCTGTACTTCAAGCTCGCGGTGTTCAAGCTGCGCGTGCCGCCTTTGCGCGAGCGCACCGAGGACATCCCGATGCTGGTGCGGCTGTTCGAGTCGCGGCAGAAGGCGACGCAGCCGATTTCGGCCGAGACGCTCGACATGTTGATGCGCCACGACTGGAGCGGCAACGTGCGCGAGCTGCGCAACGTGGTCGAGCGGTTGTGCGCGTTCCCCGACTTGGGCGCGCACGCGCTGTCCGCGCAGCTCGGCAACAGCGCCGACGACGAGCCGACCGAAGGCGACGGGCAGCTGCAGCAGGAAGTGATGAAGAAGCTGCTCGAGCTGCCCTACCACGAGGCGAAGGACCGGGTGCTGGAGAGCTTCGAGAAGACGTACCTCACCGAGCATCTGCGCGCGGCCGGCGGCGTCGTCACGCGCGCGGCGCAGCGGGTCGGCCTGCCGCGGCAGTCGGTGCACCGCAT
>CAZEDU010000112.1:10927-16707 GCA_964511185.1 uncultured Myxococcaceae bacterium | reverse complement strand
GCGAGCGCTCGCGCGAAGGCCTCGGTCGCCGCCTCTGGTTGGTCGAGCGCCGCGAGCAGCTCTCCGAGGAGGGCGTGCGTCGCCCAGGTCTCGTTCGCGGCGAGGTTGCCTTCCTGCAGCGCGCGCGTGGCCTCCGCGCGGGCGGCCTCGAAGTCGAGCGCGCGGGCCAGGCGCCGGGCCTCGGTGAGCGAGGCCGCTGCCGCCGAAGCGCCCGTCAGCAACACGAAAAGGCCCACCCAGGCGGTCTTCACGGCGCCACCTCGAACATGGGGAGCGGGTAGAGCGGCGCGGCGAGCGTCTCGTCGCCCACGAGCCGGAACGGGTGGCTGGGCCCCAGCCCCGCCAGCTGCGACCACACGCTGTCCGCGTGCAGCTTGCGCAGCGAGAGGCCGCCTGCCTCCGACACCGCGGTCACGCGCACGCGCGCGCCGGCGGGGACGAGCACGGGCGTGATGGCCGCGCGCACCATGCCGTTGCCGCTCAACGTCACGCGGGCCTTCTCGACGCCGTCGACGAGCAGCACGGCCTCTCCCGTGCCGGCGCTCTCGAGGTAGGCGCCGAGCGCGACGAGGGTCCACGGCGCCGCGGCGGGGCCGTACTCCATGACGACCGCGCCGCTGAGCGCCGACGCGTAGTAGTAGGGCTGCCCGACGCTGCGGGCGCCGCCGTAGTCTTGGAGGAAGGTCGGAACGAGCTTCGCCCCGGTCGGCCCGCCTGGCAGCTGCCACACGCCGCCGGCGTTCACCGAGTAGCCGACGAGCTCCCGCGCATCGAGGCCGTAGAACACGTCGGTGGCGCCGGCGTCGCGCTCGTTGCGTCCGTTGGCGCCGACGACGCCGTCGGAGCTCGAAAGGAACGAGGTCGAGAAGGCGTTGGCCGTTGGGTTCGCGTCGACGTTGCGGATGACCGTGAAGAGCTCTTCGCCGCGCGTGACGGGGATGCCCATCGCCACCGCCGAGGAGCCGCCCGAGATTCGGCCGCAGGGAGAGAACTCGTCCTCGGCGCGAACGATGGCCTCGTTGGGGGTCCCGTCGGCGTGGACGGCGTAGGTGGTGACCCGCGCACGGCCTCCTGTTCCCGAGCCGTATGTGCCGGCGGGGCAGCCGGTCGCTCCGTCCGCGCGCATGCGCAGGTGGAGCGTGGCGAGCGTGCCGGTCTGGCGCGCCACCCAGCGCACGCCCACCCGCTTCTCGGCGGCGTCGAGTCGAACGCTGGTGGCCGCTTCGCCGGCCGCCATGGGCGCCACCCAGACGATGCCGGCGTCGGTCGGGTCTTCGTCGTCGATCGGGGCGCTCCCGCCGCAGATTTGGGCGACGCACGCGAGGCCGGGGGCGCAGTCGGAATCGGTGTCGCACCCGAAGCCTTCGGCGCCGAGGGGCAGGCGGGTCAGGCAGGCGGCCCCGAACGCCAGCCCCACCAAGCCGAGCCAGGGGTGAGAGATTCGAACGGACACCACATGGAACGGTAGCACCGAGGTGGGCCCCGACGCGCGCGGCGGCGCTCGACCCCGCGAGGGGATAGTCACCACGCGGTTGACGGGTGTGGGCGGTATAGGCTGCCTTTCCGCATGGCCTGGAAGCCGAGGTGGAAGAGCGGGGTAGACCCGAAGGGGCTCCAGCTGAGCCCGGTGGAATCGCTGGTCGCCCGGCGCGTCGATGGCGCGGCGGATGTCGAGGACATCGCGCGGCAGACGGGATTGACCCCGGAGCGCGTGCGCGAGCTGGTGGCGCGGCTCGTGGCGACGGGAGCGATGGAGGCGGAGGGTGTGGGGGGGAAGGAGAGCAAGGCCGACCACGTCGCCGACGCCGTCCACGTCGACGACCACGACAACGTCAACGACAACGATCACGTCGACGACGTAGACGTAGACGTAGACGTAGACGTTGACGTGAACGGCGACGGCGACGGCGACGACACCGCCTCTACGTCCGACACCCACCGAAAGCTCTACGAGACCTCCCTCCACGCCCTCGACCTGGACCTCCGCGTGGCGCGCGCGCGTGAAGCCGTCGACCCCGAGCTGACCGCCTTCGCCTTCGATCCCGCCGTCCCAGTCATCCAATCCCTGCTGGAGAACCCGCGCGTCGGGCCCACGCAGGCGCGGCTCGTTGCCCTACACCACCGCAACCCCGCGGGGCTCGAGGCGCTCGCGGCGCGCGCCGCCTTCGCCGCGGACGCGGGCGTGCGGCGCGCGCTGCTCAAGAACCCGCAGCTCTCCGCCGGCCTGATGCGCCGCCTTTGGTCCGGCCGTCGGATGCTCGAGCAGTGGAAGCTCACCGTCTCGCGCGAGTCGCCCGAGCAGACCAGGCGCACCGCGCGCGAGCTCCTGCGGCAGCGCTTCGCCCGCGGTCCGGCCGAAGAGCGGGTCGAGCTGATCATGAAGACCGAGGGCCGCTGCCTCGCCGTGCTCACCGGCTTGCCCATCGACTCCAAGACCACCGCGCTGCTGTGCGGGCGGACCTACGCGTCGACGCTGTTCATCCAGAACCTGGCCCGCTGGAGCGCGGCGCCCCCGCCGTTGATCGCCCACCTCCTCCGGCAGGAAGCCGTGCGGCGGAGCCCCATGCTGCGGACGTTGCTGGGCCGCCACCCCAACGCGCCCGGCGGGAGCTGACGCCATGGCCGACGGGTGGAAGCGCGTGCGCGCGACATGGCCGCACGTGCGGGCGGCGCTGGTCGCCCTCCACTTGATCGCGGTCGTGCTCATGGCCTTGCCGTCGCCCGGCGGCCGCCAGTTGACGCCGCGCACTTGGGCGGATCCGACGGTGCAGGCCGAGGTGGCGGCGTGGGGAGAACGGCTCCGGCGGCTCGGCTGGTCGGGCACGAACGACGCGCTGAGCGCGCGCGCCTACCAAGCGGGCCGGACGCTCGCCGAGACGCGGCGCTGGCTGCTCGCGCCGTTCCAGCCGTACTCTCGCGAGCTGGGCACCGAGCAGGCCTGGCAGATGTTCGTCGCGCCGCACGTGTTCCCCACGCGCTTCGCCGTCGACATCGAGGACGAGCGCGGGTGGCGGCCGGTGTACCTGGAGCGCTCGCCTGAACAGACCTGGCAGCGCGGGCTGCTCGATCACCACCGCATGCGCTCCGCGATCTTCCGCTTCGCCTGGCCCACCCACCGCTACGGCTACGTGCAGTGGGTGGACTTCCTCGCCGGGCGGGCGCGCGAAGACTTCCCGACCGCCGTACGGCTGCGGGCGCAGTTCTACCGGCAGCAGACGCCGCGCCCGAGCGCGCTCCGAGCGGGGAAAGTCGAGGCGCCGCGGCCCGAGTCGGTGGAGCTGCGCGATTGGCGGCCGCCTCACCCATGACGCGCGCGTGGCGACGCTGGGTGGCGCTCCTGTCGCGCGTGGAGCCGGGCACGGGCCTGGCGCTCTTTCGCGTCGCGCTGGGGCTGTGCGTGGTCGGCATCGTGCTCGAGGCGTGGACGAGCGGGGTGGCCGAGGTCATCTGGGTCGACGTGGCGCAGGGCGGCTACCGGCACCTGACGCCGACCTGGCTCTTCGCGCTCTTCGGGGGCGCCACGCGCGCGGTGTTGCGTGGCGTGCTGATGGTCGCGCTCGCCGCGGGCGTGGGACTGGTGCTCGGGCTGGGCGGAAGGCTGGCCGCGCTCCTGGCGCTCGTGCCGATGGTGCACCTGACGCGGCTCAACCCTGAAGCGAGCGGCGCTTACGACCTGTTGCTCACCAACGGCCTGTGGCTGCTCGTGCTCGCCGACGCGTCGCGCACCTGGTCGCTCGACGCGAAGCTCCGCACCGGCGCGTGGGTCGACCCGACGCCGGTGCCCGCGTGGCCGCGCGGGTTGGCGCTCTTTCAGCTCATCGGGCTCACCTACTTCATGTCGGGGGTGCAGAAGGTGAGCACCCACTGGCCCCTGGGCGGTGGGCTGTCGGGGCTGTACTTCACGCTGCAGCAGCCGACGTGGCAGCGCTTCGACATGGGCTGGCTCGCGCAGCTCTACCCGCTCACGCAGGTGGGCACGTTGGTGAGCTGGCTGTTCGAGGTGCTGGCGCCGCTCTGGCTGGTGGCGATTTGGAGGCGCTGGCGCGTGCGGCACCTGTTCACGTTCGTCGGCGTGACGATGCACGTGCTCATCCTGGTGCTGATGGACGTGGGGCCGTTCTCGTTCGTGAGCCTGGCGTACTACGCGTGCCTGGTGCGGCCCGGCGCGGTCAGTGAAAGTCATGCGACGGCACCTTCGCCTCGAGCGCCAAGTCGAGCGGGGTGACCTGGCTCGCCGACACGCTGCGCGCGGCGCCGTCGGTGATGACGCGGCCGCGGATGATGAGCGCGCCCGACAGGCGCACCACGTGCTGAAAGCGCAAGAACGCGCCGGCCGAGAGCGCGATGTCGATGTGTCCGGTCTCGTCCTCGAGCGTGAGGAACACCGCGCCGCCGGCCGATTCGGGGCGCTGGCGGGCGATGACCAGCCCCGCCACGGTGACCTGGCCGTCGCCGCGGCGCTCGGCGAGCTCGGTCGCGCTCCAGATGCCGCGCGCGCGCAGGCGGTCGCGGACGAGCGCCATCGGGTGCTGGTCGGGAAAGGTCTGCGCGTACTGCATGTCGAGTGACAGCCGCTCGAGCGGGGCGAGCGCGGGCAGCTTCGGCGCGGGCGAGCGGTCGGCGACGCCCGAGAAGAGCCGCCCGGGCTGCCGCGCGGCGCCCGACGCTTTCCAGATCGCCTCGCGCCGCGTGTGCAAGCTGCGCAGCGCGCCCGCCGCGGCGAGCGGCACGAGCGCGCGGGCGGGGACCTGGGCGCGGTGGGCGAGCGACTCGACCGACTCGAACGGCCCCGCCGCGCGGGCAGTCGCGATGGCGTGGCCGACCTCTTCGCCCAAGCCGCGCACCAGGCGCAGGCCCAGCCGCAGCTCGCCGCCTTCGACGGTGCAGTCCCAGCGAGAAGCCTGCACGTCGATGGGTCGAACGCCGACCCCGTGGCGCTTCAAGTCGTTGACGATGACGGCGGGGCTGTAGAAGCCCATCGGCTGCGCGTTGATCAGCGCGCAGGCGAACTCGAGCGGGTAGTGGCACTTCAAGTACGCCGAGACGTAGGCCAGGTGCGCGAACGCGGCGGCGTGCGACTCGGGGAAGCCGTAGGCGCCGAAGCCGCGCATCTGCTCGAAGACGCGCTCGGCGAACTCCAGGCTGAGCCCGTTCTTCAGCATGCCGTCGATGAGCCGGACGCGGTGCCGCTCCATTCGCCCCTCGGACTTCCAGCTCGCCATGTCGCGCCGGAGCTGATCCGCCTCGCCCGCGGTGTAGCCGCCGACCTGCTCGGC
This sequence comes from uncultured Myxococcaceae bacterium, assembly GCA_964511185.1. Taxonomy (GTDB): domain Bacteria; phylum Myxococcota; class Myxococcia; order Myxococcales; family Myxococcaceae; genus CAZEDU01. The sequence continues at coordinate 11,431 of CAZEDU010000112.1, read as the reverse complement.
GAGCCGCATCACCTGCTCCTGGAACAGGGGCACCCCGAGCGTGCGGTGGAGGATGGCCTCGAGCTTGGGGTGCGGGTAGTCGATGGTCTCCTCGCCGCGCCGCCGCCGTAAGAACGGGTGCACCATCTTTCCTTGAATCGGGCCGGGGCGGACGATGGCGACCTCGATGACCAGGTCGTAGAAGCGCCGGGGCGCCAGGCGGGGCAGCATGTTCATCTGCGCGCGCGATTCGATCTGGAAGACGCCCACCGTGTCCGCGCGGCAGATCATCTCGAACGTGGCCGGATCTTCGTGCGGGACGGTCTGCAAGGTGAGCTCGACGCCGCGGGTGGCCTGGAGCAGCGCGAACGCCTTGGAGAGCACGGTGAGCATGCCCAGGCCCAACAGGTCGAGCTTGAACATGCCCATCGCGTCGACGTCGTCCTTGTTCCACTGAACGACGGTGCGATCGGCCATGCGGCCGTTCTCGAGCGGCGCGATCTCGGAGAGCGGCTCGTGCGAGAC
>CAZEDU010000112.1:0-10917 GCA_964511185.1 uncultured Myxococcaceae bacterium | reverse complement strand
GAAGCCGCCGACGTGAATCGACAGGTGGCGCGGCAGCCCGTTCATCTTGCGCGCGAAGTCGAGCAACAGGTGCACGCGCGGGTTCTTCGGGTCCACGCCGCTGGCCAAAATCACCTGCTCGTCGAGCTCGGCGAAGTCGTGGGTCAGAAACTTCGCCATCCGGTGAAGCTGCACCTCGGAGAAGCCGAGCGCCTTGCCCACGTCGCGCAGGGCGCTCTTCCAGCGGTACCGAATCGTCTCCGACACCATGCCCGCGTGGTCGCGGCCGTGCTTGCGGTAGACGTGCTGCAGGATCTCCTCCCGCCGCTCGTGCTCGATGTCCAGGTCGATGTCGGGCGGCTCGTTGCGCTCCTTCGAGATGAAGCGCTCGAAGAGCATGTCGATGGTCTCGGGGTGGACCGAGGTGATCTCCAACGCGAAGCAGACCAGCGAGTTCGCCGCCGAGCCGCGCCCCTGGCACAGGATGCCGCGCGCTTTGCACTCGTTGACGATCTCCCACATCGCCAGGAAGTAGCCGGCGTACTCGAGCTTGGCGATGAGCCTGAGCTCCTCGTCGAGCTTCTGCTGATACCGGCTCGCGCGCGCGCCGAGCCGCCTTTGGAGCCCTTCGCGGCACAGCTTGTCCAAGAAGCGGTCGGCGTCTTCGCCCGGAGGCAGCGTCGGCGGAGGGTAGCGGTAGCGCACGTCGCACAAGTGAAAGCGCACGTCGCGGGCGATGGCGCCGGCGTGCTCGACCGCCTCGGGAAGGTCGGAGAACAAAGCGCGCATCGCCCGCTCGGGCTTCAGGTGCGCCTCGGCGTTGGGGAGCAGCCGCCGCCCGGCCTGCTCGAGCGTGACGCCCGCAGCCACGCAGCGCAGCACGTCGTGAAACGGCTTGCGGTCGGCCGTGTGGAAGTGCACGTCGTTGGTCGCGACGACGGGCAGCTGGAGCCGCTTGGCCAGCGCCGCCATCGCGCGCGAACGCTCTTGGTCCCCCGGCGCCTGGTGCCGCACCAGCTCGACGAAGAGCCGGTCCTTGAACAGGTCGCGCAAAGCGGCGAGCCGCGCCTGCGCCTCTTGCGCTTTCCCCTCGCACAGCAGGCGCATCGCCGCGCTGCGCGGACCGCCGGCGAGGCAGAACAAGCCTTCGGTGTGCGTGGCGAGCGCGTCGAAGGTGAGGTGGAACTCGCCCTTGGGCGCGGCGAGCCGCCCGAGCGAGATGGCGTGGCACAGCCTGCGGTACCCCGAGGGCTCGCGCACCAGGAGCACCGCGGCGTCGTCGCCGAACTGGAGCTCGCTGCCGTAGAGGAGCTTCAGGCGCGTCTTCGGCTCGTCGTCGCGGTGGTAGAGGTCGTCGAGGTGGAGGAGCGCCTCGCGCGCCTCGACGACGCCATAGAGGCCGTTCCAATCGGTCAGCGCGAGCGCGGGCAACCCCAGCGCCGCCGCCTGCTCCACCAGCTCGGCAGGGCTGGAGGCGCCGTCCAGGAAGCTGAAAGAGCTGCGCGCGTGGAGCTCGGCGTAGCGCATGGCTCAGTCGACCCACGCCTGCAGATGGAACGTGCCTTGGGCCTCGTCGCGGTACACCCAGTACAGCCCGCCGTCCGAGGCCGACAGCCACCAGTAGCTGCGGTCGAACGGCGCGCTCCACCACTCGCCGCTGAGCCGGTGCGGCCCGTCGCTGGCGACGACGGCGAGCGAAGGACGCCCGGCGCGCTGGAGCCGCTGGCCCGGCGACCACTCGACGCGCTCGGGCGTGGGCAGCCGCTTGAGCACGCCGCAGGGCTTCCACCCGGCGGGAGGCGCTCGGGGTGCGGGGTCGAAGGGCTCCCAGGCGACGCGCGCCTCGGGGCGGTGGGTGTCCAGCAGCGCGGGCCGCACCACCGCCGACGCGCCGAAGGCGGAGCGCAGCCGCGCCACGGCGCGCTCGAGCGCCCGCGCCTCTGCCTGCGCCTTGCGCTCGAACAAGTCCAGCTGCCGGGCGCTGGCGGCGCCGGTGCGCGTGGCGATGAAGGTGAGCGCCGCCACCGGCGCGGCGAACGGCTTGGTCTCGAGCCACAGGCGAAACAGGTCGACGAGCCCGCGATCTTCGAGCGTGGCCTCCGCGGGCGTGAGCACCCGCTCGACCGTGCTCTTGTCGTCGAGCCGCGCGAGGCAGGTGAGCTCGACGAGCGCCTGGCGCGACTGGCCGACCGCGACGAGCAGCCGGTGCACGAGCGACTTGGCGAGGAAGAGCAGCGGCTCCAAGTCTTCGACGGGCGGGTCGAGCTCCAGCTCCGCGCGCTCGGCCTCCAGCGGGAGCTTGTGGGAGGAGGGGCGGGCGAAGAGCGCTTCGCCGCGGCACAGCCGCTCGAGCGTGAAGCCTTCCGGCCCGAGCCGTTGCGCGAGCGCGCCGGGGGGGAGCGAGGCGAGCTGGCCGGCGGTGGTGAGGCCCAAGAGCTTGAGCAGGGTCTGTCCCGACTCGGCGATGTTCAAGGAAGAGAGCGGCACGCGCGCGAGCACCCCGTCGCCCGCGCCGGAGGGCACGCACTCGACCGGCGCGCCGTGCTGCGAAGCGACCCACGCGAGGAAGGGGTGATCCGCGATGGCGACGCGGCTTGGGTACCCCGCGCTCGCGAGCGCGGCCCGGACCGTCTCGGCGTAGGCGCGCTCGGAGGGGATGAGCTGCTCCATGCCGGAGAGGCCCAAGAAGAACGCGCCGCGGTGGTCGCAGTCGAGCTGCGGCGCGTGCCGCGAGAGCAGCTGAAGCAGCGCCTGCTCCGCGGCGGCGTGGCGCTCGGCGTCGGGGGGAAGCACGGTGAGCTCGGGGCACAGCGCGCGCGCTTGGGACGCGAGCTGGCCGGTGTGCAGGCCGCGCGCCTCGGCGGCGGGCGTCAGCGCGGCGAGCTTGGGCGGACGGCTGGCCAGCTCCACCACCGCGACCGGCCGCTGCCAGAGCGTCGGGTCGGCGCGCGCGCGGTAGGCGAGCTCAAAGCGTGGAATGAAGGCGCAGGCGATTCGGTCCATTCACGGGCTCTTGGAGTTGAAGCTGACTGGGGCCGACCTTGTTGCGCAGCACCTCGAGCGCCAGCGTCCAGCCGGTGCGCTCGGTGAAGCGGCGCGCGGCGAACAGGCGCAGCGCGATCGCGGGCCCCAGCGAGGCGGCCTGCCGCGCGCGCTCGTTCAGGAAGACGACCGCGGTCTTCGCGCGCTCGGCCAGCCGCTGCAGCCTCACCAGCTGCAGGGGGTTGGGAGGGCGCGCGCTCGGCAGGTCGACCACGACGAGGGCGGCGGCGCCGGGCGCGTCGAGCAAGAGCTGCACCCCCTTGAGCGCGCCCATAGGCGTGGTGGGCCGCAGCACGAGGAGGCGTTCGAGCCGGCCCGTCGTCTCGAGCGCGGGCAGGGGCCAGAAGGTCCCGGCGGGGTCGATCCACGCGGCGACCTGTCCCCCGGCCAGCGCGCTCGAGCAGGCGGCGAAGGCGAGCGTGGACTTGCCGGACGAGGCGGCGCCCGACAGCTCGGTGAGCTGGCCTTTGGGAAAGCCGCCGCCGAGCGCGGCGTCGAGCTGCGGAAAGCCGGTGGAGGCGTGCTCCTGCTGCCGGCACAGGGCCTCGGCGCGGAGGGCTTGGATGAACACATGTTCAGTCTATCATGGGGACTGTCCCCGGTTGGTCCAGGCCATGAAAACCCTCGCCTGCTGATCAGCCGACCCTCGGTCAAACCGGGGACAGTCCCTTCAGGACAGTCCCCCGTGGCCTCAATGGGTATGGCGCCAGAGGTCGTGGAAGTCCGAGGGGAGCTGGTGGATCACGTCCTCGATCTCGCCCTCGCTGACCTGATCCTTGACGGCCGTGAAGACCGCGCGCACGACGGGCTCGACTTCGTCCGTCTGCATGCCCAAGTCCTCGCCGATCCGCTCAAGGAAGGCCTCGCGGTCGAGCTTCTGGGGCGCCTCGCCCGGGTGCCGCTCACACTGGGCGAGCAGCTTCTGCAGCTTGAGCGGCAGCTGGGCTTCGAGGTGACGAAACTCGTTCCCGAACAGCCGCTGCTCGAGCGCGCACAGCACCGACACCGCCGCGCGCTCGGCGAACTCCTCGCGCATCGAGCCCAGCTGACACAGGTTGTCGAGGAACTGCTTGAAGGTCTGGTTGGTCTTCGTCTCGTGTCGCTGGAGCCGCTCCTCCAGCGTGACGCCGCGGTTCGGCATGGCTGCCTCCCGGCGCCCGTATCGTTTTGTCCTGCTCGCGGGCGCCGGAAGGATCGTTAAGCACTCAATGCAAGGTGTGCTTGAGCTGGCTGATCGCGGTGTGGGTCCGCTCCTGCGCCGGCATCAGCTCGCGCTGCACCAGAGAGCGCGACTCCGGGTCCAGGGTGGAGAGGTCCGCGCGGTAGTCGCGCAGGCCGTGGTCCTCGCCCTCTTCGAGCGCCGAGATCGCCGCCTTCTCGCCGAGCATGCTGGCGCCGCCCTCCACCAGCTTCGCGAACGTGCCCCAGGGGCCCGCGCCGTTCGCCGGCTTGCCACCGAGCCGCTTGATCTGCGCGCGCAACAGCTCGACGCGCCGCTCGTGCGACATGCGGACCTCCTCGAGCTGTGAGCGCGCCTTGGTGTTCTTCAGCTGCTGCAGCGCTTGCCGGTACGTCTCGACCGCCGAGATTTCGCCGCGCAAAAACGAGTTGAGCTGTTCGACGACTTTGTTGTTCTGCACCGTGGTCTCCTTCGGAGAAGAGGAGCGCAGAACGTGGCGGCGCGCACGCGCTTCGCCATCCCGGATTGAGGTCGAAGGGCTTGGCGCGCAGTGGTCACTCGCTCGCAACCGCGGGGGCGTGGCGAGCGGGCGGGCGCTGCGGACGGCGCGTCGGAGCGTGCACATTGTGACGGGCGCCATGACGAAGAAGCGGAAGGTGCCAGGAAAGATCGAGAGCGACGCGGGCTGGCGCGGGCGCGAGGAGGCGCGCGAGCGGGGGCTCACCGGCTTCGACGCGCCGATCTCCGACGCGGCGGTGGGCGACGCCGGCAATGGGGCCTCACCGTTCGGAGCCGACCTGACCGGCCTGGAGCAGACGGAGGATGGAACGCCCGAGCGCTCGCTCGAGCCCGACCCGGACCACACCGAGGACATCCTGCCGGATCAGATTCAACGCGGCGCCGCCGATCAGGAAGAGGGCTGATCAGCCTCCCGGCGGGGGCTCCTCGGAGATCCGCTTCAACGTCGCGAGCGCGCGATCGAAGTGCTCCCCGAGCACGCGCTCGATCATCGAGATGAAGAACCGGCCGGGCAGGAAGTGGCCGACGCTGCCTTCGTCGATCCACGTCACCCGGGTCCCTTCGGGCACCGCTTCGTACCGGACCTCGCCGCGGCTGGGCTGGCCGTCCCCCAGCGCCATCTCGTAGCGGATGCCGCTCGTCGGGCTCGAGCCGGTGATCTTCACCGCGCCGGCCCCCGACTTGGTGCCCTTCCACTGCATGGTGGCGCCTTCGCCGCTGGAGGGCTCGCTGTAGGTCCACTTCGCGTCGGAGTCTTCGGCGGGCTTGCTGAACGGGACCCAGCGCTCCCACTGCTTCAAGTCCCCGACGAAGGGGTGGATCCGCTCGGGCGGCGCGGCGATCGTGACGCTGCGCTCCACCCGCCACTTCGAAGGCATGAGCAGCGCGACGACGACCACCGCCACCAAGAGGATCGCCGCGCCGATCGCGAACTTCTTGAACACGTTGAACATGGCCGGACGGCTTAGCCCGGGACCGAAGGCGGGGACAGACCCCTTCACCCGCGCGCGTGGGCGAGCGCCATCAGCTCGTCCATCCTGGGCAGCGCCCAGCGCACGCTCGAGCCCAGCGCGTAGCCTTCCAGCCATTCGACGTACGCGGCGAGCTGCTCGGGGTTGGGCGACACCTTTCCGCGCACCTGCTTCGTCAGCCGCAGCGCCTCGAGCGGGGAGAGCCCGCGCGACACGAGCACGCACAGCGCGAGCAGCGCGCTCCGCCCAATGCCGTGCCGACAATGAATCAGCACGCGGTGGTTGCCTTCGAGCTGCCGGTTCACCCACAGCACCCCGTGGTCCAGCATCGCGCGCGAGACGGCGCACAGGTCGAGGGTCGGCAGGTGCAGGAGCTTCATCCCGTGGTCTTCGAGCTGGGCCTCGTCGTCGACCGCCTCCTGCCGCAAGTCGACCACGCGGCGAATGCGCAGCGCCTTCAAGGTGGGCAGAGCGTCGGGTGAGAAGCAGGCGCCCACCGCCAGCGAGGAGGTGAGCCAGCTGAAGTCGAGGTTCACCGCTTAGGTGTGCGGCGTGTCGTTCGCAAACGCCAGCCGGCCGTCAAGCCGAGGCCAGTGTGGGAAGGGCGACGGTCGGCGCGCCCTCGCGTCGCGTCCTGGCACCTGCTAGGCATGGCGCCCCGAATGGCATCCAGTCTCTTCGTCCTGCTCGACGACATCGCGACGGTGCTCGACGACGTCGCGGTGCTCACCAAGGTCGCGACCAAGAAGACCGCCGGGGTGCTCGGAGACGACCTCGCGCTGAACGCGCAGCAGGTGACCGGCCTGAGCGCGGATCGAGAGCTGCCGGTCGTGTGGGCGGTGGCGAAGGGCTCCCTGCTCAACAAGGTGATCCTGGTGCCCGTGGCGCTCGCGATCAGCGCGTTCTTGCCGTGGGCGATCGGCCCGCTCTTGATGCTCGGCGGCGCCTTCTTGTGCTTCGAGGGCGTCGAGAAGCTGGTGCACAAAGCGCTGCACCCGAGGGAAGAAGAAGCGCACGCGGCCGAGCTGCGTCGGGCGGTGGTCGACCCGACCGTCGACTTGATGGCGGTGGAGCGGCAGAAGGTCAAAGGCGCGATTCGCACCGACTTCATCCTGTCGGCGGAGATCGTGGTGATCGCGCTGGGCACCGTCGCTGGCGCGCCGTTCGGGATGCGGGTCGCGGTGCTGGCGGGCTTGAGCTTGCTGATGACCGTCGGCGTCTACGGGCTGGTCGCGGGCATCGTGAAGCTCGACGACGCGGGGTTGATCCTCAGCCAGAAGGACAGCGCGGCGGCGCGGTCCGCGGGGCGAGGGATTCTCGCCGCGGCGCCGTGGTTGATGAAGCTGTTGTCGCTGGCGGGGACCGCCGCGATGTTCCTCGTCGGAGGCGGCATCATCAGCCACGGCATCCCCCCGGTGCACCACGCCATCGAGCGGCTGACGCACGGGCTGGGCGGCTTCCTCGGGAGCCTCGGCGGGATGCTCGCGAACGCCGTCGTCGGCATCGCGGTGGGCGCGGCGCTCGTCGCGGTCGTGACGGTGATCCAGAAGCAGCGCTCCAGGCGGCAGGCGGGCTGAAGCAGAGCAAGGTGCTCGAGGCGACGTTCGGCTTCCCCCGAGCGCGCCTTGCCGCACCGCGTTCCCAGCCAAATGTTGGGTCGCCCTTGTTCCGCAGTCCGGTCAGTTGTGACTCGGGGTTGGACCCTTCAAAGAGGTGCGTCATGGAAACTGCGCAGCCCGTTCGAATCGCTCTGTTGGAACCCCTGCGCGTCTTCCGCGATTGCCTCGAAGGCGTCTTGGCGCGCTCGGGGCTCACGGTCGTCGGCGCGCACGAAGACGTCGGCGCTTTCTTCGCCAGCCTGCCGATCGCTCGCCCCGACGTCGCGGTCGCCGACTTGCGCCCCATCGGCCCGAGCCATTCGTCGGCGCACGCGCCGGTGGTGCTCAAGGAGATGCACGACAAGCACCCGGCGGTCCGGCTCGTCGTGCTGTCGGCCTGGTCGGTGCCCGACGCCGAGTCGTGCTACCGCGAGGGCGCGGCGGCCTACGTCGACACCGCCACCAACACCGCGCAAGAGGTGGTGCGCGCCGTGCGCGAGGTGGCCACGGGCGTCCGGCTCTTCCCCTTCACATTGGCCCCGTCCGGGCTGCACCCGCAGCCGGAGCAGCCGACCTCGCCGCTGCTCGACAGCTTGAGCCTGCGCGAGCGGCAGGTGCTCGCCTTCATCGGCGGCGGCGCCGACAACTTGAAGATCTCCGCGCACCTCAACATCTGCGAGCGCACGGTGAAGGCCCACGTCACCAACCTGTACCGCAAGACGAACGCCGAGAACCGCACCCAGCTGGCGATTCTGGCGCGCGAGCTGGGCCTGCGGCCCCAGCCGGACTGGACGGGCGGCGCGCGCCCCGCGTAGCCCTCGCCCTTTGTCGGGGTGTCGCGGCGCGCGCGCGGCTATCTTCCTTTGGCCCCCGTGAGCCTCCCACCCCCGAGCGCGCTGAAGCTCTCGCCTGCGCCGTTGCCCGAGCCGCCACCCGGGTGGTTGGTGCGCGCGGTGCTCGGGCTGCGCCGCGCGGTGTCGCGCTGGCTCGACGCGCGGTTGCCTCCGGACGTCGTGGTGCTCGAGCGCACCACCGCCTCGGCCATCGCGTCGCTGCTGGGGGTGGTGGCGCGCTTCGGCGTGGTGGACGCGTTGGGCCAAGAGCGGCGTTCGGCGCGCGCGCTCGCGGAGCAGCTCTCGCTGGACGCCGACCGGCTGCACCGCGCGCTCCGGGCGCTCGCGTTGAACGGGTTTTTCACGCTCCACCCCGACGGGACGGTGGAGAACAACCGGCTCTCCTGGGCGCTGAGGGCAGGCGGCGTGGAGCGCTCGCGGGAGTGGGTGCTCTACTGGACGTCCGAGTCGAACCAGCGCGCGTGGACGAACGCGTGGCGGACGGTGCAGAGCGGCACCGACGCGTTCGAGCTCGCGCACGGCATGACCGTGTGGCAGTGGTTCGAGGCGCACCCCGACGAGCGAGAGATCTTCGCCCACGCGATGATGGGGCTCACGCACCGCGACGCGCCGATCATCGCGGGCCTCTTCCCGTTCGGAGAGGTCGTCAAGCTGTGCGACGTCGGCGGCGGGCGAGGCGCGCTGCTCGCCGAGCTGCTCGCGCGCTACCCGCACTTGAGCGGTGTGCTGTGTGACGCGCCGGGCGTCGTCGAGAGCGCGAAGGGCGTGCTCGAGGCACGCGGGGTCGCCGGGCGGGTGGCGCTGGCGCCGGGGGACTTCTTCCAGAAGGTGCCGGGCGGCTGCGACACCTATTTGATGAAGAACATCCTGCACGACTGGGACGACGCCACCGCGGTGCGCGTCTTGTCGGTGGTGCGCGCGGCGATGCAGGCAGGTCAGCGGCTGCTCTTGTGTGAAGCGCTCATCGAGCCGAACGCGGCCGACGACGTGGCCGCCCTCTCCGACGTGCAGATGATGATCGTCTGCCAGAACGGCCGTGAGCGAAGCCTCGCCGAGCTCCAGCAGCTCTTGTCGAGCGCCCGCTTCACGCCCGCGCGCGTCTTTCGCAGCGAGACCATCGCGGTCCTCGAAGCGCTTGCCACCTAAAGCAAAAGAACGACTGAGGGGGGCTGTCCCCTTAACCCGAATTCGATAATTTATCGAACAATAAGCCGATATTCCTATTTCCAATTGCAAGAACAAGCAAAATTTGCTATTAAATAAAGCGTGGACGCCATCGACCTCCAGCTCGTGGATCTGCTCCAGCGCGACGCGCGGCGGACGCAGCACGCGCTCGCGCGCTCGGTGGGGCTGTCGCAGCCGAGCGTCGCGGAGCGCGTCCGCAAGCTAGAGGAGCGGGGCGTCATCACCCGCTACGTCGCGCGGGTGGATCCCGTGAAGCTCGGAAAGGACATCACCGCGTTCATCGGCGTGGGCATCGAGCACCCCAAGTATTTCGACGCGTTCGCGCGCAAGGTGCTGTCGTTGCCCGACGTGCTCGAGTGCCACCGCGTGGCGGGCGACGACTCGTATCTGCTCAAGGTGCGGACCGAGAACACGCGCACGCTCGACGCGCTGCTCGTGGGCCAGCTGCGGGTCATCCCGGGCGTCACCCGCACCCACACCACCATCGTGCTCGCCTCGGTGAAGGAAGACACCCGGGTCGCTCCGGCGGTCCCGTCAGGGAAGGGAGAAGCCGCATGAACGCCACTCAGCTCGAGCCCGTGCGTCTGGCGCGGCGGATGGACGCGATGAGACCGTCCGCGGTGCGGGAGATCCTCAAGGTCGCCGAGCGGCCTGACATCCTCTCCTTCGCGGGAGGGCTGCCGGCGCCCGAGCTGTTCCCGGTCGAGGCGATCGCCCAGGCCCACGCGCAGGTGTTCGCGCGCGAGGGACAGCAGGCCTTGCAGTACAGCACCACCGAGGGCTTCGCGCCGCTGCGCGAGTGGATCGCCGCGCGCATGCAGGGACGCGGCGTGGCGGCGCGGGTCGACGACGTCCTCATCACCAGCGGCTCGCAGCAGGGCATCGACCTGGTGGCGCGGGTGCTGCTCGAGCCCGGCGACACCGTCATCGTCGAGAACCCCACCTACCTCGCGGCGCTGCAGGTCTTCGCGTCGTACGAAGCGCGGCCGGTCACCGTGCCGAGCGATGCGCACGGCATGCAGGTGGACGCGCTGGAGGAGGCGATCCTCCGGGCGCGCCCCAAGTTCATCTACGTCGTGCCGGACTTCCACAACCCGAAGGGCACCACCCTCTCGCTGGCGCGGCGCGAGGCGCTGGTGCGGCTCGCCCAGCGTCACCGCGTCCCCATCGTGGAGGACGATCCCTACGGCGAGCTGCGCTTTCGCGGCGCCCGCGTGCCGCCGCTCGCCTCGCTCGACGACTCTGGGCTCGTGCTCTACATGAGCACCTTCTCCAAGACGCTCGCCCCCGGCATGCGGCTCGGCTGGTTGCATGGCTCGCCTCAGCTGCTGCGCGGCGCCACCGTGGCCAAGCAAGCGGCGGATCTCCACACCGCGACGGTGGGGCAGCGCGCCACCTTCGCACTGCTCGAGCGGTTCGACTACGACGCGCACCTGGCCACCTTGCGCGCGACCTATGGCGAGCGGTGCGAGGCGATGGATCAGGCGCTGCGCGCGTGCTTCCCCGCCGGCGCCCGGTGGACCACGCCCGAAGGCGGCCTCTTCTTCTGGGTGCAGCTGCCGCCCGGGTTGGTCGACGAGGCGCTGTTC
>CAZEDU010000111.1:0-16915 GCA_964511185.1 uncultured Myxococcaceae bacterium | reverse complement strand
AGGCAGTCGGGGTCCGGCACCGGGCACTGGGCCTTCGAGCAGACGCCGTCGTTCACGCAGTCGCGCGGGCAGTCGGGGTCGGAGCGGAGGTCGGTGCACGCCGTGGTGCACTGGCCGTCGTTCGCGCACGCGCAGTCCTGATCAATGGGGGTGCAGCCCTGCTTGCACCGCCCGTCGGAGTTGCAGCTCGGCGCTTCCCACGCGGCGGTGGTCTGGCGCACCCAGGCGACGTACGGGTCGACCCGGGTATCGACGCCGGTCACGCTGCAGTTCTCGTCGCCGTAGCTCACCACGCCGGCCACGCGCTCCTTCGCGCTGCCCGACGTCACCATGAAGCCCGGGCCGCCCGAGTCGCCCGAGCAGGTCTGCTTCCCGTTGCCCCCCGACTCGATGCGAAGCGAGTCGAAATTGCGAACGTTGTAGGTCACCTCGCGCTTGATGCCGGTGGTGTTGGGGTTGTTCGCCACCGAGACGCCGAAGCCCACGTGCCGAATGGGGCGGCCGATGTCCGGGTTGCTCAGCGGCGTGGTGTTCATCTCGATCGGCTGCACGTTGGTCACGGCCGAAGCGAGCTTCAACACCGCAATGTCGTTCAACACCGTCTGCGGGGAGTATTGCGGGTGCGGGTACTTGGCGGCGATCTGCTTGAACTGCGTCGGCTGCGAGACGTTGGTGCCGAAGACGACGTAGCCGCCGCTGCCCATGCCGTACACGCAGTGGGCCGCGGTCAACACTGTCTGCGGGGCGATCAAGGTTCCGGTGCAGAAACCGCCGTTGGGTTGCTGAATCGCCACCACTGCGGGGTCGCCGTTGGTCACGGTGCCGCCGACAATCTCCTGCTCCACGGTGCCGAGGGAGCTGAGCCCATCGCTGGTCTCGACCGAGAGGGCCGGACCGCACGCGGTACACAAAGATGCGAACAACACGAGGGTGAGTGCTCTCACGCGCACGCTCCGAAGCTCCCCCCGAAAAAACGGCGCGGAGCATGTGTGGTCAGGTCGGTGAAGATCAAGCCACCCCTCCCACGGAGTGGAACGTGCGTTTTCCACTCGGGATAATCGGCAAATGCGCCCGCGTGGTTGCCCAACGTCGGGCGGCCCCGCCGGAGCAACCGATGTGCCAGCCCGGCGCGCCAAACGTTTGGAAGGTTTGGCCTCGCCGCGGGCCGCTCCCATGAAGTTTCTGCAGGGGAGGTCAGGTGAAAAGTGTTCGGGGTTCGGACACGGTAAACGTTCAGCACCTTTGCTTTTTGGCGATATCTTGGGCCGACCGTGGGCACCATCCTGAAGGGCGCAACGGTCGTCGAGCTCGAGCCCGTCACCGTCGAAGTCACCGACCTACGCGTCGAAGGCCAGCACATCGCGGCCCGTGGCGCGCGGCTGCTGCCCGAAGACGGCGACGACGTGGTGGACCTGACGGGCCGCGTGGTGATGCCCGGGCTGGTCTCGACCCACCACAACCTCTACGCGGCCCTCGCGCGCGGCATGCCGGGCAGCGGCGCGCCGCCGGAGCAGTACCTGCCCTACGTGGAGCAGCTGTGGTGGCGGCTCGAGGGCGCCCTCGACCTGGACGCCGCGCAGGCCGCCGCCGCCTACGGCGCGCTCGAGGCGCTGCACAGCGGCACCACGACGTTGTTTGATCAGCACTCCTCGCCGCGCGCGATTCGCGGCTCGCTCACCCGGGTGGCCCGCGGCATCAACGAGGTGGGGCTCCGCGCGGGCGTCTCCTACGAGGTGACCGACCGCAACGGCGCCTTGGCGCGGGAGGAGTCGCTCGAGGAGTCGGTCGAGTTCTCCCGCAAGGCGCGCGGCCGCTTCCGGGGGGTGATCGGCGGCGGCGCTTCGTTCACCCTCTCGCCCGACACGCTGGCCGGGCTCCACCAGGCCGTCGCCGCGACCAGCGCGCCGCTGCAGCTCTCGCTCGCGGAGGATCCAACGGATCAACGCTTGAGCTTCGAGCGCTACGGCGAGGTGCCCATCGAGCGGCTGATGCGCGCCGAGCTCCTCGGCCCCCACACCATCGTCGCGCACGTGGTGCACCTGGCGTGGGAGGAGCTCTCGGCGGTGCTCAACACCGGCGCCTGGCTGTCGCACAACGCCCGCGCCAACATGGACAGGCAGGTGGGCTACGCGCCCGCGCTCAAGTTCGGCGCCCGCGGGAGCATCGGCACCGCCGGCTTCGCCCCCGACGTGCTCGAAGAGGTGCGGCTGGCCTTCCTGCGCTCACGCGACGCGGGACAGCCCATCGACCTGCTCCATTACTTGGCCAACGGGCAGCGCATCGCCTCGGCGGTGTTCCAGGCGACCATCGGACCCATTCAGCCCGGCGCGCTCGCCGACCTGGTGGTGCTCGACTACCGGCCGGCCACGCCGCTCACCCCCGAGAACCTGGCCAGCCACTTCATCTACGGCGTGTCGTCGCGCAACGTCGAGTCGGTGATGGTCGACGGGCTGTGGCGGCTCTGGGCCCGCCGTCCGCTCTCGGTCAACCCGGACCAGGTGGCCGAGCATGCCCGTGCGGCGAGCTCGATGGTCTGGTCGCGCCTGACGTCCGCCCAATAGCTGTTGCCAAGCGCCCCAGGGCTTCTTATCCAACGCGGCATGCTCGCGACCTCGCTGCTCACCGCCATGCTCCTCGCCGCGGCGCCCGACGTCGGCCAGACCGCGCCTGACTTCACCGCCGTCGACACCGACGGCAAGACCCACACGCTCTCCGAGGCGGTCAAAGAAGGGCCAGTGGTGCTGGCGTTCTTCCCGCGCGCGTTCACCATGGGGTGCACGCAGGAGATCAAGAACTACGTCGCCCAGGCGCCCGCGCTCGAGCAGTCCAAGGCGCGGCTCCTCGCCATCTCGACCGACAAGCCCGAAGACTTGAAGCGCTTCAAGTCCGAGCTCAAGGCGCCGTTCGCGTTCGTCGCCGACCCCGACGCCAAGCTCGTCACGCTCTACGACGTGAAGGGCTGGCGGGGGACCCGCGCGAGCCGCGTCACCTTCGTCGTCGGACCCGAGCGAAAGGTGCTGTCGGTGGAGCGGGGCATCTCGGCCATCGACCCCGACGAAACGTTGAAAGCGTGCGCGCTCCCAGCGGCGCCCGCGAAGTAGAACGAAGCCCTTCCACCCTCACGAAGGAGAGCCGCACATGTTGAACGCCGGAACGCCCGCGCCTGACTTCACCGTGCTCGACCACGAAAGCACGAGCCGCTCGTTGAAAGAGTTCAAGGGCAAGAAGGTCGTCTTGTGGTTCTACCCCGAGGCGGACACGCCCGGTTGCACCGCCGAAGGCTGCGCCTTCCGCGACCTGAAGGCCGAGTACGAGCAGAAGAACGCGGCCATCCTGGGGGTCAGCTTCAACACGCCGGAGCAGAACAAGGCGTTCGCGCAGAAGTACCACTTCACCTTCCCGCTGCTCTCCGACGTCGAGCGCAAGCTCGGGGTCGCGTACGGCGCGGCCGACGACGCCACCGCCAAGAACGCCCGGCGCATCGGCGTCATCATCGACGGCGACGGCAAGGTGACGCACTACTTCCCCAAGGTCTCCGCCAAGGACTTCCCCTTCGAAGCCCTCAAGCTCCTCTAACGAATCGAGGGGACTGTCCCTAAAGGGGACTGTCCCCCGGACTTCCCAAGGGTCACGGCGCATGCGCCTTGGTCGGCAGCCGCTGCCGAATCACCACCGCGCCGCCCGCGAGCGCAAACCACGGCAGCACGTGAAAGAAGAACAGGTGGCCCGTCGCGCCGTTCGCGCAGTGCGCGTGCAGCGCGACCAGCCCGGGCAGCCCCGCGACCAAGCCCAGCGTCACCGTTCGCCACGGCTCGAAGGACCAACGCATCGACGCCCAGAGCGCGAACGCCAGCGGCAGCGCCGACAGCGCAATTTCGACTGAGAAACAGCGCAGCCCGCCACCCAGGAAGCTCCGTCCTCCGGACGTGCCGGACCCGAGCGTCGAGAGGAGAAGAGCGACCAGGAACGCGCCGCCCACCAGGCCTTGGCGCACCAGCGGCTTCACCGGCGCGACCGAGAGCACCGACGCCGCGAGCCCCAACCCCAAGAGCAAGAACGCCACGAAGAACAACGCCCAGCCGGGCGCCAGGTTGTGCACCTCTCCCCGGGTGAGCAGCAGCAGCGCGAGGAGCGAGAAGCCCACGGACGCGAACGCGGCGACCGCCGCCTCCACCCACCAGGGAATCGGAATCGGCTGCTGAGCGAAGGCCGCCAGGCTGCGCGCGCGAATGAGCTCCGCCTTCGGGGCGGGCAGCGCGGGCGTCGAGCCCGGCGCTTCGAGCGAGCGGAACGACGCCCGCGCGGCTTGGCAAGGCTCGCAGCCCTGCACGTGCTCCTCCAGCACGCGCGGCAGCCGCTCGTCACCGATTCGGTCCATCACCTCTTCGCACACGGCCGTCATGCGTCATCCCATACGCGTTGGAGCAGCGCGCGGAGCCGCTCGTAGCCGCGGTGCGCGCGCACCTTCACCGCCGACTCGCTCAGCCCCACCGCGTCGGCGATCTCCGAGAACGACATCCCCTCGAAGCGGTGCAGGACGATCGCCTCGCGCTGCGCCGGCGGGAGCTGCTCGAGCGCGGCGCGCACCGCTTTCTCGAGCCCCACGTCGCGGCCCGCGGGCGCCACCGGCTCCTCCGGCAGCTCGCCTTCGGGCGTCACCGCCTCCACCCGCCGGCGGAGGTGGTCGCGCGCCGCGTTGGTGGCGATGGCGTAGAGCCACGGGCGAAAGCGCGCCCCTGGTTGAAAGCGGCCGCGCGCCTTCACCAACGACACGAAGGTCGCCTGGCACAGGTCTTCGGCCGCCGCGGAGCTCTTCACCAGCCGGCACAGGTAGCGGTGCACCGGCTGCCCGTAGCGCCGGAACAGCGCGTCGAACGCGCGCGCGTCACCTTGGCAGAACCGCTCCATCAGCGCCTCGTCGGCGTCGTCGGGGGACGACCCTGGTGAACTACGCTCGGGCGCTGAGGCGGGTTTCAACCCGGCCTAGCGTACCGCTAACGCCGCTTGAGCAAAGGACTTGGCGCCGCCGCGGCGAGCGGCAGCGCGGGCAGGGGCGAGCGGGCCGGCGCGCGCTTGCCGCCCAAGGGCGCGGGCGCCGACTCGGCGCGAAGCTGCGCCCGGTCCTGGTCGGTGTACTTGAGGTGCGCGTACCGGACGGCGTCGCTCGGCAGGCGCAGGTCCCACACCAGCCCAAACCACGAGAGCACCTTGAGCACGTAGAAGGTCAGGTCGACTTCCCACCAGAACCAACCCTGGTTCGCGGTGTTCTGATGGTAGTGGTGGTTGTTGTGCCAGCCTTCGCCCGCGGTGACGATGGCGAGCAGCCAGTTGTTCCGGCTGGTGTCGGTCGTCTTGTAGCGCCGCTTGCCGAACACGTGGCTCAAGGAGTTGATGGTGAAGGTGCCGTGCCACACCAACACGCTCGGCACGAACAAGCCCCAGATCAGCGTCGGCAGCCCGCCGATGGCGAAGAGCACGATGCCCAAGAGCAACGGCGGCAGGTAGTAGTGCTTGTTCAGGAAGCGAAGCTCGGGGTACCGCGCGAAGTCGCGAATCGCCTCGAAGCGCGTCTCGTTGTAGCGGTCGCAGAGAATCCACCCGACGTGGCTCCACCACAGGCCGCGCAACGTCGGCGAGTGAATGTCCTCGGGCTGATCCGACTCGCGGTGGTGGTGCCGGTGGTGCGCCGCCCACCACAGCACGCCCTTCTGAATGCTCGTCTCGGCGAGGAAGGCGAGCACGAATTGGAAGACGCGGCTCGTCTTGAACGTGCGGTGCGAGAAGTACCGGTGGTAGCCGGCGGTCACGCCGATGATTCGCACGTAGTAGCTCACCAGACACAGCAGCGCGAGCTGCCACGTCACGCCCGTGTAAAACGCCAGCAGCGCGACCAGGTGGACGAGGACGAAGGGAATCGAGCTGACGAGGTTCAAGCGCTCGTCGGTTCTGGCCACGGCTTGTTGCGTCACGGGTGCCTCTCGAGACAAAGCGAGGAAAAAGGTGCACCTGCAGTAACGCGCGCGCACGTCATGCCTTTGTCAGCGCGACGGAGATTCAGCGCAGCGTCGAAAGCCAACGCTCGAACGGTTCGTAGCCCGACAGTAAATGGAGATCGGGATCCGACCGCGCCGTCTCGGCGTCCGAGAAGCCAAATCCGCTTGCCCGCTCGAGTAGACGCACCGCGTTGGCCTTGTCGTGTGCGCGCGCATACGCACAGGCGGCGTTGTAGGCCACGGTCGGGTCCGGCTTGAGCGCGAGCGCTTCTTCTCCCATCCGCGCGGCCTCCTCGAACCTGCCGCGCAAGAAGAGCACCCGCTCGGCGAACCGGTACGCGGTCGCCAGCTCGTCGCCCGTCACGCGCCGCGCCTCGTCGACACGGCCCAAGCGCAGGAGCGCCCCCGCCCACTCGTTGCGCAAGGTCGCCTCGTCGCTGCGCTGCACCGCCTGCTCCCACAAAGGCAAGGAGCGTTCGTCGTCCCCCACCAGCGAGAACGCCGCGGCGAGCGCGTGCGGCTCGATGGGGATGCTGCCGCCCGCCTGCGAGAAGGCGTCCAGCGCCTGCCGCCCTTCGCCCAGCTTGAGCGCCACCCACCCGAGCCGGTGAAAGGCGCGCCCGCGGAGCGAGGGCGACTGGGTCTCTTCCGCCAAGCGGCGGAACTCGCGCCGCGCGCCGTCCAGGTCGCCTTTCACGTACAGCTCGTCGCCTTGCCGCAGCGCGAGCGCCTCGACCGGGTCGTCTTCACGCGCCGGCGCTTCGCCGCGGAAGTAGGCGCTGATCAGCGCGACGGTCTGCATCAACGAGATGCCCATCATCACCGCCACCATCACGAAGCCCTGCCGCAGGCCGTACGCGACCACCGCGAGGCCGACCAACAGGCCGAACACGTGCGCGATGAGGAAGCCCGGTCGCCCGAAGAGGCGCATCGACAGCGCCTGCGTCACGCGGCCGCCGTCGAGCGGGGTCACCGGCAAGAGGTTGTAGATGGCCCAGATCAGGTTCGCCGCGAACAGCATGGTGAGGCCGTACGCGAGCACGTGGCTGTGGTGTCCGACGAGCTGATCCAGCACGAACGCGAGGACCCCCAGCGTCAGCCCGAAGCCCGGCCCGGCGAGCGTCAGCAGGACGTCGCGGTGCCAGGGGATCGGCCCCGGGGCGTTCGGGTTGGTGTTGCCGCCCAGGAAGACGAGCTGAATGGCGGGCGAGTAGCCGAACGCGCGCGACACCAGGGCGTGCCCCAGCTCGTGCACCAGCACCGAGACGAACACGATGCCGACCCACATGGCGGTCAGCACCACCAGGTGGCCGAAGTAGCCCGCGGACTGCGGGTCGCTCAGCACGCTCTGGGGCCAAGGGTTGCCTGGCAGCTGCGGGCGCACCACCAGCGCGAGCAGCGCCGGGGCCACCGCCATGGCCAGCCCGCCCAGAAGCAGCGCCGAGAAGGCGAAGTGACTGAAGTGGACCGTGACGGGAATACGGCCGAGCCGGAAGTGCCACATCGAGGTTCCACCTTAACGTTGCTGGCGGCCTCGCGCACTCGATGCCGCATCGGGTTTTGCGGTATGGACGGCCACAAAGAAACGCATGGCTTCCATCGGTCCTTATACCCTCCGCAACCCCTTCATCCTCGCGCCGATGGCCGGCGTGAGTGAGCAGCCTTTTCGCGTGCTCGCGTTTCGCATGGGCGCCGCGCTCTGTCCGACCGAGCTGGTGAGCGCGCAGGGGTTGATGCGGGCGAACACCCGGACCGTGCGCTACCTGCGGCACGACGCGAGCGTGGAGCGGCCCTACAGCCTGCAGATCTTCGGCGGTGAGCCCGAAGTGATGGCCAAGGCTGCGCTGGTGGGGAAGGAGTGGGGCGCGCAGATCATCGACATCAACATGGGCTGTCCGGTGAAGAAGGTCACCAAGGGCGGTGCGGGCTCGGCGCTGTTGTGCGACCCGCTGCGGGCGGCCGACATCGTTCGCGCCATCGCGCGCGCCACCGGGCTGCCGGTGACCGCGAAGATCCGCTCGGGCTGGGACCACGCGTCGCGCAACTACTTGCAGCTCGCCGAGGTGCTCGAAGACGCCGGCTGCGCCGCGCTCGCGGTGCACCCGCGCACGCGCGCGCAGGGCTACTCGGGGAAGGCCGACTGGGGCGTGATCGCCGAGCTCAAGCGGCGCATCCGCCGCATGCCGATCATCGGCAACGGCGACGTGAAGACGGTGGAGGACGCCCAGCGCATGCTCGAGACCACCGGTTGCGACTTCGTGATGATCGGCCGCGGCGCGCTCGGCAACCCGTGGATCTTCCGCGAGCTGAGCGGCGGGCCGAAGCCCGAGCCCGACGAGCGCTGCGCGGTCGTGCTCGAGCACTTCCGCAGCCACCTCGCGTTCGTCGGTGAAGAGGTCCCCGCGGTGCGCTCGTTCCGAAAGCACCTGGCCTGGTACGCGCACGGGCTGTACGGCGCGTCCGCGTTCCGCAACGAGGTCAACCGCGTCGAACGCGCCGAGGACGTCGAGCGCAGGGTGACCGCCTTCTTCGCGGGCGCCCAGGTCGACAGCGCGCCGGTCGGCGAGCACGAGCTCGACTACCGCACCGCGCTGGGCTGATCAGCGCCTCGGTGTACGGCGGCCCCTCGTTGCTCCGCGCTTCGAGCGCCGAGTCGAGCTCGGGGGGCTGCTGGCCTGGATGGGGAACATGGACTGTGTGGCTGATTCGCTTGGCGCTTCGATGGTCCGTGCCTCCGCCAAGGCACGGCCGCCGAACGGTGGTGGGTGCCCGTTCGACGCGTAGGGCTCGCAGCCCAGCCCCCACCTCTTCCAGGCCCTTGAGCGCTCGTTGGATGCCGCTGGGTGCTTGTGGCGCGCCGCCCGCCCTCAGGGGACGTTCGTCGTCGAGCGCTCCACCGCCGCTGGCGCCGCGTGAGCCGCATGGGCCGACTTCACCCCTCGTGGCGCAATCACGAACGACAGCGGGCTCGTCACCAGCCGCTTCAGCACCGCCCCCAGCAAGCGGAACCGCTCGCGCCTCTCGACGCTGCGGGCGCGCATCGCCACCGTGAGCGCCAGCATGAAGCTCACGGTGAAGTTGAAGAACGCGATCACCGCGAGCCCGCTCACCGCGAGGTAGAACTCCGGCTGTCCCAACACGTGCGGCTGGCTCAGCGCGGCGAAGGTGAGCGAGCCGGTCGACAGCGTGATGTGCCGCACGTCGATCGGCAGCCCTAAAAAAGTCCCGAACACGGGCAGCAGGCCAAGCAGCATGCCCAAGGTGACGTTGGTGCCGATGCCCGAGATGTTGTGCGCGTAGAAGCCCGCCACCCAGCGGGCGCCGCGTTGACCGACGAGCATGCGCAAGAAGCGTTGCCCCGCAATCGCATCGGGCAGCCGCCGGTAGGTCGACCAGTTCTCGAGCCACCCGCCCGCCACGCTGCCCATCCACAACACGATGCCGGTGAGGAACGCGTAGAACGCGGTGCCGGTGTGCAGCGGGTCGAGCGAGTGCCAGACGTACGTCGCGGACTTCTCCGTCAAGAACGGCTGCCCCGTCGCCATCTGCACCAGCATGTCGATGCCGATCGCAGCGGGAATCACCGCGCCCAGGTTCCCGACCACTGCCGCCAGCTGCGAGCGCGTGGTGCGCGCGATCAAATCGACCAGCTCGTTCAGGTCGTGGTCCGAACGGCTGAGCGCGCCGGCCAGCGCCGCGGCGGTCGCCGACGGCTGCTTGGTCGCCAGCGTGAAGCCCAGGAACTGCATCGCCACGAAGCTCGCCGCGTAGTTGACGCCCGCGAGCAGCCCCGCCGCGAAGAGCGACACGCTGAACGCGCCCAGCGCGAACTTGATGAAAGTGGTACCGGCGGTCAGCGCGCCGCCGCCGCACGCCGCGAGCAGCATCCGCAGCTGCTCCCCGCGCGACTGGGTGATGTAGTGCTCGCCGGTCTCTCCGCTGCGCTCGACGATCTTCCTGGCGAGCAGGTGCAGGTTGCTCGACACCAACCCGCCCAGGCTCTTCTCCTTGCGCTTCTTGAGGATCAGGCTCGACAACAGCCGCGCCGCGGCCCCCACGCGCGCGTCGTCGTCCTGCACCACCATCAGCGCCTTGAACTGCTCCAGCCGGTCGAGCAGCAACGTGAGCAGCTCGAGCCGGTAGACCAGGTTCACGCTCACGCCCGACGTCTCGAGGTGCTCGAGCACCGAGCGGATGATGCCGCGGCACGCCTCGAACAGCCGGCGGCACTCGGCCCGCGCCGCGTCGACCTCGGCCACCTCTTGCCGCTTGGCCGCGGCGAGCAGCGCGTCCAGCGCGCGCGGCAACCGCAAGAACGGTGAGTCGCGCAGCGCGCCGCCCGGCGAACGCGAGCGCATCGCCTCCGACGTCCCGAGCGCCGCGGCCTGCGCCGACAAGAGCGCCACCGCGTCGGCCAGCGCGTCCTTGGTCGCGTGAAACCCCGCGCCTCCATCGCCGCCGCACAACGACACCCAGCCATGCAAGAGCTCGGGCGGCAGCTCGCCGAGCCACGCGGCGGACTCTTCGGTCCGAAAGATGCGCGCGAGCAGCTCGGACACGTCGCGCTCGTCCGGCGGCGCCGGCAACACCTTGCGCGTCAGCCGGTCCATCGCCTCGCTGACGAAGCCGTGCTCGGCCGGCAGCCCGGTCTGACACAAGAGCTGGACCGCGCTCGTCTCGACCAGCACCGAGGCGATGCAACGGCCCACCGCCTCGCGCCAGGCCGGCACCTCCTGGCAGATGAGCAGCACGTAGCGCGCCTTGCGCGTCGGCTCGAGCTCGTTGGACGGCGACCCCTCCAGCGGCGCCAGCGGCGCGCGCGAGAACAGCCAGTGCCCCAGCGATTCGCTCCAACCCAGCCGCTCCGACAAAGGCGCGCCCGGCTCGGGCACCGCGCACAGCACGCGGTAGAGCGCTTTGGCGGCGGCGCGTCGGCGCAGCGCGGGCGCGAAGCGTTGGAAGAACGCCTTCTGGTCCAAAGGAGCGGGCATCGGGTTTGACCCCCGACTGTATCAGCGGGACCGGTCGCGCGCGTGCAGGGTCCGCTTGAGCTGCACAATCAACAACAGCACCGCACCCCCGGCCGCGATGATGCTCGAGACGATCAGCCCCGCGGTGAAGCCGGGCACCGTCGGCAGCGCGGGCGCGGTGCCGGCCAGGTACTCGGCGTGCGTGCCCACCACCGCGTACTGCGCGCCCTGCAGCAGCGAGACGGCCACCAAGGTGCCGAGCGCGCCGAGCGCGACCAACCAGGCGAAGCGCTTCTTGCCGCGCGCGAGCAGCGTCCCCACGGCCAGCGCGCCGAACGCGCCGTGCGCGACGCACACCAGCACGAACGCGATGAACGCCGGCACCAGCGGCACCTTCGCCGCGTCGATCAAGTACACCAGCATCCAGTCGGGGTGCCTGAAGAAGAACCAGCCGACCGCCAGCCCGTACAGCCCGCCCCAGAGCGCGCCCATCGCGCCGACGCGCAGCACCTCGGCGTCGGGGTGGCGGCGGATCAGCCAGTACGAGACGAGCGCGAGCCCCGAGCCCACCGCGAGTGCGGTCGGCGGGTCGAGCAGGACGGTGGCGAGCGGCATCACGGTCGGCTCGAACACTGGCACGTCAGCCGGGAATCACCAGCTGCCGCGTGGTCGCGGTCGCCTTGAAGTAGTCACAGGCGGGCGTGGGCTTGCGCTCCAGCGTCTCGAAGTCGACGAAGTAGAGCCCGAAGCGCGGCCCCCAGCCCTCGAGCCACTCGAAGTTGTCGAGCAGCGACCAATACAGGTAGCCGCGCACGTCGACGCCCTGCGCGCGCGCGCTCAGCATCTCTTTCCAGGGAGACGGCTCAGCGGCTCGCGGTAAAGACGGCGCATCTCGAGCAGCACCTGATGGAACCCTTCGGGGTAGTCCTCCCAGCCAATGTGGGTGAGCCCCCGCTTCATCACGTCGCGGTAGAGGAACTGCAGGAACGGCTTCTTGACGGTGAACCTCAGGTGCGCGCGCGTGTAGTAGTTGATGCCGACGAAGTCGATCGAGCGCTTCGCCTCCGGGATGTCGACCTTCAAAGAGGCGAGCCCCGGCATGTTGATGCGCAGCTTCCCTTCGGTGAGCCCTTCGAGCAGCGCGTGGTTGTAGTTGTGCGACGCCAGGTGGGTGAGCGCGCGGTCAATCGGGTGCCAGCGCCGGTCGGGCGCGAACGCGAGCACGTTCTGCGAGATGCCCAGCTCCGCCTTGCCCGATTGCTGGAGAATCTCTTCCCGCGCGATGACGTGGCAGCGCACCAGGTTCTCGAGCGCGCGCATCGCCTTGACCCCGTCGGCGATCCCCGGGGGAATCACGCCCTGCAGGTAACCGCCGAGCAAGAGCACCATCGGCTCGTTGAAGGTGATCACCATCGCGTCGAGCCCGTGCAGCACGTTGGCGCAGACGCGCGCGTAGCGCCGCCACACCTCGAGCGCGCTCGCGTCGTGCCACGGCGTCTGCTTGTGAAACCACGCCGGGTGCGTGAAGTGGTGCAGCGTCACCACCGGGCGAATGCCCACCGCCTTCATGCGCTCGAGCCGCGCGCGGTACCGCGCGATCGCCGCGTCGTCGAAGCGCCCCCGCTCGGGCTCGATGCGCGCCCACTCGAGCGAGATGCGAAACGCGTCGGCGCCCACGCCGCGGGTCAGATCGAGATCCTCCTCGAAGCGGTTCCAGTGGTCGACGCTGCGGCCGCAGCGCGCGTGCGCTTCCTTCAACTTGCCTTGACGCTCCCACTCGGACCAGTCGTTCTCGATGTGCCCTTCGACTTGGTACGCCGACGTCGCGACGCCAAACACGAAGTCCGGGGGAAATTGAAGCGGCTCGCTCATGGAGGTGTGGACAACGTTAAGTCGGGTGAGAGCCATTCGCTCGCGAAGTCGCTGCGCGCATCGACGAATTGTAGCGGTGACTCGGCGCGCGCTCGAACATGCGTGCGTGTCGGTTCGTTGACACCCTACGTGGTGCTCACTACGATTCGTCACACTCACTCCACAAGGAGTGACTTCACACCAAACGGAGGGACGAAATGGCTGCCAAACGAAAGAGCGCGAAGCGCAAGCCGGCGAAGAAGAAGACCACGAAGAAGAAGACGACCCGGAAGAGCAAGCGCTAGGCAAGCCCTCTCGGTTTGGTTTCGTGAAGGCCCGACGGAAGTTCGTCGGGCCTTCGTCTTTTTGTCGTAAGAGCGCGACGCCATGGCACTGCCCCTGACGCCGCCCTTGGAGCCGATGCTCGCGCTGCTGCAGGAAGACATCCCGCGCGGCGAGCAGTGGTCGTACGAACCGAAGTGGGACGGCTTTCGCGCGCTGGTCTTCCGCGACGGCGACGACGTGCAGCTGATGAGCCGCAAAGGCCAGCCGCTGCACCGCTACTTCCCCGAGCTGGTCGCCGAGCTCAAGGCGGCGCTCCCCGCGCGCTGCGTGGTCGACGGGGAGATCATCATGCCCGGCGAGAAGGGGCTCGACTTCGACGCGCTCCAGCTGCGCCTACACCCGGCCCAGTCGCGCATCGACAAGCTCTCCAAGGCCATCCCCGCCTCGTTCGTCGCGTTCGACCTGCTCGCGCTCGGCGACGAGGACCTGCGCGAGCAGCCCTTCGTCACCCGGCGCGCCCGCCTCGACGAGGTGGTGCCGGTCGGCCCGCGGGTGTTCGTCACCCCGCGCACGCGCTCCGCCGACGAGGCGGCGGGCTGGTTCGACCAGTTCGAAGGCGCGGGCTTGGACGGCGTCATCGCCAAGCTCGACGGGCTGCCCTACGCACACGGCGAGCGGGTGATGGTGAAGGTGAAGCACGGCCGCACCGCGGACTGCGTGGTCGGCGGCTACCGCCTCTCGAAGAAAGGCGACGGCGTCGCCTCGCTCTTGCTCGGCCTCTACGACGAGCAGGGCGTGCTGCACCACGTCGGCCACACCTCTTCGTTCAAGGCGAACGAGCGCCGCGAGCTCCTCGCGCAGATGAAGGCGCTGACCGGCGAGAGCTTCGGCCAGGGCAGGACCCCCGGCGCCCCCAGCCGCTGGAGCCAGGGCAAGGACCTGACGTGGTTCCCGGTCCGGCCCGAGAAGGTGTGCGAAGTCACCTTCGACTACATGCAGGGAGACCGCTTCCGCCACGCCGCGACCTTCCAGCGCTGGCGCGACGACAAGGACCCCAAGTCCTGCACCTTCGAGCAGCTCGCGCCGCCTCACCCGTTCTCGCTCGAGGCGATCATCGCGCTGGCGAAACAGAAAGCCTGATGGGCCTCACCTCGACACAGCTCGACCTGCTCCTGGACGAGGTGCGCGAGCGGCTGAGCGGCGCGGCGGTCCAGAAGGCGTTCTCGCCCGAGAGCGGCCGCGCGGTGCTCGAGCTGAGAGCGCCCAAGCACACCGTTTGGCTCGAGCTGGTCGGGACGGGGCCGCACCCGCGGCTCGCCGAGGCGCTTGCGCGGCCCAAGGGCGCGGGCGCGCCGAGCGCCCTGCAGAAGTGGCTGAGGCAAGAGCTCACCGGCGCCCGGCTCGTCGCCGCCGAGCGCCGGCCGTCGGGCGCGGCCTTTCGGTTTCGACGTCAAGGCGTGGAGCGCGCGCTGCTCCTCGAGCTGGGCCGCGGCTTGGTGCTGCTCAAGAGCGACGACACGGTGCTGTGCGACGCGCGGCCGGGCCGGCCCGCGCAGCCCGGCGGCGCGCCGCTGGTCTCCGACGCGCCGCCGCTGCGCGAAGGCGGGGAGCCGCTGGAGCCGATCCACGCTTCCTTCCTCCCGCTCCTCGCCGCGGCGCACGCGCGGTGGGGCGAGAAAGAGGCGGCGCAGCGCGCGCAGGACGCAAGGCGCGCTGGGCTCAAGCCGCTGCACAGCCGGCGCGCCCGCACGCTGCGCACCATCGAGAAGGTCACCGCCGAGTCGAAGCGCGAAGGCGAAGCCGAGGCGCACCGCCGCCTGGGCGAGCTCGTCTCGCAGAACCAGCACCGGCTGCAGCGCGGGCTCACGAAGGCGCGGCTCACCGAGTACACCGCCGAAGGGCCGGTCGAAAAAGAGGTGCCGCTCGATCCGGCGCTCTCACCTCAAGAGAACGCCGAGCGCCACTTCCGCCAATACCGGCGCTTGATGAAGGGCAGCGCCCACGCGCGGCAGCGGCTCGTCACCCTGCGCGAGGAGCTGGAGAAAATCGACGCCGCCATCGCGGCGCTCGAGCGCGAGAGCGACGCGGCGCTGCTCGCGCGCGCGCCCGCCCCGCCGCGAAAGACGCCCGCACCCAAGGCGTCGCCGTACCGTGCGTACCGCGCGGCGAAGGGCGAGCCCATCTGGGTCGGCAAGAACGCCCAGGGCAACGACACGCTCACCTTCCAGCTGGCGAAGCCCAACGACCTTTGGCTGCACGTTCGCGGCGCGCACGGCTCGCACGTG
This sequence comes from uncultured Myxococcaceae bacterium, assembly GCA_964511185.1. Taxonomy (GTDB): domain Bacteria; phylum Myxococcota; class Myxococcia; order Myxococcales; family Myxococcaceae; genus CAZEDU01. The sequence continues at coordinate 1,531 of CAZEDU010000111.1, read as the reverse complement.
GTGGTGCCCTTGCCGCGCGGCGCGACCGTGCCTCCCGAGGTGCTGCTCGACGCGGCCCACCTGGCGCTGCACCACTCGGACTTGAAGGGCGAGCCGCGCGGCGAGGTCAGTTACACCCACATCAAATACGTCAAAAAGGTGCGGGGTGGCGCACCCGGAAGTGCGACATACGTGCGCGATCGCACCTTGATGGTTCGCATCGAGCCCGACCGCCTCGAGCGGCTGCTCCGCTCGGCCGACCCTGTCTTGCCGGGCCCTTGAGCGGACATCGCCCGGCGGAAAGGCGCTTCTATATAAGGTGGAAACGCGCTTCCGAGGCCGATTTGCGGGCCCCGGCGGTTTGATCCCCCTCTGCGGGCTGTGCTACACACGCCCGCCCTTTCGCCTGTGGTGCGCCTTTAACCACATGGTTTGCGAGGGCGAGGTGACGATTCGGTGTCGGTTTTCTCGCACACGCTGCCCGTTTCCCTAACGGTTGCCCCGTGGCGTCAGAGTCACACGAACACCCACACAACTCGCACCTTCCCCAAACAGACAATCAAAACAGTTATTTCCGCCATACGGCCGGCGCGCCAAATGGCTGGAACGTGGGTTGCTCAAGTTCCACCGGGGCGGCGTGTAGGTGGGTGTGGTGGCGGAATCTGCGCGTCGGAAACGCGTGTGGTTGGGAGGTCTTCGTGAAGAAGTCGATTGTCGCTGTCCTCGCCGTGCTCCTCATCCCGACGTGGGCGGCGGCGGCCAAGCCCAAGCGCGCGACGAAGCGGGCGAAGGTCACGGCCACGACCAAGGCGAAGAAGAAGGTGGTGCGGCAGGCGCCCAGCGCGCAGGCCCCCGTCGTCGCGGAAGACGCTGAAGAGGTCGCCGAGGCCGCTCCCGCCGTCGGCGGCTCGGGCCCGGTCGTGGAGAGCAGCACCGCCGCGCCCGCCGCCACCGTCGTGCCTGCCTCGGCCCAAGCGCCGGCCGCGGCGCCGCAGGCCGTTCCGGTGACCACGCCCGAGCACGCCCCGGTCGCCACCGCCTCGGCCGCGCTCTCGGAAGAAGAGCAGGAGCGCAAGCTCGGCTTCCGCATGGGCACCACGCTGACCAGCTCGGTCGCCACCGGCACGTTCATCGACATGCGCTACGGCCAGGTCGACACCGGCCTCTCGCTCGCCCCGGGCTACTCCTTCCGTTGGAACGGCGTCACCTTGAGCGCCGGCGCGCGCGCGGCGATGAGCTTCGAGCTCACGCCGCCCGACAACGAGACCGGCCGCCGCTTCAACTGGAACGACATCGGCCTGAACCTCTCGGCGCCTGGCGTGCTGAGCCACCAGGCGACCGGCATCTCGATGACGCCTTCGGTTGGGTTCACGGTGCCCATCTCGCTCGCGAGCCAGTGGGCCACCACCATCACCATCGCGTCGCTCAACCTGGGCTTCTCGAAGTCGCTCGGCGCCTTCAACTTCGGCTACCGCGTCGGCGGCAACCGCGGCTTCCACCAGAGCCAGGTCGCTGGCGCGCTCGCGGAAGAGCAGCGCGACGAGCGGGGCAA
>CAZEDU010000110.1:0-16987 GCA_964511185.1 uncultured Myxococcaceae bacterium | reverse complement strand
CGATTCCGAGTCGAAAGCCTCGGTAGACTGGTGTCATGCCCATGGCGCTCAGCGCGTACGCGCGGCCCTTGCTGCTCGACCCGCACGGAAAAGACCAGCTCAAGTACCCCGTGCTGGTGTGGCAGACGCCCCCGTCCGAGCCGGTGAGTGAAGTGCTCTTCGCCACCATGGTGGGCGACGCGAAGAGGCGCGCCAACCCGGGCGACCCGGTGGTCTTCGAGGTGAGAAAGCGCGACGACAGCCGCAACGCCTTCGCCTTCGGCGTGACGGTCGGCCGCACCGAGAACAACGACATCGTCATCGTCGACAACAGCGTGTCGCGCTTCCACGCCTACTTCCGGCGCGACGACGCCACCGGACACTGGTCCATCACCGACGCCGACTCGAAGAACGGCTCCCGCATGGCGGGCCGGCGTCTGGAGCCGCGCAAGGAGACGCCGCTGGTCGACGGCGCGGAGATCAAGTTCGGCAGCGTGGTGGTGACCTTCTTCCTGCCCAATTCGTTCTACGAGTACGTGCGCCGCCAGGTTCGTCCGGCTTAGGCCGCTTCGTTCTTGCCAAAGCAATCGAACCGTTGAAACCTAACGCGCGACATGGCCAAAGAGAGGCGTGCGCACGCTCGCATCGCGGTCCCCTTGAGCGCGCGTTTGGTGGTGGGTGGTGAAGAGGTCGAGTACGCCGTACGTGACGTCTCGCGGGGCGGCATCTTCCTCTACACGCCAGAGCCCCCGGGGAAGGTCGGCGCGACGTTCAACCTGAAGCTCGCGCTCACCGCTGGCATCAAGCCGCTCACGCTTCAGACCAAGATCATCCGCGTCGTCTCCGAGCCCCGCGAGAAGGGCGTGGCGGTGGTCGGCATCGCGCTCAGCTTCCTCAAGATGACGGCGGAGCAGGAGTCGGCGCTCGTCGACCTGCTCGACCGCGCGATGCTCGGCCCCGGCACCAACAGCCGCGCCTACCCCCGCGTCTACCACCTGCTCGAGGTCGTCTGCCGCACCAAGAGCGAGTTCCGCGTCGTGCTGCAGGACATCGGCGAGGGCGGCCTGGGGCTGTTCGTCGACCGCGCGTTTCCGATCAACGAAGAGGTCACGGTCGAGGTCTCGAAGAACGGAAACAGCCCGCTCAAGCTTCAGGGCTGGGTCGTCTCGTCCGAGGCGGTGGAGGGAGAGGTCAACAGGTTCCGCCTGGGCGTGCGCTTCGCCCGCTTGAGCCCCGAGGGCCGCAAGGAGCTGCAGTCCTTCATCAAGCGGCTCTACCGCGGCTGAGCGCTGTTGACCTGGTGCAGGAACGAGACGCGCTGCAGGTGCGCGCGCACCCGGCCGGTCAGCTCGTCCGGCTCGTACGGCTTGCGGATGAAGTCGTCGCCGCCGACCGTCAGCCCCTTCAAGCGCTCGTCCAGCGAGCACGCGGACGAGAGGAACAGAATCGGGATGTAGCGGGGCGCCGAGCGCTCGCGGACCAGGCGGCACAGCTCGAACCCGTCCACGCCCGGCATCATCACGTCGAGGAGCATGAGATCCGGCGGGTCGGTCTTGAGCAGCTCGAGCGCCTCGTCCGCCGAGGCGCAGCCCAGGACGCGGAAGCCCTCTTTGAGCAGGTGCACCTCGATGATCCGCCGGGTGAGATCCGAATCGTCGACGGTCAGGATCGTCGCCGCGGGGCCGCTCGGCCGCGGCGTCGTGGCGCCGGGGCTCGCGCCGCCCACGCTCACGTGCTCGGGCGCGGTCTTCACTTTCTGCGGCTTGGGCTCGACGACCACCGTCGGCTGCTTGGGCTTCTTGGAGGCCTCTTCCTGCAGCACGCGCGCCGCCTCGACCAGGCTCTTGTCGTCCGCCTCGAGGCCCGAGAACTCGAGCAGGCGGCGGGTCTTCTCCATGCTGTCTTCGAACAGCTCGCGCATCAGGCCGGCGCCGCGGTCCACGTCGTAGAGCTGGTCGCCCAGCGCGCTCTCCAAGGCGCGCGCGAACTCGCGGCCGTCGGCGAACCGATCGTCGGGGTTGCGCGCGAGCGAGCGCATCACCACCGACGAGAGCGCCGGGGGCACCTCGGGGTTCTGCTCGTGCGGCGGCGGGATGTCATCGAACAGGATGCGCTGCATGGTGAGCAGCAGGTCGCTCTCGACGCGGAACAGCTTTCGCCCGGTGAGCAGCTCGTGCAGGAGCACGCCCGCGGAGAACAGGTCGCTGCGGCCGTCGAGCGCGTCGCCGCGCACCTGCTCGGGCGACATGTAGCCGTGGCTGCCCTTGATCAGCCCTTCGCGCGTCTTGCGCACGCTGCCGCGCGCCTTGGCGATGCCGAAGTCGATCACCTTCACCGCGCTGGAGTAGGTGACCATCACGTTGTTGGGCGAGATGTCGCGGTGGATGATCGGAGAAGGGTTGCCCAGCGGATCGGTGAAGTGGTGCGCGTAGTGCAGCGCCAGGCACAGGTCGCGCACCACCATCCCCGAGAAGCCGAAGGGGAGGATGCGCCCGACGCGGCGGCACGAGCGCGTGATCGCCGCCAGGTCCTTGCCCGGCACGAACTCCATGGCGATGAAGAGATCAGCGCCTTCACCGCCCAGGTCGAACACCTGCGCGATGTTGGCGTGCGACAAGGTCGCGCTGATGCGCGCCTCGTCGAGGAACATGTTGACGAACTCCTCGTCCTCTTTCAGGTCGGGGAGGATGTGCTTCACCGCGACGAACTTGCGAAAACCGCCGGGGCCGGTGACCACCGCCAGGAACAGCTCGGCCATGCCCCCCACGGACAGGCGGGTGAGGATGCGGTACTTCCCAATGAAGCGCCCCCGCTCGAGCGCGTGCGCGCCGCCGTTCGCCATGGAGAGCTCGAGCTTACAACCATTTGCACCCGAGCGCGGTTCGGGGCTGAAGCGCCGAGGGGCACATGGTAGGAGCTTTCCCGACGATGGCCGTTCGCTATGAGCTCGTCGCCACTGACCCGACCGGCGCGCGGACGGGAGTGCTGCATACCCGGCGCGGCGCCGTGCAGACGCCGGTCTTCATGCCGGTCGCCACGCACGCGAACATCCGCCACGTCTCGGCCGACGAGCTGCGCGAGGCCGGCGCCCGGGTGCTGCTCGCCAACACGTACCACCTGATGCTCCGGCCCGGCGCCGAGGTCTTCGAGCGCTTCCGGGGGATTCACCGCTTCATGAGCTGGGACGGGCTGGTGCTCACCGACTCGGGCGGTTTTCAGATCTTCTCGCTGCCGTCGGATCGGGAGATCACCGAGAAGGGCGCGCACTTCCGCAGCTTCATCGACAACAGCCGCCGCCTGCTCTCGCCCGAGACGAGCATCGCGATGCAGCAGGCGATCGACTCGGACATCATGATGGTGCTCGACGTCTGCATCGACTCGACCACGCCCGAGGCCGGCACCCGCGAGGCGATGGAGCGCACCCACCGCTGGGCGCTGCGCTCACTTCAGCAAAAGCAGAAGGTGGACTCGGGTCAGGCGCTGTTCGCGATCGTGCAGGGAGGCGTCTTTCCACACCTGCGCACCGAGAGCGCGGCGTTTCTCACCGAGCACCCGTTCGATGGCTTCGCGATCGGCGGCTTGGCGGTCGGCGAGACGCGCGAAGAGCTGTACTCGATGACCGAGCACACCGCGGCGAAGCTGCCGGCCGACAAGCCGCGCTACCTGATGGGCGTGGGCACGCCCCGAGATCTCGTCGAGGCGGTGCGCCGCGGCATCGACATGTTCGACTGCATCATCCCCACCAAGATGGCGCAGCAAGGCTACGCGTACACGTTCAGCGGGCTGGTGCGCATCACGCGGCAGGCGTTTCGTTTGTCGGACGAGCCGCTCGACGCCGAGTGCGACTGCCCGGTGTGCACGCTGCACCCGCGCGGCTATCTGCAGCACCTGGTGGTCGGCAAGCACGCGCTCGGGGTGCGGCTGCTCTCCATTCACAACCTGCACCACTACCTGATCCTGATGCGGCGCATGCGCGAGGCGATCCGCGCCGGCGAGTTCGACGCCCTCTACCGGCGCATCAAGGAAGTGTGGGCGAAGTGATGGGCGACTACGAGCTCATCACGCTCAAGTCAGGCGCGCGGGCGGTGCGGCAGATCTCCTCGGGCGAGGTGATGCACCCGGCCGTCGGCCCGTGGGAAGAGGCCAACGCGCTCTACGTCGAGCAGCCGCGGCTGGCGGACAGGCTGTCCGCGCCGGACGACCGGCCGCTCGTCATCTACGACGTCGGGCTGGGCGCGGCGGCGAACGCGGTCGCGGCGCTCAGCTGCGCACGCGCCGTCGGGCCGAAGCGGCCGCTCGTCCTGCACAGCTTCGAGCAGGATCTCGATCCGCTCCGCTTGGCCGTCACCGACTTGGAGGGCTTCGCCTACTTGAAGCCGTGGCACGCCGCGGTGCTGTCTCTGCTCGATCGCGGCGAGTGGGAAGCGGGTGGACTTCGCTGGAAGCTCTGGGAGGGCGACGCGCTGAAGCTCCTCGACGCGCCGGCGGAGCGGGCCGACCTCGTCTTCTTCGATCCGTTCTCGCCGGCGACGAACCCCGCGTTCTGGTCCGTGCGCACGCTCGAGCGGGTGCGCGCGCGCTGCGCCGACGACGCGCTCTTGATGACCTACAGCGCCGCGACGCCCACGCGCGTGGCGCTGCTGCTCGCGGGCTTCTTCGTCGGCGTCGGTGTGCCGATTGGGTTCAAAGGCGAGACCACGATCGCCGCGACCCGCTTCGAGTCCTTGGCGAACCCGCTGGGCGCCCGCTGGCTCGAGCGGTGGGAGCGGTCGTCCTCGAGCGCGCCGCACGGCGAGCCGCTCACCGAAGAGCGCAAGGCGCAGCTGCGCTCCCACGCGCAGTGGGCGCGGCTTCGATGAAGGCTCAGCAGACGAAGAGGGCCCAGGTGCGCGCGCTCGCGCAGTGCGCAGGCCGGGAGAGAAGCCAGCGATCGACGGCGTAGCTGACGAAGAGCCCCGTCGCTGCGCCCGCGACGTTCCAGGTCATGTCTTTCCAAGAGGCTTGGCCGCGCCCCGACAAGTCGTAGAGCTCTTTGGCGGCGCCCGCGGTAAGCGCCAGGCCCGCGCCCACCGCCAAGCGCGGCGCCGGCTCCTCGAAGAAGAAAGCGCCAGCCGCGTACCCGCCCGTGGCGAGCGCCGCGCTGGCGCCGAAGTGAAGCGCTTTGTCCGGCCCCAGCCACGGATCGGCCTCCTGCGCGAGCGCACAGGAGGCGACGAGCATCACGGCGGGAGCGGTGATGCGAAGAATGCCGCTACTCCAAGAGGCTGCGCAGCATCCACGCGGTCTTCTCGTGAATCTGCATGCGCTGCGTGAGCAGGTCCGCGGTGGGCTCGTCGCTCGCCTTTTCGACCATCGGGAAGACCGACCGCGCCGTCTTCACGATCGCCTCGTGGCCCTTCACCAGGATGCGGATCATCTCCTGCGCGGCGGGCACGCCGGACGTCTCCTTGATCGAGGAGAGCTTGGTGAAGTCCTGGTACGTGCCCGGAGCGGGGAAGCCCAGCGCGCGGATGCGCTCGGCCACCAAGTCCACCGCTTGCGCGAGCTCGTTGTATTGAGTCTCGAACATCAGGTGGAGCGTCTGGAACATCGGGCCGGTGACGTTCCAGTGAAAGTTGTGGGTCTGCAGATACAGCGTGTACGTGTCGGCGAGGAGCCGTGAGAGCCCCTGGGCGATCTCGCGCCGCGCGCCTTCCTCGATGCCAATGTCGATGGGAACACCCGTAGCCATACGTTGCCTCTCCGAAAGTTGTGAGCGAGAGAGATCTATCCGCGGCGTCGGTCGAGCGCACCCGAAATCAATGGGGACTGTCCCCAGCGGGGACTGTCCCCGGTGTTGACGAGGTCGATACCGCCAGCCGCTCCGACACGCGCCGTGCCCAGTCTTCTTTGAGCTCGATACACCCGACCCGCCTGCCCAGTCGAACCGCGGCCGCTGGAATCGACCCACTCCCCGCGAAGGGCTCGAGAACCAAATCACCCGGCTTGGACCAGGCGCGCACCAGCGGCTCGACGACGCCGAACGGCTTGTGATGCGGGTGCGAGCCCCAGCGGGCCGCCTCGCCGTCGTCGTCGTAGCCGGCCACCACCGACCAACACCGCGGCGGATCGACCGCCGACAGGGCAGGGAGAGGCTCCCGCGCGAGCACCAGCGCGACCTCATAGACACGAAGCAGCTGCTCACCGTTCTGCGCGTCCGTCGTGCGCTTGGCCCACACGAACTCGCCGGCGAGGTGCTCGAACCCATGCGCGCGCGCCGTTTGAAGGATGGGCTCCTTGCCCAGAAAGTTCGTCCAGATGATCGCGGTGGCCTTCGGCGACAGATGCTCCGCCGCCGCGCCCATCCACGCCTTCGTGAACGCGCGGTATTCGCGCACGTCCTCGAACCGCAGAACCGGGTCCTTGTCGATCTTCCGGCCCTTCGGGTCGCGCAGGTCTCCGCCTTTGCGGCGCCGCGTGAGCAGGCAGTACGGCGGATCCGTCAACAGCAGGTCCGCCTTCTTCCCGTGCAGCGCGCGGCGATACGCTTCGGGCTCGCGCGCGTCTCCCGCGACGCAGAGGCTCACCGGCGTTCGGCCGCGAGGTCCGCGTGCTTCTCCAGGAACTCGGAGAACGGACCGTTGAAGTCGGTGATCGGCTGACCCGGCCGCATCGCCCAGATTCGCGTCGCCACTTCGGAGATCAGCTCCTGGTCGTGCGTGACGACGATCGCCGTGCCCTCGAAGCGCTTCAGGCCCTCGGCGAGCGCGCTGATCGACTCCAGATCCAAGTGGTTCGTCGGCTCGTCGAGGAGCAGCACGTTGTCCTTCGCCATCATCAGGCGCGCCAGGAGGATGCGCACCGTCTCGCCGCCCGAGAGCGTGTCGGTCGGCTTCATCCGCTCTTCACCGGAGAAGAGCATTCGGCCCAACAGCCCCGAGATCTCCTCGTTCGACAGCTTCACGTCCAGGTCCCGCAGCCAGTGGAACGCCGTCGTCTTGGGCGGAACCATGCCGTGGTGATCTTGCGGCAGGTAACCGACCGACGCCTGGTGCCCCCAGATCAACTTGCCCGAGTCCGGCTCCAGCTTGCCCGCGAGCAGCTTCATCAAGGTCGACTTGCCCGCGCCGTTCTTTCCGATGACGCAGATCTTCTCGCCCTTGGTCACCAGACCCGAGAACGGCTGAACGACCTTCAGGTCGTCGAACGACTTGGTCAGGTTCTCGAAGGTCAGCGTCTGCTTGCCGCTCGCCGCCTTCTGCTCGAACTTGATGAACGGCCGAGCGATGTTCGACCGCTTCAGATCCTCGGTCTTGAGCTTCTCCATCTGCTTGATGCGGCTCTGCACCTGCGAGGCGCGCGTGCCGGCCGAGAAGCGGGCGACGAAGTCCTGCAGCTGGGCGATCTTCTTTTTCTTCTCCGCGTTCTCCGTCTCGACGCGCGATCGCACCTGCGCCTTCTGCGTCACCATGTCGTCGTAGCCGCCGACGTAGGTGATGATCGTCTCGTAGTCGATGTCGGCGATGTGCGTGCAGATCGAGTTCAGGAAGTGCCGGTCGTGCGAGATGGTGATCAGCACGCCCTCGTAGTCGTGCAGGAACCGCTCGAGCCAGCGGATCGAGTCGATGTCCAGGTTGTTCGTCGGCTCGTCCAGGAGCAGCCCGTCGGGCTTTCCGAACAGCGCCTGCGCGAGCAGCACGCGCAGCTTGTAGCCGCCCGCGAGCATGCGCATCGGCTGCTCGTGGAACGGCGCCTCGATGCCCAACCCTTCGAGCAGCTCGGCCGCGGCCGACTCCGCCACGTAGCCGTCCTCCTCGGCGATGATGCCCTCGAGCTCCCCCAACCGATTGCCGTCTTCTTCGGTGATGTCGCTCTGGCCGAGCAGCTTGTTCTTCTCTTCGAGCGCGGCCCACAGCCCGGCGTTGCCCATCAGCACCACGTCGAGCACGCGCGCGTCTTCGTACTTGAAGTGATCCTGCCGCAGGATGCCGAGCTTCTTCGGCCGAAGGACGGCGCCCGTGTCGGGCGGCTCATCCCCGGCGAGGATCTTCATGAAGGTCGACTTGCCCGCGCCGTTCGGTCCGGTCAGGCCGTAGCGGCGACCGGGCGAAAACGCGACGTCGACTTCTTCGAACAACTTCTTGGGACCAAAGGCCTTGCTGACGTTCTGAATGGAAAACATTTCGGCGCGCCTTGTACCTCAAAGCGCCCGCGCCCGCAGACCGCCCTGCAAAGACGGCCGCTTAGCGCCGCCGGAACACGGCCTCGAGCTCCTTGCCCGCCCGGTTCTCGAAGCTGTCGCTCGCCACCCGCAGCCGCTCCAGCTCGAACCAGGGTGAGAACAGCCGCCGCACCTCGGCCTCGCTCGTATCGAAGGGCGGCCCGTCCGGCCTGCCATGCGCGTAGAACAGCCCCAGCAACAACCCGTTGGGTTCGAGCACCGCGCGCACCGCCTGCACGTAAGCCTCGCGGCGCTCCACCGGAATGGCGCAGAAGCAAGTGTGCTCGAGCACGGCGTCGAACGGCTCCGCGCGCAGCGACGGCAGCTCGAACAGATCCGCCTGCAGCACCTCGAAGCGCGCTCCCGCCTGTACGCCGGCCTCGCGCATCGCCTGGGCCGCCGAGGGCGCGAAGTCCACGCCGGTCACGGCGAAGCCCGCCTTCGCCGCGGCGACCGCCTCGTGCCCGCGCCCGGCGCCGATCACCGCGACGCGCCCGCCCTTCGCCACGTGTCCTTCCGAGAGCAGCCGAGCGATCGGGGGCGCGACACGCCCTTTGTCCCAGCCGGTGTCTCCGGCCCGGTAAAGCGACTCCCAATAATCAGCGGTTGCCCAAGGCTGGGTCATGCGTCTTGCGTCCGAGGCGAGGACGGTTACTTAAACCTTCATGATGCAAGAAACCACAGAGCGTGAGCAGGCGACCGAGTTGGTGCTGGCGGGCGCCTGCATGGTGTGCAACGGCGACCTGACGGTGAAGATCACGCCGGCCGGCGCTGCCAGCGTCAGCCCACACTGCCGGTGGATCGCCCGCCCCGAGCTCTCGATGGAAAAGAGCGGGCTCGAGATGCGCTACCACCCGGCAGGGTTGGCTTAATCCCTTACCCAGAGGTTCCAGGCGTTCCCAGCGCGGTGTCCCACTTGAACCCGTCGATCACCGCGGTGGAATCGAAGATCTGATCGCCCACGTCCCAGATCGCGATCCGCAGCTCGACGATCTCGCCTGGGCGAATGTTGCCGACCGTCTTCAGCCAGTCCGTGCCGCCGCCCCAGGTGCACTGCCCGGGCGAGGGCGCCTCGAAGCCGCTGCCCTTGAGCGCGCCCGCGCCCTGCGAGCACGACAGCACGCTCACGTTCGAGTCCCAGCAGGCGGGGTTCTGCGCCTGCGACTCGCAGACGCGGAACAGGTCGGTGCCCTTGGCGATGTTGATGCCGATGGGCCAGGCCTTCCCGCCCTGCACGTAGGTCATCAGGTTCTTGTCCGGCGGGTTCGGAATCGGCGAGGGCGTGCCCCCCGGCGTGTCGATCAGCGCGACGAACTGATCGTTGAAGTCGCTGCACACGTACTCGGGGTACTCCGCCGAGAAGAAGTAGGCGTTGAAGCTCAAGGACCTCACGTTGGTCGGCGCGCGCATGCGCAAGACCAGCATCACCGAGTCGTTCGCTTCGTCCGGCGGCCCTGCGCTGCCCTGCCCGCACTCGGGCGCCACCGGCAGCTCGCGCGACTTCTTGACCGGCAGGTTGTCGGCGTTGAACCAGTCGGAGATGCAGAAGGGCAGGTTGCAGTTGCCGATGTTCACCGACTGGTTCCAGCCGTGCTCGGTCGACACGTTGCTGCCCGGCCCCTGGTTCGGCCCCGGCATCGTCTGAATCGAGTCGGCCGCGACGCCCGTCGACAGCACCACCAGCTTGCCGCCTTCCTGCGGCTTCACGCCCTTGCCGAACCCGGACCGAATCGACTTCGCCGCGGAGAACGAGAGCGGGCTGCCGTCCGCGCGGACCAGGTGCGCGGAGATCAGCCCCCACGTCCTGTCTTGCGGGCGCGTGGGGTTCTCCTCCGTGTCGCGGCAGATGCCGAGCGCCCGCGCGTAGTCGATCGGGTTCTGCGAGTTGGAAGGCAGCGTCCAGTCGCACTCGCCCAGGTCGAGCAGATCCGCTTCGTCGATGAGCCCGTTCAGGTTGTCGTCGATGCCGTTGCCCATGATCTCCAGCGCGCCGGGGTTCACCAGCTCGGGGAAGTCCCCGCAGCCCGGGCCTGGCTTGTCGCACAGGTCGCCTTCGGCGCCGGTCCAGCCGTCGCCGTCGCAGTCGGTGGTCGCGCTGTCGCAGACCTCGCACGCGCCGTTCACGCAGCGGTCGCTCCCCGTGCACTTGTTGAAGCAGCTGCCGCAGTGGTCCTTGCTCGAGTTCAGGTTGGCGCACGACACCCCGCAGACCGCCTCGCCCGGCACGCACAACGTCTGGCAGATGCCGTTGCGGCACGTCATGCCGGTCGCGCACGAGTTGAGGCAGCTGCCGCAGTTGCGGTTGTCGTTCTCCAGATCGACGCAGCTCTGCCCGCACATCAGGAAGGGAGAGGGGCAGCTGCACACGCCGCCGGCGCACAGGCGGTTGCCGCTGCACGCGTTGCCGCAGCTGCCGCAGTTGCCGACGTCGCTGTTCGGGTCCACGCAGGTGCCCGAGCACAGCAGCGCGCCTTGGTTGCACTTGGGCTCGCACTTGCCGGCGTTGCAGACCTCGGAGCCCGAGCAGCTCTTGCCGCACGCGCCGCAGTGCGCCGCGTCGCTCTGCGTGTCGACGCACTCGCTGCCGCACTTCGACAGCGGCGCCGCGCAGACGCACGCGCCCGCCTGGCACGACTGGCCGCCGCTACAGCTGTTGCCGCACTGACCACAGTTGTTGGTGTTGGTCGTCAGGTCGACGCACGCGCCGTTGCACTCGGTCCACCCCTTGGGGCACGAGAGCGCGCAGTCACCTTGAAAGCACAGCTCGCGCAGCTCGCAGCCGCGGCCGCACGCGCCGCAGTTCTGCGCGTTCGCTTTCAGATCGACGCACGCGCCCGAGCACACCGTCTGTCCCGGCGCGCAGAGCACGAGCCCCGCGTCGCCCGCGAAGGCGCTGCGGCGAGGATCTTGAGAGGAAACGACCGAGGAGCAACCCGCGACGAGGAGCGCGGCGCCGACGAGGAGCACGCGCGCGGTGAAGGGCACCATCGAGCCTCCCAGCGAGACGGCGAAACCGGTCCCGCTCCGCTGAGAAGTCTAGGCGAGCGCAATGCGCGAATCGTCAAAAGCGCCGCGCGTCGCTTCACTTTTGGGAGAGTTCTCCCGAGAGCTACAGACACACTCCGACATCGGGATTGTTGTTCAACTTGGTGCAGGTCCCGCTCGCACACGACGGCGTTCCCGACGGGAAGCGGCACATCGGGTGGCACGAGAGCACGCCTTGCTGGTTGATGCAGGCGCTGCCGCGCACGCAGTCGTTCGCGAACTGGCACGCGGTGCCGTCGGGCTTCGTGCCGGTCGGGTAGCACGCCGGCGTGCCCGTGCCCGGGTAGCACGAGTCGATCGCGCGGGGGCAATCTTGAGCGAAGACGTCGCACGTCGGCGGCGGCTCGCCGCACGTCAGCGGCCGCTCCTCGGTGCCGTTCATGTGGAAGACGATGTTGCACAGCTGCGGCTGCGTGCACTGCGCGTCGGCTCGGCAGAAGCGCACGCACTCGTTCGCCACGCCGCCGTCGCTCTGCAGCCGCGCCGCGCAGACCAGCCCTTGCTTGCACTGGTTCGTCGCCGGAGAGCCGGTGCACGGCTGCCCTTCGTCGATCGTCCCGTCCGCCACGCAGCCGCGCGCGAGCCCCGCGTCGCCCACGTACGTGCACTTGAGCCCGGCGTCGCAGTTCTGCGCGACCACGTCGCATTCGCCGGTGAAGCACTTGGAGCCCAGGCCGCCGTCGTCCATCAGGTACAGCAGGCAGCTGCCGCCGTCGCACGCGTCCGCGTCCGCGACCGTGCACAACAGATCCGGGTTGCCCGCGTCCGTCCCCGCATCGCCCGCGTCCGGTGGGCCGGCGTCCTCGAGGAGGTTCGGCGCTTCGGGCGGCACCGAGCCGCTCGAGCAGCTGTAGACGACGAGCGCGGCGGCGACCAACGAAGAGGCGAGCCAGAGCTGAGGCTTTCGGTTCATGGCGGCCGTGCCTACCACATCGGAGGTGCATGTGCCCGGCCATGAATTCACCGGCTCGCGCTTCCGGCGCTAGGCTTGGTCTTCGACAAATGTCGAATCGCCACGACGATGAGACCAGCTCGGGCCGCGAACGCCGCTCGCACCCGCGCGTCGACGCCCGCATCGAAGTTCGTTTTCAACAGACGTCCGACGCCGCCAAGGCGATGCGCGCGTTCTCGGTGAACTTCTCGGCGGGCGGCCTGTGCCTGAAGACGCAGAAGAGCTACCCGGTCGGCTCGTCGCTCCGGCTGTCGCTCACCGTCGGCAAGCAGTCGTTCGATCTCAAGGGCAACGTCGTCTGGGCGCGCGGCGAGGTGATCGGCGTTCGCTTCGAAGAGGTCTCCGCCCAGGATCGCGACCGGCTCGACGCGCTCGCGGAGATGCTGGGCCAGCGGCGCGACTGAATCGGGCCTACCGCTGGCCCTCGGCCGAGAGCAGCCGGAAGACGCCGTGCTCCACCTCGGTGAAGCCGCAGGCCTCGAACAGCCGCTTCGCCGAGGCGTCCCGGCCAGGGTTCACCAGCTCGACCCGCCGCACGGCGAGAATCCGGGCGCGCTCGAGCGCGCGTTGCAGGAGCGCCCGGCCCACGCCGCGGCGGCGCCAGCCCTGCGTCACCACCAGCTCGTCGATGGTGACCACGCGCCCCTTGAGCCTGAGCTGAGGCCGATGGGACATGGACACCACGCCAATGGCTTTGTCGTGCGCGTCGGCGGCGACGAAGATCTCCATCTCGGGGTGGCTGATGATCCAGTTCACCGTCGCGGAGTCGGTTCCTTCCGCGTACCCCAGCTCTTTCATCAGCCCACCGATCGCCTCGGCATCGCCTCGACGCGCAGGGCGCACCTTGCAGACGGCGGTTGTAGGCGACTTGGGGCCTGTCGAGAGCTCGGCCACCTCGTCAATGTATCGAAGCCGCCGTCAGCCGGCCAATTCGCTCTGGGCGGCGGGCATCGCTTGCAACACCGGCGCGGTTCTGCCTGGGACGAACGGGCGGATGAAGAACGTCCAGGTCATGTAGCCCCACCAGCTCCTCTGCAGGAGCGCGGGATGAATCTTGTGCGCGTGCTGCGCATGGAGTGCCGGAAGCTGCGACCAGTGCACGCCCGGGTGGTGGTGGTGGACGGTGTGAAACCCGTTGTTGAACAAGAGCGCGTTGAGCAGCGGCGAGACGAAGTTGCGCGAGTGGTTCCAGTCGCTGTGCTCGTCGGCCTCGACGTGCTGGACGTAGTTGAAGACCTGAATGACGAAGAGCGCGAACTGCTGCGGGATGACGAAGAAGAGCAGCGCCTTCCTCCAGTCGAGCAGCAACACCAGCGCCATGAAGCCGAAGAAGACGAAGTACTCCGACGCGCCCGCCCAGAACGCGCTGCGGTTCTTGCGCCACAGGTCCTTGAAGTAGCGCTGGACGTCCTTGGTCTGCTCGATGCCGGTCAACGTCGGGTAGACGAGCAACGCGAGCAGGTGGTTCTTCTTGAAGTACTTCGGCGAGCGCGAGCTGTCGCCTTCCTTGTTGTTCAGCTTGTGGTGCACCTGGTTGTGCGTCGGGATCCACGCGACGGCCGGGTAGCCGTAATAGATGGAGATCACGTAGCTCGAGAGCAGGTTCAGCCCGCGCGACCGCCAGATGCCCAGGTGGTTGTGGTTGTGGCTGATCACCGCGACGGTGACCGCCATGAACAGGCTCGCCGCGTAGAGCAGCGGGTTCACCGACTCGAGCTGCCACTGGACGACCGAGAGCCCGACAGCGACGGTGAGATACAGCACAGTTCGAATATCGGCTCGGTGACGAAGCAAAGGTGGCCTTTCGCGGCGTTTCCTCGAATGAGGAAAGATCAACAGTTTGCCTGGCTCTGGCGTCCGAGTCGAAGCACAAATGAAGGCGGGCGGGCAACCCCTTGCTTCTTCGAGGCAGAGGCCGCTTTCCCCAAGCACCCGATATGGCGTAACTTCAGGCCCTCGCTCCTGTTTCAAACGCAGCGAGGTCGGTCGATGGACGACTGACAACACCGAAAGAAGCAACGCAATGGCAACTGGTACTGTGAAGTGGTTCAACGACGCGAAGGGCTACGGCTTCATCACGCAAGACGACGGCGGGCCCGACGTGTTTTGCCACCACTCCGCGATTCAGGCGGATGGTTTCCGCAGCCTGGCCGAAGGCCAGAAGGTGACCTACGAGGTCAAGAAGGGTCCCAAGGGCCTTCAAGCCGAGAACGTGCGACCGGCCTAAAGAAGGCGCGTCGACATCGGTTCAGCAGTCGGAGTGCCCGGCCTGAAAAGAGACAAGGCCGGGCCTTTTGTTTTCTTCGGAGAAGCCATGTTCCAGCGATCGACCAAGCGGCAGCGCGAGCAAGCGCGGATACAGCATCAGAAAGACAAGGCGGAACGACGGGCGGAGCGCAAGCGCGTCAAGGAAGAGCGGCCCCCGCGGCTCCCCGGGGAGGAAGACCCGGACATCGCCGGCATCATCCCTGGCCCGCAGCCGTTGGCGGAGTAGGTCGGTAGAGCAAGGGAATCGAACCCTCCGGACCCAACTCGCGTTGGGTCCCAGCGGTTTTGAAGACCGCGCCGGCCACCAGGCCCGGAGGCTCTACCAAGTCGACAGCTAATCTAGACCGCGCTCCCACAGATCGTCTTCGTCGAGCCCGAGCAGGTGACCCACCTCGTGCATCACGGTGATGCCGATCTGCTCGATGAGCTCCGTCCGGGTCGTGGCGAAGCGCTCCAAGTTCTTCTGGTACAGCACGATGGACGCCGTCACGTGATCCATCGCCGAGGTGACGCTCCGCTCGCCAATCGGCGTGCCCCGAAAGACACCCAGGATGGTGGGGGAGAGCGGCGGCCGCGAGGCGAGCAAGTCCTCGTCCGACGGGAAGGGCTCGACCGCGATGATCGCGTTGTCCAGGTACGCCTTGGCGTGCGCCGGCAGCTTCTCGATGGCGGCCTCGACCGCGGCGCGGAAGGCCTCTTCGCTCAGCGTCGCCGGCTCCACGAACTCGTCGGGCGCGAGCTTGCGCGCGGTCGCGAAGTGCCGCTCGGCGCGCTTGCCGTCGCCTTCGCGCTCGGCGAGCAGCCCCAGATAGTGGTGCGCCCAGGGCTCGTCGTCGGCGCGCGCGAGCACCGCCTCGAAGGCCTTGCGCGCCTCGCGGAAGCGGCACAGCTCGAACAGGGCGATCGCCCGCTCGAGCAGCGCCTCGTGCGAGTCGGGCATCAGCGCCAACGCGTCGTCGAGCCGCTCGAGCGCCTGCTCACACGCGCCGAGCTGGTTGAGCCCGATCCCCTCGAGCACGGCCACGTGGTAGCGCGCTTCGTCGTCCGCCGCCTTGCGGAGGCGCTTGGACGCCTTGGCGCACAGCGCGAGCCCCCGCTCGACCGAGGCCCGATCCTCCCCCTGCCAGGCGATGAAGAGATCGGCGGCGCCGAGCAGCACCTGAACGTCGTTGGGGGCCAGTCGGAGGGCCTTCTCGTAGCCTTCGATGGCCTGCTCCAGATCTCCCAGCTCCAGCTGCGCCGCCGCGAGGAACTGCAGCGCCTCCACTGAATCCGGGTGCTCGGCGAGCACGCCCTTGGCGAGCTCCAGCGCCTCTTCCAGCTCGCCTTCGTCGAAGGCCTGCGCCAGCGCCTCGAGCGAGGTCGGCAGGTCGAGCGAGAGGTTCGGTTTGGGGCCGCGCCGCATGACTGTTTTCCCACCGGGCCAATAGGGAGCCGGCGCACCCTTTGTCAACGCGACTTGTGCTATGCGCGCGCCGACATGTTTGGTCGCATTCTCATCGTCGACGATGACCCGTCGCTGTGTCTGCTCCTGTCGCGCTTTCTGTCCAAGCACGGCTTCGAGGTGATCACCGCCTCGAGCATCGAGGACGCGACCGCGCTCGCGGACGCCAACGACCTCTCGCTGCTCATCACCGACTTCATGATGCCCGGCATGGACGGCATCCGCTTCGCGCAGGCCGTTCGGTCCGAGCCCCGCCACCGCGACCTGACGGTGCTGCTCGTCACCGCTCACCCCACCGACGAAGTGGTCGAGCGCGCCATGCGGGGTGGGATCGCCATGGTGCTCCCCAAGCCCATCGAGCTGCCCAAGCTGCTCGCCTTGGTCGGGTTCGCGACCGCGGCCTCGCCCGGCTCACAAGCTCGGTTGACAAGGCCTTCCAATTCCTTAGGTTAGCGCTCGCTTGGGCCGAGTGCTAACGGCCTAGTCCCCCAATTCACAAGTCGTCTCAGGAGGTTGGCTGCAATGGCAAGCAAAGAGATCTTCTTTCACCAGGGCGCGCGCGAGGCAATTCTGCGCGGGGTTCGCATTCTGTCTGACGCGGTGGCGGTGACCTTGGGGCCCAAGGGCCGCAACGTGGTCATCGAGAAGTCGTTTGGTTCTCCCACGGTCACCAAGGACGGCGTCACCGTCGCCAAGGAGATCGATCTCGAGAACAAGTTCGAGAACATGGGCGCCCAGATGGTGAAGGAGGTCGCCAGCCAGACCTCCGACAAGGCGGGCGACGGCACCACCACCGCGACGGTGCTGGCGCGGGCCATCTACGAAGAAGGCCTGAAGCTGGTCGCCGCCGGGCACAACCCCATGGACCTGAAGCGCGGCATCGACAAGGCGGTCGAGGTCGTGGTCGCCGAGCTCAAGAAGATCTCCAAGCCGACCAAGGACAAGAAAGAGATCGCGCAGGTCGGCATCATCTCGGCCAACGGCGACGAGACGATCGGCAACATCATCGCCGAGGCGATGGAGAAGGTCGGGAAGGAAGGCGTCATCACCGTCGAGGAGGCGAAGGGCCTCGAGACGACGCTCGACGTGGTCGAGGGCA
>CAZEDU010000109.1:11263-17040 GCA_964511185.1 uncultured Myxococcaceae bacterium | reverse complement strand
CCGAGCTGATCACCACCGAGAGCTCGACGCCGGCCACCATCGCCATCCCCTACGGCGGCACCGCCTCGACGAACATCATCTTCCAGGCGACCAGCTCGCTCGAGATCGACGTTCAGTTCGACGGGTAGCCCAGCGTCCCTCGCATGCGCGTGGAGAGGCTCCCGGTTTGGCCCATCGTCACGGTGGTGGCCTTCTCGGCCACCACCGCGGGGGCCTACACGCGCACGCAGGCGCCGTCGGGCGCGCCGCTCCGGTGGGTCGAGCAGCCCATTCGCTACGCGCTCGACGCCCGCGGGAGCGACGACATCCCCGGCGACGCGGCGTTCGAGGCGGCGCGCACCGCCCTGCGCCAATGGCAGCAGGACTGCTCGCAGGTCCGCTTCGTCGAAGACGGAGTGCTGCCGAGCCTCTCTCGGCAAAACGACGGCCAGGTGGCGATCACCTGGCTCGAGGAGGGCTGGTGCCCCAACGCGCAGGAGTGCCGGGGCTCAGCCATCGCGCTGACGTCCGTCACCTATACGGCGGACGGGAAGATCCTCGACGCCGACATCGAGCTGAACGGTGAGCGCTTCGCCTTCTCGGCCGACGCCACGCCCCAGGACGGCTTCGTCGACGTGCAGGCGGTGGTGCTGCACGAGGTGGGGCACGTGCTCGGGCTCCAGCACGAGCGCGAGGGGCCGTCGGTGATGGTCGACGGCCGGGTGAAGGGCGCCCACGCGGTGCGTACGCTGTCGGAGGACGACGCGCGGTTCCCCTGCGAGGCGTACCCTCCGGCCCAAGACGAGCCGCCCGTGGGATGCGGGGCGCGGGGCGCTACGGCGGCGACGCTCTGGCTCTCGGGAGTGCTCGCGTGGATCGGGGCCCGCCGGAACGGATCGGAGGATCGCGCGTGAGGGCGCTCTGGTTCGCTTGTGTGGTCTTGCTCGTCTCGAGCGCGTGCGGCCGCACCTCGCTCGAGGCGCAGGCCTCTGGCTCTCTCGAGATCGTCCTCGGCGAGAGCAACGCGTGGCCCTCCACCGTCCAGTCGGCCCTGGTTCGCTTGAGCCGCAGCGGCGGAGGCAGCGGCTGCGAGGGCGGCGCGACGTGGATTCGCCACTGCTGGTGCGCCCAGCCGGGCCCTGGCTGCGACTTCGCGGGCGACCCTCCTCCCCATGGCCTGGTCGAAGGCCTGTGCCCAGGCGAGTGGCTCCTCGACACGCAGACCACCGCGGTCTTCTCGAAGTCCGCTTGCGCGGAGGGCTCGATCCTGTCGACGCAGCCGATCATGACGCCCAGCTCGGTGGAGATCGGCCTCACCGGCACGCCCTCGGTCAACGTGACCTTCCAGTCCGAGGATCGGCTCGAGGTCGACATCCTGTTCGAAGGCTAAGAGCGGGCCCGCTCAGCGCCCCTCGACGCGCAGCACCGCTCCGGTCGAGAACGCGGAGAACTCGGGCGCGTACATGGACTGGAGCGTGGCCGAGCCGACCCGGAACACGCCCGCCTGGCTCGCGCGCACCCGGTACTTGAGCGTGTACTCCCCCGCCGGCAGCTGCTCGAAGAAGAAGCTCGTGCCGGAGTCGCGCACCTCTTCGAACCACGCGATGCCCAGATCGTAGCGGTGGCCCGAGCGCACCCGCTCCGGCTCGAAACCCGCGCCACGCGGATCGCGCAGGTGCACGTACTCGGCGGCGTGCCGCGCGCGGACCGACAGGTGCACTTCGAGCTCGTCACCGACCGCGAGCTGCGCGCCTTCCTGCAGCGGCGTGAGCACCGCCTCCTTGCCCTGCATCGCGCGCCGGTGGTAACGGCGCGACAGCTGAAAGAGATCGCCGCGCTCGGCGCTCGGCAGCGCGTCGGTCGAGTAGTGCCAGGTGGCGGACGCGAACTGGAGCCCGGGCGTGGTCTTCTCCACCACCACCGTCGCTGCCTTCGGAGTGATCTGGGGGCCGCTGAGCACCAGCTGGCGCTTGCGCCCGGTGAAGCGGTTGGGCTCGAAGGTCAGCCGCGTCGTCTCGCCGCCGAGCGTCACCACGGACTCCTCGCGTACGCCGAGCTGCCCCGCCGACTCCAGGTGCTTCACCAGCGCGTAGACGACCTCCGCGGTCGCGCGCGTCGACTTCCAGTGGTTGAGCTTCTTGTTGAGGAAGAGCCACTGGACGAGCCCGTCGCGGCGCGGATCCTTGGGGTCGAGCGCCATCAACGCGCGCAGCGCGAAGGCGTGGCTCTCGATGGTGTCACGGTACCACAGCCACGATCGGTCCTCCGGCGCCCAGAAGGTGCCCTCGTCGCGCGTGGTCTTCGCCGAATCCATCACGCTGTCGAACACCTTGCGCGCGTCGTCGGGACGGCCCATGCGCTGCAGCGTCAGCGCCATCATGCCCTTGAGGTACGGCGAGTGCGCGCGCCAATGCTTGAAGCTGTGGTCGAGGATCTTCCGCCGCTCCTCAAGCGTGAGCGCGTCGCCCGTCCAGCTCGCGTCGGGGTAGCTGGAGGCGACGTAGTTCAAGAACGTGAGGAACTCCCAACAGCAGTCGTCCTTGAGCATCTTGTCGGCGTACGCGTCGCGGAAGTGGCGCGCGAGGTAACCCCACGCGCGCTGGACCATCTGTTTGGGGACGTCGACCTCGAACTCGGCCGCGCGCCCCAAGCCGTGCGCGATGTAGAGCGTCATGTACGGCGACGGCGGACCGCCGGGGAACCACGGGAAGCCGCCGATCGACGTCTGCGCCTTGGTGAGCTTGTCGAGCGCGGCGACCTGCTCCGCCGCGGCGACCGCGGGGTCGAGCGCGTTGATCAGCTCGTCCCCTGACTTGCCCCCTTCGGCCTGCACGACCCACGGCGTCTCCTCGAGCGCCAAGGTGCGGTTGGGATCTTGCGCGTCGAAGGTCTCGAGCTGCGTCTTGCGCGCGCTCAGCTGCTTCGCCATCGAGGCGACCGCGGGGTGCTTCTTGAACACGCTGCCGACGATGCCGGTCGACACGAACCGGTTGAGGGTCTGCTCGGTGCACTCGTATGGGTAGCGCGTCAGGTAAGGCAGCGCGCCCAGCACCGAATAGAAGAGCTGCGCGTCGATGGTGACGACGAGCTGCTCGTTGATCCGCGTCGGGTCGTCGCCCTTCGCCAGGTCGGGGAAGGACAGCTCGCGGCGGTCTTTGTCTTGGAGCGCGGCGAATTTCGACTGCGTGAGGCGCTGGCGGGACGGCAGAAGCGGCAGCGCGCGCTTCTCGCCGTCGCTGAAGTCACCGGCCTTGGCGACCGCCTGCACCACGACCTCGCCGACGCGCTTGGGGGCGACGATGGAGAAGCGCGCGGTGGTGCCCTTGCCCGGCGCCACCGTGAACGCCGCGCTCGAGCGATCGAGCTGGAGCTCGCGCGCCACGCTCTTGCCGGTCGCTGGGTCGAGCAGCTCGAGCTGAAGCTCGCCCTTGAGCTCGCGCGCCGAGGCGTTGTTGACCGCGACCTCGAGCTGAACGCGGTCCCCTTCGCGCAGGAACCGCGGGAGGTAGGGGCGCACCATCAGGTCCTTGACCGATTGCGCTTGACGCTGCGTCGAGCCGCCGCGCAGGTCGCGCGTCAGGCCGTGCACCCAGACGTTCCAGGACGTCACGGAGTCCGGCACGGTGAGCTCGATCGCCGCGGACCCGTCCTTGCCGGTGAGCAGGTTCGGCCGCCAAAACGCGGTCTCGGCGAAGTTCTCGCGAACCTGCACTGGGGCCGGAGCCGAGGGCTCCGGGCTGGACTCCTGGAGCCGCACCGCACCGGGCGCTGGCGGCGGCGCGGGGGCGGTCCGCGACACGAACGCCTCCGCGTCCACCGCCATCGCCTTGCTGAAGGCGCGGCGCGACCCCATGCCGCCGATGCCGCGGTCGGACAGGGTCGAGAGCTGATCTTCGGAGAGCGGCTCGAGCGCGGGGAGCGGCACGGGGTTGGAGCTCAGCCAGTGCGCTGCCCCCGCCCCGAGGCTGTCGATGAAGGCGCCGGCGCGATCACGCCGTGGGTAGAGGCTCGCCACGCTCGGCGGCAGATGCGGGCCGAACGCGTCGAGCGAACGATCGTACATGTAAGCGAGCAGCTCGGCCGCGCGCTCTGGTTTGCCCTTCGCGTCCTTCACGGTCACGCGCCAGGTCTCTTGCCCGCCTGGCTTCAAACGGTCACGAAAGGTCGAGAGTTCGACCTGCAGCTCTTTCTCCTCCCAGGGGACGGATACCGACACGGTCTGTTGCAGCAGCTGGAAGTCTTCGATCGACGTCACCCGTACCGCGAAGCCGCCTCGGTGGTCCGCGGTGATCGGCAGCTCCAGAATCGACGCGCCTTCGGGCTCGAGCACGCGGCGCTCGAGCACGCGCCCATCCCGCCACAGCTCGACCAGGAGCCGCTGGTCCGGGAGCGCCGACCCGAGGGCGATCCGCGCCGTCTCGCCGATACGCACCTTGGGTTTTTCGAGCAACGCGAAGAGCGCCAAGGGCGGCGGCGCCTTGGGGGCGATCGCCACGAGCTCGCGGGAGATTTGGATCTTCGCGCCGAGCTCGTCCGCCGTCTCGTAGTGCAGCCGATAGGCGCCCGCTTCCAGCGGCGGGAGCGCGAGCGGCGCCTCTCCGTTCGCGTCGTGCTGCAGCGCCCCGGACGCGACCTCGGCGCCGCCCGGCCAACGCTCGAGCTCCGCGTCGATGCCGGACGAGCGGCTCCACCGCGGCTGCAGCTTGTCGCCCTCGGTGATCACCTGCTGCTTGGGGTCGAGGGTGACGGGCTCGTCCGCGGGAAGCCGGGGGCGCTCGGGCGGCTGCAGCCGGACGAGCCGCCAGGTCCCCTTCCCTGCCTTGGGCGCCCCGTTCAGATCGCTGCGCGTGACCTTCGCGGCGCCGGGCGCTCCGGCCCGAACGAAGCCCTGCTCCCAGAGGATTTGGGCCTCGACCGCGCTGAGGCCGAGCCGAACGGTCTGCGACGCGCTCCGCGTCTCTCCGCCTTCGTCGGTCACGTCGACGCTGATCTGGTAGCGGAACGTGAGCTTGGGATCGCGCAGCCGTGGGTCGGCCTCGGGGGTGAACTGGATCTGGAAGCGGCCGTCGCTTCCCAGCGGGCTGCGCCCAGCGGCGATCACCTGCGACGCAACCACCGGCTGGGGCCGCCATCCCCAGCCAAAGAAGACGGGAACGCGCTCGACCTTCCAGCGAACCTCACCCGCGCTCACGGGCAGGCCGAAGTAGTAGGTCGCCTTGCCGGCGTACGCGGCGGGCTGGTTGAGCCGCGCGGGCGGTCCGCTCTTCTCGAAGGTGACCTCGAACGTCGGTCGCTTGTACTCCTCGACCCGGAGCCACACCGACCCCATCTGCTCCACTTGGAGCTGCCATGATCCGAGCGGCCTCCCCGCGGGGAGGGTGAACTCCCCGGCCGCGGACCCGAACGCATTGCTCTGCACGGCCGCGCTCGCGACCTCTTTGCCGTTGGGATCGAGCAGCTTCACGGTGGTCTTCCGCTGAGCGACGACGCGGTAGCTGCCCTGCGACGCGACGCCTTGGTACAGCACGACCTTCCACTGAACGCGCTGCAGCGGCCGGTACACGGAGCGATCGGTGAAGATCAGCGCGGCCTGCCGCTCCGGCTCGGGCCGCTCGCCCGGGGCGTGAAACAGAGCGCTCGCCGCGACGTCCCCGCCGCGCCGAACGATCACGAAGTGCTGCGGCGCCTGGGCGGCGGTCTGGAAGCGCGCGAAGCCGGTGGCGTCCGTGTCGGCCGTGCCCACCACCCGATGGCCGGCGCGGTAGTCGGTCTGGAAGAGCTCGACCTTGGCGCCAGGC
>CAZEDU010000109.1:0-11253 GCA_964511185.1 uncultured Myxococcaceae bacterium | reverse complement strand
ACCACCGACACGTCGACCTTGCCTTCCTGCACGCTGAGCAGGGGCACCAGGTCGCTCAGGTTGAGCAGCACGTAGCTCGACGCCCGCGCGCTCTCGGAGAAGCCGCGATCGGTCGAGGCGATGATGACGTACGCGCCCAGCTCGGACAGCGGCGGCGTCACGTAGGTCTGATGGGAGAGGAAGTCGGGCGTCGGCGGCAGCTTTTCGCTCCACGCCTTGGCCGGCGACGACCGCAGCATCGCGCGCACCTCCGCGGGGTCGGGCCCGAACCGGTAGTCGCGCGCCGCGCGCATCCGCGCCGCGAGGTCGTACCGGTACGCGCGGAAGTGCAGCTCGGGGACGTTCTGATGGCTCACCAGGATGGAGCGGCGCTGGGGGCCATCCTGCGTCATCGAGGTGAGCTGCAGCTGCGGCTGCTCGATGCTGGCCTTCACGTAGGCGCATCGGCGGCCGCCGATGCTGCTGGGGAAGGCGCGCATTCCTTCGCTGGCGAGCGCGTGCGCGACGCGCCGCTCTCCCTCCGAGTCGTAGAGCTCGGCGAGCACGGCCTTGCCCATCGCGGACCAGGGCAAGGTCTGGGTCTGCTCGATGCGGGCTTGGAGATCTTTTCGGATGAGCGCGCGATCCTCGGCCTCGGTGAGATGCAGGTGCAACGCCTGCGCGCGCACCAGACGGCTCTCGAGCGCGGCCTCGGCTCGGCGCTGGGAGCGGTGCCAACCTTCGAGGTCGTCGAGCGCGGCGCAGAGGCGGTGCAATGGGTGCGTGTTGGAGTCGCTGATGGAGACGGCCGCGCTGGGTTGGAGCAGCGTCTTGACGTCGAGCCGGAAGAGCTCGTTCGCGTGCTCGGGCCGCCAGCGGCTGCTGTTTCGCAAGGAGTCGACGAGGAAGTACGTCAGCGCGTCCCGCGCGGTGCTGCGAATGCCGACGGGGTAGGTGTTGACTCGAACCAGCGGCCCGAGCTCCTTGAGACGTCGCGCGCCGAGTGTTTCGCGCAACCCCCAAAGCTCGGCGTAGGTTCGGTCGATCTCGGCGGTCAGCTGCTCGAAGGTCCAGGCCTTCAGCTCGGACGGGAGCTGGGTGTCGACGCGCGTCCGCTGGCGGATCTCCCAGTCGTATTGGTCGAGGTAGTTCTGCAGCGTCGCGGCGTAGAAGAGCCCCACGGCTGTGCGCCAGAGGGGATCGCTCGGCGACGGCTCGCTGCGAAGGAACGACACCGCGCCTTCGGCCTCGTGCAGGGACATTTTGAGATCGGCCAGGCGGAGCAGAGCTGTGCCCCACTCGGTCTGATCTTTCTTCCCACGCGCTGCCTCGAGCCGCTTCGCGGTCGCCTCCGCGGCTTGCTGGTGTTTTTGGTCTTGGACCAGCGCGTCGATCTGCTTCCAGGTCAGCAATGGGGCTGCGTTCACGGTCATGGAGAGGGTCAGCAGGATGGCGAGGCTGGCTCGGGACATGCGCGGAATCTAGACGGTGCGCGGCGTGGATGGGTTCCAAAGGTTCCGGGAGGGCCTTGAGGGAATGGGATCGACTTTTGCGCTCGGCTCAGCCTGTCTCGTGGAGCGCCTCGAAACATGAGCGGGGGGATCGACGGTGTGTTGGACGGCGGTGGGCGTGGTTTCGGTCGCCCCAACGACCGAAAGTACGCCCACTGGGTGTCAGACGGGGTTGATAGCGGCTGGTGGCTGGAGGCGGCGGATGGGTGGCGGCGAGATGGATGACGCGGAGTGGTTGTTCTGGCGACGGGCGGAGCTGCAGCTCGGGCTGGTGACGCTTCGAGACTGTGCCTCGGCGGGCTTCACGGTCTCTTGGGTGCGGCATCAAGTCAGCAGCGGACGGTGGTTGCGGTTGTTCAACGGCGTCTTCAAGACGACGGCTCAGGCGCCGAACGACAACGAGTGGGAGCTCGCGCGCGTGCTCGCCGCGGGGGAGAGCGCGGTGCTCTCGCACCTCAGCGCGGCGCGACGCTTGGGGCTGGACGTACCACGCACATCGGTGACGCACCTGACGGTTCTCCACGGCCGGACGTGCCGCCGGATGTCGAACGTCAGGCTGTGGTGCTCTCGAGACCTGACGCGAGAGGACATCACGATGCGCGGCCCTTTTCCGCTGACACGGGTCGGCCGAACGCGGGTGGATCTGGCGGCGATCCTCGACGACAAGTGGCTTCGCGCGACGGTCGACTCGGCGCTTCGGCGGCGCCCGTCGAACCTCTACTGGGTCCGGACGGCCTACGAGCAGCATGGACGTGGTCGCAAGGGCACCCACCGGCTCGACCTGCTCTTGCGCGGCTACGAGCTGGGCGATGGTGTGCCGGCGAGCGCGCTGGAGTCCTTCGCGATGGAGCTCGGGCTCGCCACGGGGCGAAAGCCACGCTCCCAGCTGCGCATTCAGGTCAAACCGGATCTCTGGGTGCGCCCGGATCTGTGTTGGCCGGAGGTCAAGCTCGGCATCGAGGTCGACAGCTGGCAGCACCACGCGTCGCGCCAGGCGTTCGAGACGGACCGCGAGCGCGACCGGCTCTTGCTCGCTCAGGGCTGGCGCGTGGTGCGCTACACCTCGCGCGCGCTGGAAAACGAGAAAACTGCGGTGGTGGCCGAAATGGCACGCCTGTACGCGCAGTGCGCTCAGCCATGTTCCACATTCCCCTCCGGGAATGATACGGACAGCTCCCCATGAGAGTCGTCAGCATCGGCGGCGGCCCCGCGGGCCTCTACACGGCTGTCCTACTCAAGAAAGCCTTCCCTTCCGCGCGAATCACGGTCCACGAACGCAACCGCCCGGACGACACCTTCGGCTGGGGCGTGGTCTTCTCCAAAGAGACCCTCGGTCATTTCGAGGCCGCGGACCCGGAGAGCTACCGCACCATCACCGAGCGCTTCGCCTATTGGGACGACATCGAGACCTACTACGACGGTCAGTGCATCACCTCCACGGGCCACGGCTTCTGCGGCATGTCCCGCCGCGAGCTCCTGCTGCTCCTCCAGCGCCGCTGCCGCGAGCTGGACGTGGAGCTGCGCTTCGAGCACGAGATCAAGAGCGCGCGCGAGGTCGCGAAGGAGGCCGACCTGGTGCTCGCCGCCGACGGCGTGCACAGCCTGACTCGAGAGGAGCTCAAAGCGCACTTCCGCCCGAGCTTGGACTGGCGCAAGGCGAAGTTCTGCTGGCTCGGCACCACCCTGCCGCTCCGCGCCTTCACCTTCCACTTCAAGAAGACGCCGCACGGCGTGTTTCAGGTTCACGCCTACCCGTTCCAGAAGGGGCTCTCGACCTGGATCGTCGAGTGCCATGAAGACGTCTGGCGGCGCGCGGGGCTCGAGACGAGCAGCGAAGCGGACACGGTCGCGTTCTGCGAGGAGCTCTTCCGCTCCGAGCTGCAGGGGCACAAGCTCCTGTCGAACAAGTCGATCTGGCGGACGTTCCCGACGATCCGCAACGAGCGCTGGTTCCACCAGAACGTGGTGCTGATGGGTGACGCCGCGCACACGGCCCACTTCTCCATCGGCTCGGGCACCAAGCTGGCGATGGAAGACGCCATCGCGCTCGCCAGCGCGGTTCAGCGCTCCGGCCCTCAGCGTCTGCGCGAGGCGCTCGAGGCCTACGAACAGGAACGCCAACCGGAGGTGCTGCGCCTGCAGAAAGCGGCGCAGACGAGCCTGGAGTGGTTCGAGAACAGCGCGCGCTACTTCGGCCAACCGTCCATCCAGTTCAGCTTCAACCTGATGACGCGCAGCAAGCGCATCACCTACGAGAACCTGAAAGAGCGCGACCCGAAGCTGATCGCCGACTTCGATCGCTGGTTCGCGAAGACCCACCACGCGCCGCTCGGCTCCACCGGCACGCCGCCGCCGCCGATGTTCGCGCCTTTCAAGCTGCGCCAGCTCGAGCTCCACAACCGCATCGCCGTCTCGCCGATGTGCCAGTACTCGGCGGTCGACGGCACCCCGAACGACTGGCACCTGGTCCACTTGGGGAGCCGAGCCGTCGGCGGCGCGGCGCTGGTGATGACCGAGATGACCAACGTCTCGGCGCAGGGGCGCATCACCTACGGCTGCGCGGGCATGTACGCGCCCGAGCACGTCACGGCGTGGAAGCGCATCGTCGACTTCGTGCACACGCAGTCGAGCGCCAAGATCGGCATCCAGCTCGCGCACGCGGGCCGCAAAGGGTCGTGCACGCGCACCTGGGAGGGCGATCGGCCGCTGCGCGCCGACGAGGGCGCCTGGGGGACCCTCGGCCCGTCCGCGCTCCCCTTCGGCCCGGGCTGGCACACCCCGAAGGAGATGACGCTCGAGGACATGGCCGAGGTGAAGGCCGCGTTCGTCGCCTCGACGCGCATGGCCCTCGACGCGGGCTTCGACCTCGTCGAGCTCCACGCGGGCCACGGCTATCTCCTCTCGAGCTTCCTCTCCCCGCTCTCGAACCGCCGCACCGACGGCTTCGGCGGTGACTTCGCGAAGCGCATGAAGTTTCCGCTCGAGGTCTTCGACGCGGTGCGCGCGGTGTGGCCCAGCGACAAGCCCATGTCGGTGCGCATCTCAGCGACCGACTGGCTCGACGACGGCATGACGCCCGAGGACGCGGTGGTCTTCTCACGCGCGCTTCGCGAGCACGGCTGCGACCTCATCGACGTCTCGAGCGCCGGCAACGTGCCGGAGTCGAAGCCAGAGTACGGGCGCATGTACCAGGTGCCGTACGCCGAGAAGATCCGCTACGAGGCGAAGGTCCCTGTCATGGCCGTGGGCGCCATCCTCGGCGCCGACCACGCGAACACCGTCATCGGCGCTGGACGCGCGGACCTCTGCGCCCTCGCCCGCCCGCACCTGTCGGATCCCTACCTCACCTCGCGCGCGGCCCAGGCCTACGGCTACGACCAGGTGCCGTGGCCGAAGCCGTACCTGGACGTCCGCCCCAAGCCGAAGCCCTAAAGCGCTCCCGCTCTCAGCGAACGCGCTCCATGGACGGCGCGGTGAACAGGGCGGTCGCGACCACGTCGCTCGGCGCCTCGATCTCCGCGGCGCGGATGCCGCTGTCCGAGATCGCGTAGACGAAGTCGTCGGCGACGATGCTCCTCCGCACCGGCGGCACGTGGCCATGGCTTTGCGCCATGTCGCTCATGCTCAGGCTCCCCTTCTCGCGAATGCCGAAACGCGGGTGAACGCGGAAGAGCTGCAGTTCGGAGCGGTACGTCCCGTTCACGTACCCGTACGCGGGGATCGCCAGCAGCCGCTTCGCGGCGAAGTAGTTGAAGGCCTTGTGCTCGTGCTGCGCCTCGCTCCCGGTCGAGCCCTGGATGACGTGGACGAACTTCTCCTTCGGCGCCGCGAAGTCGCTCACGTCGAAGACCGACAGCTTGACGCCGCCGCGGCGGTTGCTGCCTTCTGGAACGTCGACGCCGATCGTGAGCAGGTGATCCTCGTCGAGCGGGTGGATGTACGTCGAGAAGCCGGGGATCTTCAGCTCGCCCACCTTGCGCGGGCGGTACGGGTTCGACAGGTCGATGGTGAACAGCGGGTCGACCTGGCGGAACGTCACCACGTACCCTTTGTCGCCGAAGAACCGCGCGCTGTAGATGCGCTCGCCGGGCGCGAGGTCTTCGGTCTCTCCGACCACGCTCAGCCGCGCCCCCTGCCGCCCCAGCACCAGCACTTTGTTCACGGTCGTCTCGCCGCGGCCGAAGCGGCTCTCGGTCACGGCGAGGCGCAAGAAGCCGCTTCGGTCCTCGTCCATCGAGAACTGGTTGAGCAGGTGACCGCGCACCACGCCGGACGCCAGGTAGTTGGCGCGGGTCGGGTCGGTGAGGTCGAACCGGTGCACGAAGGTCCTCTCCCCATCCCGCGGCGACCAGCGCCACCACCACTGAGCGCTCGCGACGTAGAGCGAGCGCGCCGAGGCGTAGACCTGCCCCGGCGCGGTGAGCAGCATCGTGCGGTGAAAGACCGAGGCGTCGTTCACGTCGAGCGTCACCACCGAGACGACGCCGTACTGCGTGGCGCCTTTGGGCCGAAAGACCTCGCCGCACTTCGTCGGCAGCGGGCGCCGCTCTCCCCGCACCACGTGCGTCGCCGCGGGGAGATAGTCCGACAGGTTGCGTTGCCGCACCTGCGCGATGGCCTCCTCGAGCGACCCGTGCCCTCCTCGATACCAATGGCCCCACGGCTGCTCTCCATCGGTGAGCACCACGCGCACCGCCGATCCCACGCGCCGGGCGCTGCTGTAGTGGCCCGGCAAATACTTCTCGTCGACGACGCGCGGCTGCTCGAGGCGCGAGACGTCGACCACCGTCACCTTGGTCGTCGAGCGGGAGCCCAGCGATGCGGAGAAGACGACCAGCCGGTCATCGTCACCGAGGAACATCTCGTTCGGCTGTCCCTCGATGCGCAGCGCGCCCACCGTGCGCAGGTCCTCCACCGGCCAGCTCTTCGCCAGGTACAGCACGCCCTGGCTGAGGACGAAGATGCGCTTGCCGTCGTTCTTCACGAAGTCGGCTTCGTCGACGCCTTGCACCTGCGTGTTGGTTTGGCTGTAGGTGGTCGGGCCCGCGCCGTCTTTCGCGGCGGCGGCGCCTTCGGCACGTGGCTCCGCCGCGGATGGAGCGGCCGTCGGCGCGGGCACCCCGACCCCACGAAGCACGAACGGATATCGATACCACCGCTCGCGCTGCGTCCACTGCTGCCGCAGCTGCTCGATGGCGCGGCTTTCCAGGTACCGCTCGAGCTCGGCGCAGTCATCGAAGCGCACCAGCTCGGCGGCGGCGCGCTGCTGCGCGGCGGCGGGCAGCGAGATCAGAAAAAGGACGAAGAGGGCTTTGGCGTTCATGCCCTCTTTTCACGGACAGCCCTTCGAGAGGATCTAACGGAAATTCCCGAGTCAACCCGCCCGCTTCTTGAGCCCCACCAGGTACACCTCGAAGCTCGCGCCGCGCGTCGCCTCCGGCCGCACGACCTTCACGTCCTCGAACGCGGCCCTCACCTCGTTGCGGAACCCATCGAAGTCGCCGCCCATGAACAGCTTGGCGATGAACGCGCTGCCAGGCCTTCCCAGCCGAAGCGACAGCGACAGCGCCTTGCGCGCCAGGTTCAAGCTGCGCGCCTCATCGGTCGCCTTGATGCCGGTCGTCTTCGGCGCCAGGTCCGACACCACCGCGTCGAACGGCCCGGGGTCGAGCGCCTCCAGCTTCTGGTCGAAGTCGTCGGCCAGCACGTCGAGCACCGCGGTCTTCACGTTCGGGCGCCCCAGCGGCTGGATGGGCGCCAGATCCACCCCCACGACGGCGCCGGACGGGCCCACCCGGTCTGCCAGAACCTGTAGAAATCCACCCGGAGCGGCCCCGAGGTCGAGCACCCGATGTCCCCGTGCAACGACACCAAATCGTTTCGCGATCTCATCGATTTTGAAGGCGCTTCGCGCACGAAAACCTTCCTGCTTGGCCTTCTGGAAGTAGTGGTCTTTCGGACGGTAGGGCTTGCCCATGATTGGGGCCGTCACTAGCATCCTCATTCGCCGCCTTGAAGGACTCTCGCCGTCGGAGGTGGCAATGCGCTCCCGCAGTGTCGCAGTCGCGATAGGCGTCTCGGTCCTCTCGGCGGGGGGCGCCGGGCTCTGCTTTGCGCGCGCCCACCAGCTCCGCGAGGAAGGCGCCTGGAAGCTCGCGCGCGGCAACGCTCAGGGCGAAGAGTACGCCACCACCCTCGACAGCTCGGTCGCGGAGCAGCAGCTGGCCACCTTCGAGGAGCGGCGGGTGCTGCTCGAGCAAGCGCACCTGTGGCAGCGCTTCCAGCTCATCTTCATCATGCTGGCGGTGGTCGCGGCGTTCAGCAGCTACATGCTGCACCTGTACCACCGGTTGCGCGTCGACCTGGTCGAAGCGGACGACGCCACCATCAGCTGACAAGAGGGGACTGTCCCCGGACGCCTACTGCCTACTGCGAAGCGCCCGGCGTCGCAGTCGCCTGCGACAAATCATCTCCAGCGTTCACGCTCTTCACCTTCTCGAACAACCGAAGGTACCTCGTGTCCGCGAACTCCTTCGCCTTCTCGGGGGCGATGCGCTTGGCGGCCTCGCGCGAGATGAGCGCCTGAAACAGCCGGGCGCTGGGGTTCGCCTTGTCCTGCGCCCAGACCTGGATGGTCGACACGATGGGACACGCCTGCGCGGTCTGAGCGGCCACCCAGGCCGCCTCTTCCTCGAGCTGCGCCGGCGCCTCGTTGAGCCACTGCACGTACGCCACCGCATGCGGGTCCGACGTGTCGACGTCCACCTTGCCCACGCGCCCCTGGAGCTCCCCGCCCTCGATGGCCTCCTTCGCGCCCGCCTCGCACGCGGCCTTCACGTCACCGGCGGCCTCCGCGCGCGCGATCGCCTTCTCCAGGTCCTTGAGCTTGTAGCCGGCGTCCTTCGCGATGGCGCTCAGGCGGCGCTCCGGCTTCATCTTCTCGACCCGCGGGTCTTTCATCGCGAGCTGATAGTGGCGGTACATCTTGAACTCGTCGGCTGTCAGATCGACCGGCGCCGCCGCGAGCAAGGGGACGAGGAGCAAGGAGACGACCATCGTTTCGAACCTCTTCGAGTTGTCGGTCTACGAACGAAAAACCCAACCGCGTTATACAAGAGGGTAATGCCTGGGTGCGGAAAGTGCGGCCACCGGGTCGACATCGTCGGGAACCAGGTCGGACGCAGAGACCTCTGCCCCGGCTGCGGCGCCGAGCTGCACGCCTGCGTCCACTGCCGCCACTACGACGTGAACGTCGCCAAGCAGTGCAAAGAGCCCTTCGCCGAGGTCCCATCGGACAAGGAAGACGCGAACTTCTGTGAGTTCTTCCAGATCGGCGAAGGGGGCGCCTCGGGCGCCGAACAGAAGGCTTCGCTCCTCGACGCCGCCGAGGCGCTCTTCAAGAAGCGCTGACCTACCCGAGCGACAGCTCCAACTGCGCCTTCTCCTCGGCCTGGACCGGCGCCGGCTCCTCCACGTGCTCCGGCGGGCGCACCAGCGGCGGGAAGGTGGCCAGCACCGGACAGTGGTCGCTCGTGCCGAACTCGCGAAACGCCGCGCAGCCGGTCGACAGGCGCGCCACCGGCTCACTCGCGAGCACGTAGTCCAAGCGCCAGCCAATGTTCTTCTGCTTCATGTTCCGCCACGGCGCCCACCAGGTGAACAGCTGGTCGTTGTCGGGCTCGTACTGGCGGCTCAAATCCACGAGCCCGTGCCCGATGATGCGCTCGAGCAGCGCCCGCTCCTCGGGGGTCTGGCCAATCTGCTCGGGCTTGCGGAGCGACGGGTGCACGTCGCGCTCGGTGCGGGCCACGTTCAAATCACCGCACAAGAGCAACCGGAACCCGGCCTGGTGGGACTCGACCACCCACGCCTCGAGCGCCTCCAAGAACCTCATCTTCGCGGGGAAGTCCTTGCCGCCGTTCGGCACGTAGATCGACGCGACGCGGAGGTCCTCCACCTGGGCCACCACGATTCGGTGCTCGTGGTCGAACGACGGGTGCGAGAAGACCGGGGACGCGAAGGCCGAGCGCTTCAGGTGCAGCCCCACCCCCGAGTAGCCCTTGTGCCCGTGCCAGAAGCACCAGTACCCCTGCAGCGCGCAGAGGGAAGCGGGCACGTCGTGCGGCGAGGCCTTGACCTCCTGGAGGCACAACACGTCCGGCTGCTCGCGCTGCACCCAGTCGAGCACCTGCGCCTCCCGCGCGCGGATGCCGTTCACGTTCCAGGTCGCGATCTTCATCTGCCGCTCTTCAAATACCCGGGAACAGCTCCCGCACGCCATCGACCATGAATTGAACGGCGATCGCGGCGAGGATCAGCCCCGCCAGGCGCTGCAGCAAGGCCACGCCCGACTGCTTGAGCACCCGCTGCACCCAGTGGGCGCTGGACAGAAGCAGGTAGGTGGCCACGAAGGTCAGGACGATCGAGAGCCCCACCATGCTGCCGGTCACCCAGCCCTCCCCCTTCGACATCAGGACCATCACCGTCGCGATCGCCCCGGGCCCCGACAACAACGGCACCGCCAGCGGCACCACCGCGACGTCCTCCTTGGTGGCCGCCTCGCGCTCCTCCTCGGGCGTCGTCTTGGTCTGCGACGTGCGCGCCCGGAGCATGTCGAGCGCCAGCACCAAGAGCAGAATGCCCCCGGCGACGCGGAAGGCCCCCAGGCTCACGCCCAGGACCTTGAAGAGCACGCCGCCGAAGAACGCGAAGAAGAGGAGCAGCGACCCGCCCACCCAACAGGCCCGCCGCGCCGTCCGCCGCGCGCGCTCCTGGGTCTCGTTCGCGGTGATCGAGAGGAAGATCGGCACCACGCCCGGCGGGTCCACGACGATGAAGACCGCCGACAGCGAGACCAGAAAGGTGGTCAACAATTCCGACATACGCGGCGGCGGCTAGAAACCGGCCTCCTGGGCGATGATCTCCTTCATCACCTCGGACGTACCGCCGCCAATGGTGATGAGCCGCACGTCCCGCCAGCCCCGCGCGATCGGCGTCTCGTCGATGTAGCCCATGCCGCCGAAGAACTGCTGCACGTCGTAGGCGACCTTCTGCGCGTAGTCCCCAGCGAACAGCTTGGCCATCGAGATCTCTTTGATCGGGTCCTTCTTCGCGTCGAACAGCTCCACCGCGTGGTAGGTGAGCCGCTTGGCCGCCTCGACCGCCGACAGGTGCTCGACCAGCTTGTGGCGCCACACCTGGAACCGGAGGATCTCCTGGCCGAACGCCTTGCGCTCGTGGCCGTAGGTGAGCGCCATCTCGAGCCAGTGCTCCATGTACGCGACCGAGAGGATCGCCGCGACCAGCCGCTCGCCCTGGAAGTTCATCATGATGTAGCGAAAGCCCTTGTTCTCCTCCCCGAGCAGGAACCGGCGCGGAATCTTGCAGTCCTCGAAGTAGAGGATCGCCGTGTCCGACGACAGGTTCCCCACCTTGTCGAGCTTCTTGGACACCGAGAAGCCCTTCACGTCGGTCGGGAAGGTCACCAGCGAGATGCCCTTGTGGCCGGCCTCTCCGGTGCGCACCGCGAGCGTGATGAAGTCGGCCCGGGTGCCGTTGGTGATCCACATCTTCGAGCCGTTGATGACGTAGTCGTCGCCCACCCGCCTGGCGGTGGTCGCCAGGTTCGCCACGTCGGAGCCGACCCCCGGCTCGCTCACGCCCAGCGAGGCGATCTTCTCTCCGGCGATCGCCGGCGCGAGGAACGTCCGCTTCTGCTCGTCGGTGCCGATCTCGCTGATGATCGGCGTCGCCATCTGGCTCT
>CAZEDU010000108.1:0-17324 GCA_964511185.1 uncultured Myxococcaceae bacterium | reverse complement strand
GATGTCGTAGGCGTTGAAGGAGTGACCGGCGACCGCGCTGTAGCCGGCCGACATCTCGAGCGACACGGCGTTGGCCATCTCGGTCATCGTGGTCTTGCCGATGATCACCGCGCCAGCGGCGCGCAGGTTCTCCACCAGCGTCGCCTCGTACGGCGGCGTGTAGTCCTTGAACGCCAGCGCTCCGCCGGTGGTGGGCATGGTGGTGGTGTTGATGTTGTCTTTGATCGCGACCGGAATGCCGTGCAGCGGCCCGCGCACCGTGCCGTTCTTTCGCTCGAGATCGAGCGCCTCGGCTTCCTCCAGCGCCTTGGGGTTCAACGCGATGAGCGAATTCAGCATCGGCTCGTACGCGCTGATGCGGTCCAAGTACTTCTTCACCAGCTGACGCGAGGTCACGCGTCCATCGGCCATCGCCTGCTGCATGTCCTGCAAGCTTGCTTCTACCAACCGGTAGCTCGACGCCGTCGTGGTGTTGTCCGTGTTGTCAGTGGGCGTCTCGACCTCCGGTGATGTGTCGTTCGTCTTCGAGCAGCTGCTGACCAGCAGCGCGGCCGCGAGAAGACAGGGCATATGCTTCATCATCGAGAGTGAGGCTCCTTTCGAGCCGCGCCTCATGCCTCAAAAGCCGAGCCGCCACAATCCTGTACACCCTTGTGTTCGCCCTTGGGCTTCGGGGTTGACGCTTCGGATCCGTCAACCCACCGAGCCACGCGCGAGCGTGATGACCTCGGCGCCTTCCTGGCGAAACATCTCCTTCAGCCCTGGGTGGCACGTGAAGGCGATGACCTGGTGCCGCCGGGCGAGCCGTCCGAGCACGCGCAAGGTGGCGTGCGTTCGCTCGGGATCGAAGTTCACCAGGATGTCGTCGACGATGATCGGCAGCGGCACCCGCGTGTCGCCGAAGTCCTCGATCACCGCGAGCCGGAACGCCAGGTAGAGCTGCTCCCGGGTGCCGCGCGAGAGCTGCTCGGCGCGCCACTGCCGCCCGTCGGCCTCGCGGATGCACAGATCGCGCTTCGACTCGCCGCACGGGTAGACCCGCGTGTACCGCCCCTGGGTCAGCTCGGAGAACACCTGCGAGGCGAGCTGAATCACCTTCGGCTGCTGCTCCTCCTCGAAGCGCCGCCGCGCCTGGGCGATGAGCGCCAACGCCAACCGCTCCACCGCGTACGACTCCGCCAGCGCCGCCGCGCGCTTCGCCAGCGACTCCTCGCGCGCGCGCAGGGCCGCCACCTCGGTCTCGTTCTCGTACCGCGCCACCGTCTGCTGGGCGGCCGCCAGCGCCTTGGTCCGCTCCACCGCGCTCTGCTTGAGCGCCTCGATCGCGCCCCGCTCTTCCTCCAGCCGCGCCGCGAGCGCCGCCACGCCACCTTCGTCCTGGAGCCGCGCCGCCGCCGCCTCGGCGCTCAGGCCCGTCCGCGCCTCGATCCGCAGCGCCCGCTCCCGCTTCAGCCGCTCGGCCTCGCGGTACTCGTCGGCCTGCGCGGCCCGCTCACGAAAGGCCTCCGCGTTCGCTGCGCCCGCTTGCGCGAGCAGCGCGTCGATCGCCGCGCGCGTCTCGGCGACGATCTGATCCGCCCGCGCCAGCGCTCCGGAGAGCGCTTCGATCCGCTCCTCGAGCACCCGCCCCTCCTCCTTCGCCTCCTGCCCTTGCCGCAGGAGCGCCGCGAGCGCCTGGGCCGCCGTCTCCGCGTCGTCCACCGCCAGGCCCGCTGGGCGCGCCACCTCGAGCAGCCGCTGCGCGACCGCCTGCGCTCCTTCGAGCGCGGCCTCGTACGCGCGCTTCTGCGCGCGCAGATCGAGCAGCCGATCTTTCAACGCCGCCGCCTCCGTCCAGAGATCGACCACCTGCTGCGCGCCGAGCCCTTGGGGAAACCCGAGCGCCACCACCCGCTCGTCCAGCTCGCGCGACAGCCGCGATCGCTCGGCCTCGGCCACGTCGCGGTCGGCCTTCGCGTGCAGCTCGTCCGTCACCGCGCTCGACAGCTTGGGCGAGAGCGCCTCGAGCTCGACCGACAAGCGCTCCCGCCGCTCGACCAGGCCGAGCTGCGCGTGGAGCGCTTCCTCGCGCTGGCGCCGCTCCGCCGCGCTCGCGCCCGGGCGCAGCCCCACCTGCGCGCTCAGCTCATCGAGCGTTCGACCCAGCTCCGCGACCCTTCGGGTCTGCGCCGTCAAGTCGGACGAGAGCCGGGCGACCTCGCGCGCGCGAAACGCCTGCTTGCCGTTGTACGACGCGAGCTGCTGCCGGTGCTCGCGGCCGGCGCGGCGGTGCACCATCGCGCTCACCACCGCCACCACGAGCCCACCGGCGAAGAGGGGCCACAGGTTGTCGCGGCCCGACAAGGCGAGCTGCGCGACGCCGGCGCCGACCACCGCCACGAAGATGCCGGCCAAAAGCCACGCCGGGAAGACATGCCAGGGCGCGGGCTCTGCCTGCGCCGAGATCGCGTCGAGGGCCGCCTGCCGCTCGGCGCGCTGCTCCTCGGCGCGCAGGAGATCGGCCTCGAGCGGATCCATCTTCTGCAGCGCCTGCACCTGGCGCCGGATCTCGAGCACCGGGGTCCGCGGCAGCGTCGACACCTCGGCCGTGAGCCGCCGGACCTCCGCCTCGATCCGCTCGCGGTCCTGCGCGAACCGCCGCCAAGCCTGGGCCCGCTGATCGAGGGCGCGCTCCGCATTCACCAGCAGGTCTCGCAGGTGCGTCACCTTCGATTTGGCCCCGCCCCCGAGGTCGATGGCGAGCAGGCCTTCGAGATCGAAGCGCGCGCCCAGGCCCTCGAGCGCCCGCTCCAGCTGAGCGAACCGCTCGTCGAGCGCCGCTCGCCGCGCCGGCAGCGCCTCCCGCTCGGAGGCGCGCGCCCGAAACGCCTCCAGCGCGGCCTCGAGCTCGCCGTGATCCAGGCGTTTCTCGCGCTCGAGCTGGTGCGCGCGCTGAAG
The DNA here is from genome assembly GCA_964511185.1 of uncultured Myxococcaceae bacterium. Taxonomy (GTDB): domain Bacteria; phylum Myxococcota; class Myxococcia; order Myxococcales; family Myxococcaceae; genus CAZEDU01. Next base: position 14,387 of record CAZEDU010000108.1, on the reverse strand, counting down.
CCAGGCGCGCTGCTCTTCGAAGCCCTCCCGCTTCCGCGCGCAGGCCTCCCGCTCGGCCTGCGCGCGCGACGAGCGCTCGATGAGCTCGTCGAGCCGGACCACGCCGTTGGGCGGGAAGCGCCTCACGTCGGGCAGGGCGGCCATGCGCGCCTCGGCCTGCGCGTGGGCGGCCAGATCCTCGGCGGCCTGCAGGAGCCGGCTGCGGACCTCCAACGCGTGCTGCCGCTCCGCTCGCTGCCGCTCGAGCTGCGCGAGCTCCGCCTCGAGCGCGGCGCAGCGGGAGAGCGCCTCACCGTATGCGGCGGGCCTGTCCCCCAGCGCCTTGAGCTGGCCGCGCACCTCGTCGAGCTCGCTCAAGACGACGTTCAGCGCCTTCTTCTGGCCGCGCGGCGCGAAGAGCGCGTCCGCGGAGCGGCGGAGGCGCTCCACGACGGAAGGGAGGTTGTGCGCGCCCTGCATGCCCGCGGCGAACAGCGCCTCCGAGACGCTCCCCTCCTCGGCGAGCCGCTCGAACGACGACAGCTCCCCCAAGCTGAACGCGAACACCTCGTAGAACAGCTCGCGCGAGATGCCGGCGAGCGCGTCGGCCAAGCGGCTGGGCGGCAGCGGCGCGCCGGTCTCCCCTCGCAGCGAGAGCTCGCCTTCGGCCCTCTTGCCGCCCTGGCGCCGCACCCAGAGCGGTCCGTCGGCGGTGATGAGCTTGAGCTCGCCGCCGAACGCGCCCTGGGCGCGCTCGTAGCGGTGGGGCGAGCGCTTGCGCTCGAAGCCGAACAGCACCGCGCGAATGAACGCCAGCAGCGTGCTCTTGCCGGCTTCGTTGTGGCCGAAGAGCACGTTCATGCCGGGCTTGAGCTCGAACCGCTGCTTCTCGAAGTGCCCGAAGCCGTCGACGGTGAGCTGCTCGATCCGCATGGCCTCCGCCGCCCCTCTAGCGGCCCTCCTGATCGAGCAAGAGCTCGATGGCCCGCAGCGCGGCGCGGTCGATGAGGCCGCCCGCCTTCGGCGCCGTCGCGGACACCCCGAGCCGGCGCAGGGACTCCTCGAGGCGGGCGAGCTCTTCCTCCTGGTACGCGGCGGGGAGGATCGCCTCGGGCGAGCGGGCCGCGCTGAGCACGGCGGCCACCAGGCCACCGCCGCGCGCCACCTGCTCCAGGTCGATGTCGGGCGCGGTCGCGTCGATCAGCGCGTCGAGCCACACCACGGGCAGCTCCCGCTCGAGCGCCTCGCGCAGCGAGTCCTCCAACGCCCCGTGGGCGCCCGGCGCGGCGAGCTCCGCGTGCAAAGGCCCCCGACCGGTCAGCGTGAGCTGCACCGCGTGGGCCGGCGTCTCGGGGCCGCACGCCTTGCGGACCGCCTCCCGTGCGGCCTTCGACAGCGACTCGAGGCTCTCGCGCTCGCCGATGTCGACCGACAGCCGGTGCCAGCGCACGCTCTCCACCGGCACGAAGCGGGTCTGTGTGTCGCGGCCGTCGACGGTGACCAGCACGCACCCGCGCCGGCCGTCTTCGAGCGCGTGGCGGCCTTGCGGGTTGCCGGGGTACACCGCGCGCGCGCCGCTGGGCAGCACGTGCTCGGCGCGGGTGTGCACGTGCCCGAGCGCCCAGTAGTCGAGCCCGCTCGCGCTCAGGTCGGCCTGGCTGCACGGCGCGTAGCCCGCGTGCCCGCGCGCCCCGCCCAGGTTCGCGTGCAGCAGTCCGATGGTGTACTCCGGCCCCTGCCGCCGAAACCGGCGCGAGAGGTTCTCGGTCACCCGCTCCTCGGCGTACGAGATGCCCTGCACGCGGCACAGCGGCCCGCCGTTGGCATCGGGGACGATGACCTCTTCCCACTCACCTCCGAACACCTTGACCGAGGCCGGGAGCACGAGCCCCTTCACCTCGGCCGCGAGCGGATCATGGTTCCCGTGCACGATGAAGGTGCGAATGCCCGCCGCGTCGAGCCGCTCCAGCCCGCGCTTGAGCCCCAGCCGCGCCCGCACCGAGCGATCCTGGCTGTCGAACAGATCCCCCGCGAGCAGCAGCAGGCGCACCTCTTCATCGAGGCACAGCTGCACGATGCGGGCGAAGGCGTCGAAGGTCGATCGCTGGAAGCGCTCGAACCAGGCGCCTTCGGCCCCCACCGAACGAAACGGGCTGTCGAGGTGCAGGTCCGCCGCGTGGACGAAGCGAAACGCCATCGCGCTGGAATGATGTCATGAAATGCAGGCCGGCCAGCATTTGCGGGCCCTTTGGCCCCGTGCCAAGTTCCGTGGCGACGTGATTCGCGAGGCGTTTCAAGATCTCAACCGGCTGCGGCAGATCGCGGTCATCGCCACGAAGCACGGCTTCGCGGACCTGACCGAGCGCTCCGGCCTGTGGCGCATGCTCGGCCGGAAAGAGGCCGTCGAGCCGACCCCCGAGGTGCGCCGACAGTCGGTGGCGCGCCGCTTTCGCGACATGCTCAACGAGCTGGGCCCCACGTTCATCAAGCTGGGGCAGGTGCTCTCCACGCGCGCCGACCTGCTGCCCGCCGAGTTCATCGAAGAGCTGCAAGAGCTGCAGGACAACGTGCCGCCCATCGCGCTCGAGCAGGTGAAGGAGCAGATCCGCGGCGCGTTCGGCCAGGAGCCCGAGGCGCTCTTCCGCTCCATCGAGCCCACGCCGCTGGCGGCCGCCTCCATCGCGCAGGTCCACCGCGCCGTCACGCAGACCGGCGACGAGGTGGTGGTGAAGGTGCAGCGGCCGGGCATCGCCGAGCAGATCCGCGCCGACCTGAGCGTGCTGCGCTACCTGGCCCGCGCGCTCGAAGCGGTGGTGGAAGAGGTCGGCGTCTACACGCCCACCGGCATCATCGACGAGTTCGACCGGGCCATTCACGAGGAGCTCGACTTCCTCAACGAGGCCGCCAACGTGCGCGCGTTTCACGCCAACCACGCCGCGCGGCCCTACGTGAAGATCCCCAAGGTCTACGACGCGCTCTCCAGCCGCACGGTGCTCACGCTCGAGCTGCTCCGCGGAGAGAAGATCTCTCAGATCGATCCCGCGCAGCACGACCGCAAGAAGCTCGCGCAGCACATCGTCGAGGGCGCGTTCCGGCAGCTCTTCGAGGACGGCCTGTTCCACGGCGACCCGCACCCCGGCAACGTCTTCGTGCTCGAAGGCGAGGTGATCGGCCTCATCGACTTCGGCGTGGTGGGCCGGCTCACCAAGCCGATGCGGGAGACGCTGATCATGCTGGTGCTGTCGGTCGCGCTCAAGGACAGCGACTCGGTGGCGCGCCTGCTCTACCGGATGGGCGTGCCCGACAGCCGCGCGAACCTGATGGGCTTTCGCACCGACATCGAGGCGATCCTCACGCGCTACCTGCCCACCCAGCTCGGGGAGATCAGCGCCAAGAACCTCCTGCGGGAGCTGCTCGACCTCGCGGTGAAGTACAAGATCCGCATCCCCAAGGAGTACGCGATCCTCTCGCGCGCCTCGATCGCGACCGAAGGCATCCTGCGCTCCATCTACCCCGACCTGAAGATCAGCGAGTTCGCCCTGCCCTACGCCAAGGAGCTCCTCGCGGGCCGCTACGAGGTCACCGGGCTTCAAGGCGGCTTGATGCGGACGATGCTCCGGCTGCAGGGGCTCGCCCACGACCTGCCCGTTCAGCTCTCGCAGATTCTGCTCGACCTCGAGTCGGGCAAGTTCGCGGTGAACGTCCGCTCCGACCAGATCGACCGGGTGAACGCCAACCTGCGCAGCCTCGCGGTGATCGCCTTTCTGGGCCTGTGCGCCTGCGGCTTCATCGTCGGCGGCTTCATCCAGTTCGCCCGCGTCGACTGGCAGCTCGGCGGGGTGCCGGTGTTCGGCATCATCGGCCTGGGCGCCGCGCTCATGCTGTTCGGCGCGGCTTTCACCTGGTACGTCGTCCGTGGCACGCTTCGGAAGATCTCGCTGTTGCGGCTCCTGCGCGGCCGGCGCTGACTTTCGACATGGCTCGCTCGCTCCTCGTCCTCCTCTTCCTCTTCGCGGCCTGCGACGACATCGACCTGCCCATCCACCTGACCCCTGAGCGCGCCGAGCTGGGCGTCGCGTGCACCAGCAACGGCCCCACCTGCCCCGCCTGCCTGAGCGGCCCGGAGTTCTACGCCGGCTACTGCTCGAAGGAATGCCAGGTCGACGCCGACTGCCCGCCGCAGTACGGCTGCACGCCGGCGGAGCAGTACTGCGTCCGCCAGTGCCGCATCGCCTCGGATTGCGGGCGCATCGGCTACGGCTGCGGCGCCAATGGGTTCTGCACCTCGACGCCCTGACGGAGCCGCCCGATGCTCTCGGCTTGTCTCTTGACGATCTGGGCCGCCGCGCCAAGCCCACCGCCCGCGCCTCTGGCCGACGCCGCGGCGCTGGCCGCGCGCGCCGCGTGGGACGAGCTGTACCTCGCCTTCTCCACCCAGAAGCCGAGCCGCTTCAAGGCCGAAGAGCGACGCGCGATCGCCGCCGCGCTCGATCAAGGCTGCGAGGCCCTGGTCGAAAAGGACCCGGTGCTCGCGTTCTCGCTCGCCGAGGCGGCGGCGCGCTTCAACGAGTCGCCCGGCGGCCTGTGGTGCCTGGCGCGCGCGGCGCAGACGACGCAGCAACCCTCCGAGGCGCAGGAGGCGCTGCAGCGCGGGGCCTCCCACTTCCCGGACGACGCCCGCTTTCCCCTCGCGCTCGGCGAGCTGCTTCTCCAAGAAAGGGAGTTCGATAAGGCCGAGGCGGCGCTCGCGCGCGTCCCGAAGAGCGCACCGGAGCACCGCAAGGCCGAGCTGCTCCGCGCGCGCGTGCGCAAGGAGGCCGCGCAGGAGCGGGAGGCGCGGCGCACCGCGGATCGCCAAGCGAGCGCGGTCGCCCGCGGCCAGCCCGCGCCGGCCGAGAAGAAGGCGACGGCCGCCTCGACCAGCAGCGGCCTCTCGTACGAGTCCGGCACGGGGCCGGGCGGGCTGCGCACCCGCTCGAACAAGCGCTTCCGCTTCAAGTACTTCAACGGGGCCCGCGACTTCGGCCAGCGCGCCGAGTACGAGGGCCAGGTCGCCGCCGCGCTCGAGGAGGCCTACCTCACCACCCAGCGGTTCCTGGGCGAGGCGCGCGAGCAGCCGGTCGACGTGGTGCTGTACTCGAAGGAGGAGTTCGAGCTGCACCACGGCGCCGCGGCGGCCGACCGCATCGCCGGGCTGTACGGCGACGGCGCGATGCGCATCAACGACGCCGCGCAGCTCACGCCGCAGAACAAGGCCACGCTCGTGCACGAGTACGTGCACGCGCTGATCGACGAAGTGTGCGGCGGCAAGGCGATGCGCCTTCCGCTCTGGCTCAACGAGGGCACCGCCGAGCACGTGGAGTGGAGGTACCAGGGCCACGAAGGCCCGCCCCGCGCCATCGCGGCGGCGCTCAAGACCGCGGCCCGCGCGGGTCGCCTGCCCTCGCTCGACGAGATGGCCGGCGGAGGCCCCTTCGTCGCCCAAGCGGACGCGGGCCTGCGCTACGCCTACGCGGGGGCCGCCGTCACCGAGCTGGTGCGCCTGAGTGGCTCGCACGGCGGCGCGCACCTGCTGCTGGCGTTCATTCGAGATCTGTCGGCGGGGCAGGCGTTCGACGAGGCCTTTCAGCGCCGCTTCGGACGCAGCGCGAAGGACTTCGAGGCTTCCCTGCAGTCGAGCCTCAAGCGCTGAACGTCAGCCGGCGGGCGGCGACCCGCCGCTGCCTGGCTTCTCCACCTTGACCGCCACCGCGGCGACCTCGCCGGCGACCACCTCGGCGCTCGGCGGCAGCGCGACGGGGGCCACGACCGATATCTTTTGCTCGGCCAAAGACGGCCGGCCCTGAAAGCCGAGAATCCGGTCGAACAGCGCGAGGAGCGCCAGCACACCGGCGGGCACCAGGAGCGCGCTGACCCCCGTCGTGAGGTAGAGCGCCGGACCGGCGATCGCGCCGAACACGAACGAGGCGATCAGCGTCATGTGCCAGCGGAGCTTGCGCAGCTCGGGGTCCTTGCTCGCCAGCGGCAGCAGCGCGGCCCAGTCGCGGGGCGGCATCGAGTAGAGCCGGTCCTTGAGCCACATCGCGCCCTTCACCGACTCGATGGCCAAGTCGGTGATGACGCCGGTCAAGTGCGTGGTGCGGACGACGGCCCCCGAGATGCGCGTCACCAACGCGTTCTGGCTGCCCATCGCGAAGGCGAGCGCGCCGGTCAGGATCAGACGCGCCGTCTCGCCGAGCGGTTGCAGGCTCCAGACCATCAAGCCGAACGCCAGGATCACCCCCACCTCGAGCAGGAGCGCCCGCGAATACTTCGCCCGCGCGCGGCGGCGGGCGGTCTCGATCAGCACCGTCGTGGTGATGGCGCCCGCCAGGAAGGAGAAGACCAGCGACGCGGCGGCGAACGCCATCGACCAGTGGCCCAGCGCGATCTCGTCCCCCACCCGCGCGACCACGCCCGACACGTGCGAGGTGTACGCGCCCACCGCCAGGAACCCGATGCCGTTCACCGCGCCCGCCACCGCCGGCAGCACCACCGCCAAGATGGCGCTCTCGACGAACCCGCGCGTCTCCGAGTCGCTCAACGACCATTTCACGAGCCCATTCTCCCCGACCCCTTCGAACTTTGCTGCCCCACCTGCCATAAAAACCGGTAAAACAAGACAGTACTGTAAGCCCACCACGCCCCATGCCCACTCTCCTTCGAGTGCTCCTCATCGAAGATCGCGAGGACGACAGCGCGCTCATCCTTCGACAGCTGGCCGCCGCGGGATTTTCCCCGGTACACCGCCGGGTCGACAGTGAGCAAGCGCTCCGCGAGGCGCTCCAAGAGCGGTGGGACGTCATCATCTCGGACGACGGGCTCCCCGGGTTCGACGCGTTCGGGGCGCTGCGCGCCCTCCAGAAGGCCGGGCAAGACATCCCTTTCATCATCGTCTCGGGCGTCATCAGCGAAGAGCGGGCCGTCGAGGCCATGCGCGCCGGCGCGCACGACTACCTGATGAAGGCCAACCTCCGCCGCCTGGGGCCCGCGGTGCGGCGCGAGCTGCACGAAGCCGCCCTGCGCGTGGAGAACGCGCACACCGAGCGCTCGCTGAGGCGGTTGACCGAGCGGCTGCGCATCGCGGACGCCACCTCGCGCGACGTGCTCTGGGACTGGGAGCCGGCGATCGACCGCGTCTGGGTGTCCGACGCGATGACGCGCACGTTCGGCCACGCCTCGGGTGAGCAGCCCGTCGGGCAGCTGATGGTCCATGTGCACCCTGACGACCGGCAGCAGCTCGTGCCTCCCCGCGCCGGCGATCGCTGGTCGGCGCAGTACCGCCTGAGGAAGGCCGACGGCACCTACGCCACGGTGCTGCACCGCGCCCACGTGGTGCGGGGGCCCACCGGCGCGCCGGAGCGGTGGATCGGCTCGCTGATGGATCTGAGCGAGCTCAAGCGCTCGGAGCAGATTCGGCGCGAGGCCGAGGCCTCGTTCCGGATCATGGTCGACCAGTCGGCCGATCTGATCGCCATCCAACGGAAGGGCGTGCTGCTGTACGTGAACCCCGCGCTGCTCGCCTCGTTCGGCTACGCCCAGGCCGACCAGCTCGTCGGCAAGAGCGTCCTCGAGCTGCTCCTGCCCTCCGACCGCTTCAAGGGCGTGGACCTGCTCATCGCGCTGGCGGCCGTTCCCACCGCCGAGCTGAAGGCGCGCCACGCGAGCGGATCGGCGATCGACGTCGAGGTGAGCACGCTGCCCATCGTCTACGACGGCGAAGGCGCGGCGATGCTCGTCTTGCGCGATCTGACGGCGAAGAACGAGCTGACCAGCCGCCTGGTGCAGATGGATCGGCTGAGCGCGATGGGCACCTTGGCCGCCGGCGTGGGCCACGAGATCAACACGCCGCTGTCGGTCATCGCCGTGAACGTCTCGTTCCTCCACCGCGCGTCGCAGGAGCTGTTGAGCGAGGCGAGCCTGGCCGCGCCCATGCGCGAGAGCGTGCACGAGATGATCCGCGTGCTCGAAGAGACGCGCGACGGCCTCGCGCGCGTGCGCGACATCGCGCAGGACCTGAACACCTTCAGCCGCGCGGACGAGACGATTGGGCCGGTCGACTTGAAGCGGGTGCTCGAGTCCGCGATCCACCTCGCGCAGGGCGAGCTCCAGCAGGGCGGCCGCTTGTCGAGGGACCTGGACGAGCTGCCGCGGGTGCAAGCCAACGAAGGCCGCTTGATCCAGCTGTTCTTGAACCTGCTCGTGAACGCCGCGCAGGCGGTGCGCGCCAAGGGCGGCAAGGGCGAGATCCGCCTCAAGGCGCGGGAGCGCGCGGGGAACGCCGTGGTCGAGGTGATCGACAACGGCCCCGGCATCGCCCCCGAGCACCGCGCGCGCATCTTCGATCCGTTCTTCACCACCAAGCCCGTGGGTCAAGGCACCGGCCTGGGGCTCCACATCAGCATGCAGATCGCGCAGGCGCTCGGCGGGGCCATCGAGGTCGAGAGCGAGCCGGGGCGCGGCTCCACCTTCCAGATCGTCCTACCGGCCGCCCACGCCCCGGCCGATCCCCCGCGCGCCACGCCGCCCCTGGCGCCTCTGGCTGGGCGCCCGCGCATCCTCTACGTCGACGACGAGCCGATGCTCGGCCGCGCGGTGCGGCGTCTGCTCGCGCCGCAGCACGACGTCGTCCTGCTCGAGAGCGCCGTCGCGGCGGTGGAGCTGCTCGAGAAAGATCCCCAGTTCGACGCGGTGCTGTGCGACCTCTTGATGCCAGAGATGACCGGCATGGAGCTCCACGACGTCCTGCGCGCAAAAAAGCCCGAGCTCGCGCAGCGGATGATCTTCATGACCGGCGGCTCGTTCGCGCCGGCCACCAACGACTTCATCGAGCGCGTGGAAAACCCCTGTCTGCTCAAGCCCATCGACTACGAGGAGCTGCGGTCGGCGATCCGCTCGATGCTCGATCGCACGGGCTAGCCGGCACCCACTTGCGTCCCGAGCGGGTTCGAGCGTCAAATCGCCGTGGTTCGACACCCCGGGAGCCCACACCATGACGATTCGAACGATCCGCGCGAAGCAGACCCCACCCGCCCCTTCCACGGGCGCGATCCTCTCGCTCGCCAAGCCCAAGCCCACCGCGATGCAGCAGGCCTGGATCGACTCCGTGCCCTTCATGGTGCAGCAGCTTCGGAGGACGCCGCAGTACAAGACCTCGGCCGGGCGACGGAAGATCACGAAGCAGATCCGCGCGCTCCAAACGGCCAAGCGCCGGGCCCTCACCGCCGCGACCAAGCCCGAGCTGAACGCCGCCTTCCGGAAGCTCCACGCCCTGATGAAGGCGCTGCAGCGCGAGTACCGGCTCTCCTAACCTACGATCGTCTTCGGGACCGCGCGCCGCTGCCGCCACTCCGAGAGCCGCAGCTTGGCGCGGTCGGCGAGCAGATAGAACGCCGGCACCACCAGCAAGCTCAGCGCGGTCGACACGATCAGACCGCCGATCACCGCGATCGCCATCGGCTTTCGAACCTCGGCGCCCGAGCCGAGCGAGAGCGCCGACGGCACCGCCGCCATCATCGTGGCGAGCGAGGTCATCATGATCGGCCTTAAGCGCACGGGGCCCGCGCGCAGGAGCGCCTCGTGCGTCGGCACGCCCTCCTCCTCGCGGAGCTGGTTGGTGTAGTCGACCAGGATGATCGAGTTCTTCTTGACGATGCCCATCAAGAGCAGGACGCCGATCATGCTGAAGATGTTGAGCGTCGCGCCGGTCACCAGCAGCGCGAAGGCGGCGCCCGCGATCGACAGCGGCAAGATCGTGAGCACCGTCACCGGGTGCAGGAACGAGTTGAACTGCGACGCGAGCACCATGTACGCGACGACCACGCCCATCACCAACGCGAAGACCAGCGACCAGAACGACTCGCGGAAGGCGACGCTCGCGCCGCCGAGCACCGCGCGGTAACCGGGCTTCAAGTCCTTCGACAGATCCTCCACCCGCTTGATCGCCTGGTCCTGCGAGAAGCCGGGCGCGACGTTGGCGAACACGGTGATCGCGCGCTCGCGGTCGCGCCGGGTGATGGCCTGCAGCGCCGGCCGCTCCTCCTGCGTCACCAGCGCCGAGAGCGGCACCAGCCCGCCCGACGCCGTGCGCACCTGCAGCTTGCCCACGTCCTCCGCGCGGGAGCGCTGGCCCGCGAGCAGGCGCAACCGCACGTCGACCCGGCGGCCGCCGCTGCTGAAGCGGCCCACCCGCACGCCGCCCACCAGCGCGTTGACCGTCTGCGCGACGTCCTGCACCGAGATGCCCAGGTCGGCCGCGCGGTCGCGATCCGGCGTGAGGCGCAGCTCCGGCATGCCGAGCTGGTAGTCGCTGTCCAGGTCGACCACCATGCCGCTCTGCGCCAGCTTGGCCTTCATCGCGTCGGCCTCGTCGATCAGCGTCTGCCAGTCGGAGCCGCGCACCGAGAACTCGACCGGGTAGCCGCGCTGCGCGGTGAAGCCCGACTGCGACAGGTCCTGCACGCCGGCGCGAAGGCCCGGGTACGAGTTGAGCTCCTTGCGCAGCACGGCCGCGAACTCGGCCTGCGTCATCTCGCGCTCGTCGGGCGGCACCAACATCACGAACAGCACGCCGCCGTTCACGCCCGCGGCCCCGAACCCACCGACGATCGAGAAGGCGCGCTGCACCTCGGGGCGCTGGCGGACGAACTCCTCGGCGCGGCGAAAGAGCTTGTCGGTCTCCTCCAGGTCCGAGCCGACCGCCGTCTGCAGGCGGACCATCAGGCGGCTCTGGTCTTGCGACGGCACGAACTCCATCGGGAGCTTCCAGATGGTGACGCCCGCGATCACCATCAGCACCAGCGCGCCCACGAGCACCGCGCCGGGCCGCGTGAGCGCCTGGCCGAGCACGCGCCGGTAGAACCCTTCGAGCCAGACGAAGGCGCGATCGACCGCGCGCCCGACGCGCCCGCGGTCCTCGCGCGAGGTCTTGAGCAGCTGCGCGCAGCGCGCCGGCGCGAGCGTGATCGCCTCGACGTAGCTGAACATCACCGCGAGGCAGAGCGTGACGCCGAACTGCAGGAAGAAGCGGCCGATCACCCCCTCCATGAAGACGACCGGGATGAAGATGGCGATGACCGCCACGGTCGCGGCGAGCGCGGCGAAGGTGATCTCCCGCGTGCCCTCGCGCGCCGCCCGCACGCGGTCCTTCCCGCCCTCCGCGTGCCGGAAGATGTTCTCCATCACCATGATCGCGTCGTCGACGACGATGCCGACCGCCAGCGACAGGCCGAGCAAGGTGAAGGTGTTGAGCGTGAAGCCCAAGAAGTAGATGCAGGCCACCGTGCCGAGCAGCGACATCGGGATCGCGAGCACCACGTTGAGCGTGCTCGAGAGCGACCCCAGGAACATCCAGCAGACCAGCGCGGTGAGCAGCACGGCGAGCAGCAGCTCCAGCTCGATCTCGTGCACCGACTCTTCGATGAACGAGGTCGAGTCGAAGTTGATGCCGACCTCCATGCCCTCCGGCAACGTCGGCCGGATCTCGTCGAGCGCCTTCTTGATCTCCGCCGCCACGGCGACCGCGTTGGCGCCGCGCTGCTTGCGGACGCCCATGCCCTGCGCCGGCGAGCCGTTGACGCGCGACAGCCGCCGCACGTCCTCGAACCCGTCCTCCACCAGCGCGACCTGCGAGAGGTAGACGGGCGCGCCGTTCACCTCGCGGATGACGATGCGGCGGAAGGTCTCGAGATCGAGCGCCTCGCCCATCACGCGCACGTTCACCTCGCGCCCTTGGGTCTCGATGCGGCCCGCCGGCAGCTCCACGTGCTCGCGCTGCAGGGCGGCCATCACGTCCGCCGCGGTGACCTGGTGCTCGTTCAGCCAGTCGGCGTTGAGCCAGATGCGGATGTTGCGCTCGAGGTAGCCGCCGCCGATCGTCACCTCGCCCACGCCGGGAATCGTCTGCAGCTTCTCCTTCACCCGGTAGCGCGCGACGTCCGAGATGGTCTGCTGCGGGAAGGGGCCCGACACGCCCACCCACATGATCGGCTGGTCCTCTGGGTTGGTCTTCGAGACGACCGGCGGGTCGATGTCGGCCGGCAGGCGGCGCTGCGCCTGCGCGACCTTCGCCTGCACGTCCTGCAGCGCCGCGTCGACGTTGCGCTTGAGGTTGAGCTCGATGGTGATGTCGGCGCGGCCCTGGCGCGCGGTCGAGGTGATGGAGCGAATGCCCTCGACCTGGGTCACCGCCTCTTCCAGCGGCTCGACCACGTCGTTCTCGATCGCCTCCGGCGCCGCGCCTTCCCACGTGACGTCGATGTTGATGGTCGGGAAGTCGACGTCGGGGAACTGGCTGATGCCGATGCGGGTGGCGGCCACCAGGCCGAACACCACCGTCGCGGCCATCAGCATCCAGGCGAGCACGGGCCGCCGAATGCAGACGTCGGTGATGTTCACGGCGGGCCTCCCGGGAGCGCCCGGCGCTCGCCCGCGGCCGTCGCGCCCGCATCGGCCGCGCGGCCGCCGACCACGACGTTCACCTTGGCGCCGTCCTTGAGCGCCTCGGCGCCGCGTACGACGATCTGCTCTCCCGGCTGCAGGCCCGCCTTCACCTCGCGGCGCCCGTCGGGCGTGCTCAAGCCGAGCGTCAGCACCCGCTCGCGCGCGACGCCGCTCTCCACCACGAACGCGAGGAAGCCGCGCTCGCTCGGGCGAATCGCCGTCTCTGGAACCACCGGCGCGCCGCTCGACTGGCCGACGGGCACCACCACCTCGGCGAACGCCCCGGGCTTGAGCAGGTCCTTGCGCTCGTCGGTCACCTCCGCGGTGACCAGCACCATGCGCGACGCCTCCTCCGCGGCGGCCGACACGTAGGTGATGTTGGCCGAGAACGGCTCGCGGGTGTCGCGCACCCGGAAGCGCGCCGGCATGCCCGGCGTCAGGCGGGCCGCGTCGGACTCCGGGACCTTGAACCGAACCAGCAGCGGCTCGCGCTGGACGATGGTGGCGAGCACCGTGCCCACCTGAACGTACTGCCCCGTCTGAATCGTGCGCGCCTCGAGCACGCCGTCGATCGGCGCGCGGACCAAGGCGTCGTCGAGGTTGAGCTGCGCCTGCTCGTAGGCCACCTGCGCGGCCTCGAGCTCGGCCGAGGTCGTCTGCGAGCGGGTGCGGAAGGTCTCGAGCTCCTCGCCGCGGATGAGCCCCGGGTTCTCGGCGTTCACCGCCTCGCGCCGCTGCATGCTGGCCTCGGCCTCGGCCTTGGCGGCCTTCGCCTTCTCGAGCTCGGCGCGCGCGGCCCGCACCGCCAGCCGGTAACGCTTGGGGTCGATCTCGGCGACCACGGTGCCCTTCTTCACCCGCTGCCCCTCGGTGAAGTGGACCTTGTCGAGCGCGCCCGCGACACGGGCGGTCATCTGAATGCGGTCGAACGCGTCCACCGAGCCCACCGCGCTCACCGTGTATTCGACCGGCTTCGGATCGACCGTCTGCACCTCGACCGGGAACGCGAGCGGCACCCGCTGTTTTCCACCGCCCGCGCCGGCCTTGGTGTCCTTGCCGCAGGCGGCCAGCGCCACCGCGAGCGGAACCAAGAGCCACCACGCGCTGGATCGCTGTCTCATTGCTTCGCCTCCTGCTCCGCGGTCATCTGGTTGCCCAGCGGGTCGTAGCCAAGGGCGGCCCGAACGTCCAAGAACGACAAGGCGAGCCCGTACTGCTCGCGCGCCTGCTCCACTTCCGCCTCGAACAGCCGCACCGACGCGTCGGCGAGCTCGAGCGCGCTGGCCAGCCCTTGCCGGTAGAGCTCGCCAGTCTCCTCCGCGTTCTTCTTCGCGGCGCGCGCCGCCTCCACCGCTTGCGCGAGCGCGGTGCGGGCGGTGCGCAGGCCAATCTCCGCGCGGCGCAGGTCGGTCTCGACGGTGCGGGTTCGGACGGCGGCGCTCAGCTCGCTCACCCGGGCCAAGGCGAGCCGCTCGTCGCGATCGGCGTAGCGCTCACCGCCGTCGAAGAGCGTCCAGGTCAGCTCGAGCCCAGCGAAGGCGTCGACGTTGCGGCCCGCGAAGCCCGCTTCGTTGGTGAGCCGGTACTGCCCCACCGCGCTGAGGCTCGGGAAGAGCCGGCCCAAGGGCTCGTTGGCGAACGCGCGCGCCGCCTGCGCCCGCCGGGCGGCCGCGGCCACGTCGAGCCGAACGCCCTCGTCCGGCACCGCGTTGGGCTGCTCGGGTTGCTGCCCGGCTTGAGCGAAGACCTGGGCCGGCTCGACCAGCGGGCCATTCACCGGGGCGTTGAGCAGCCAGGAGAGCTGAATCCGCGCGTCCTCCGCGTCGCCCTGCGCTTGCGCCGCCGCCCGCTCGGCGCTCGCCAGCTCGAGCTGGGCGCTCGCGGGACTCGCTCGCGAGCAGGTCCGCCAGGTCCCGCGCCAGCTCGGG
>CAZEDU010000107.1:0-17495 GCA_964511185.1 uncultured Myxococcaceae bacterium | reverse complement strand
CCAGGTTGAGGCCCGTCTGGAAGCCGCGGACCATCTTCTCGACGCTCTGGCCGCGCCGGTCGGGCCGCTCGATCTCCAGCGACGGACCGACCGCCGCCTGCAGCCGCTGCTTCACCACGTCGGGGTCGAGCCCCTGCGCCACCGCCACGTCGATGCGGTCGATGTTGCGGCCGCGGCCGAACGCCTCCTGCGCCGAGGCGAGGAACATCACCGCCACCGAGCCGCCGAACGCCTTCACCGGCCCGGTCTCTTTGACCAGCGCGTGCACGTAGAACGTCTGCGCGCCCGACGGCGTGATCAGCTCGAAGCCGTCGCCCACCTGAAGGCCGCGCTCCTTCGCGAAGCGCTCCGAGACGAGCAGCCGGTCGGTGGAGTTGAGGAACTCCAGGTCGTCGGCGAGCGAGCCGATGTCCCGGTCGACCCCTTCGTAGGTGCGGAAGTACCCGTCGTCGAGCACGTCGACGCCCATCACGTACAGGCTGACCCCGGGCGCGCCCTTCACCGGCGCGATGGCGGTGATCGCGGGCGAGACGTGCGCGACCCCGGGCACCGCCTTGACCTGCTCGAGCAGCGCTTCGTCGAAGCCGGTCTGCGTGCCGGCGATGGTGAGGTCCGCCTTGCCCGCGATGGTGTCGACCGTCGAGCGGAACGCGCCCATCACGGTGCGGTTGAGCGAGGTGACGCTCACCATGGTCGCGACGCCGACCGCCACGCCGAACACGGTGAGGATCGACCGCAGCGGCGCGTCCAGCAGGTGGCGGACGCTGACCAGGCGAAGCAGGTGCAGCATGCGCTAGCCGACCCCGCTCACGGGTGAGACCAGCATCTCGTCGCCGACGATCTGTCCGTCGGCCAGCCGCACGATGCGGTCGCCGACCTCCGCCGCCTTCGCGTCGTGCGTCACCATCACCACGGTGAGGTGGCGCGCGCGGGTCGCCTCGCGAATGAGCCTCAGGACCTCGGCGCCCGTCTTCGAGTCGAGGTTGCCGGTCGGCTCGTCGGCGAGGAGCAAGGCCGGCTCGAGCAGCAAGGCCCGCGCGACCGCCACGCGCTGCATCTCGCCGCCGGACAGCTCGTCGGGGCGGTGGTGGTCCCGACCCTTGAGTCCCACCGACTCGAGCAGCGCGCGCGCCTGTGCGTCGAGCGCGCCGCGCGACTTGCCCGAGAGCAGCGCGGGCAGCACGACGTTCTCCAGCGCGGTCAGGGTGGGCAGCAAATTGAAGAACTGGAAGATGAAGCCCAGCTTCTCGCGGCGGAACTTCGACAGCTCGCCGTCGGAGAGCTTGGAGATCTCCTGGTTGGCGATGCGGATGGTCCCCGAGGTGGGCGTGTCGAGCGCGCCCAGGAGGTTGAGCAGCGTGCTCTTGCCGGAGCCCGAAGCGCCCATCACCGAAAGGAACTGTCCCTTGGGGACCGAGAGGGTCGCGTGGTTGAGGGCGCGCACCTCGGTCTTGCCGCGACGGTAGACCTTGGTGGCTCCGAGCACTTCGATCATATTTCCCCGACGCCTTCCTTCTGGACCCAACCTTCTAACCCGTTGGGCAGGCGAATACGCACGAAGTTACCGGCGGACTCGAGCAGGCGCACCTTCAAACCGGCGTGCACTTCGAACGATGTCTTCGCCAGCTCCTGGGGCAGCTCTCTCACTTGCAGGGCGGACGGCAGCACCACCGCTTCGCGCCAGCGCTCCTGGACGTACATGTGCGTCGCGACCAAGGCGCCCGTCACGCCCGCCAAGAGGAAGCAGACCACCGCGGCGGCGAGCCAGGTGCCCCGGCGAGCGGAGAGGGACTTGCGCGCAAGGAGCGCGGCGAAGCCGAGCGTCCAGAACACGAGGAAGGCGTAGCAGACCCCGGCCTGCGGCGTGGCGAGGGCCAGGCGGTGGAGGAAGGGCTCTTCGGCCTGGGCTCCCACCACTTGGTCGACCTGCTGGGCGCGCGCCATCGCCAGGTGGGCCTCGACGTCTTCGCCCCCGCCCTGCCGCCGCGCGCGCTCCAAGGACAAGACCGCCTCGCCCAGCCTGCCCTGCGCCAGGTGCGCGGTGCCCAGGTTGAAGAGCACATCGGATCCGCCGAAGCCGCGGTCGAGCAGCCGCTGGTAGCCCTCCGCCGCGCCCGCCGGGTCACCTTGCGCGTAGCGGGCGTTCGCCTGCGCGAAGATGTCGGCTGCCTCTTGCGGCGTGTAGTAGGCTTGCGCGAGGACGACCGAGAGCACGAGCGCGTTCATCGCCAGCCCTCCATCGCGCCCTCGACCGTTTGCAGCGCGCGCTCCCGCGCCGACGGACCCGCCCCGCCCGGCGCGTAGCGGCCCAGCTCGCACGTCTCCAGCCCCTGCAGCACCAACGCCTGCGTCGTCGTCGGCACCTGGAGCTCCACCAGCCGCTCGGCGAGCCGATCGCGCGTCAGTCCCCCCACCGGCTCGCCCAGCTTCGCCTCGAGGAACGTCTTCAAGGCGCGCTCGAGCTCCGCGTAGAAGAGCGCCGGGTCCTCGCCCTTGAGCTTTTCGGCCTGGGCAAGGCGGCTCTTGGCGTGCTTTGCCTGCCGCTTCTTCTCGGTGAGCGGGTCGGTCTTGCGCATCGCCCCGCGCGCGTAGCCGACCGCGGAGACCAAGAGGAACAGCGCCACCGGCGCGACGACCGAAGGCCAGTAGAAGGCGCGCCGCCAGACCGGGGGCGACGGCGGCACGAACTCGGCTTGATGTCGAATCGGCCGCAGGCCCTGCGACTCGAGCTTGTTCTTCGGGCCATCGGATGCGACGGCCTGCCCGCCCGGGCCGGCGAGGATGGTGAGCTCGATGGGCGCGGTGGCTTTCGTCTCGTACTTGTCCGTCAAGGGATCGAAGGTGACGAGCTCGAGCGGCGGCAGGGTGAAGCGGCCCGTCTGCTGCGCGGTCACCAGGTACTCCTGCGTGCGGCGACCGCCGAGCCGGTCCTTGAGCGTCGTCGTCTTGTCGGTGGTGGTCGGGTCGTAGACCTTGAGCGCGGGCGGCAGCGACAGCCGCGGCAGCGAGAGGTTCTTCAAGTTCCCGCGTCCTTCGGCGATCACGCGCACGGTGATCGGCTCCCCGAGCTTGACCTCGCGCGGCTCCGCCTCGACCGACAGCTGCCACTGCCCGACGTTGCCGGCGAAGAAGCCGTCCGGCGCGCCCGGCGGGAGCGGCTTGACGTCGAGCTCGAGCTCGTTGCTCTTTCGATGCACGCGGTGCCCCGAGAAGAGAAAGCCGGTGATGATGTCCGCCTCGGCGGCGCCGATGGTGTGCTTGCCGGACTTGAGCGGGAACAGCGCGATGCGCTTGAGCAGGTACGCGCGGTACGGCACCCCGCCGACGATCCGCTGCTCGGGCACCAGCTGGCGCGGGCTCTCCAAGTCTTCGGTCCAGAAGCCGTTGAGCTTCGGCAGAGACAACGCCTCGGTCTGCTGCAGGTCGACGCGCGAGAGGATGTAGACCGACAGCGCCGCCTGCTCGCCTGGGTAGACCTGCTCCTTGTCGAGGAAGATCCTCATGAAGACGTCCGAGTCGTTGCGCGGGATCTTCATGTCGGGGAAGCCGAAGTCCTCCAAGCCGTCCGGCAAGCTGGGGATGGAAGGAAAGCTGCGGGGCGGCGGGGATGACGGCGCGAGCTGGCCGCGCTTCACCTTCATCTGGATGGGCTGCGTCTTCAGCGGCTTTAGCCCCCTGGCGGTGAGCGACGAGGGCGGAATCGTCAAGGTGCCCTCGCGGTTGGCGCGCATCACCAGCGTCCAGGTCTGAACGCGGCTGATGACGCCGGCGCCGCCGGTCATCCGGTACGACATCTGCGTGCTGCTCGACCGGGAGAGGACCTCGAAGTCGTCGCTCTCGGGGAAGCGCACGCTGGCGCCCTCCGGCGGATCAGACAGCGTCACCGTCAGACGGAAGGTGTCTTCGGTGCCGACCTCGGTGCGGTCCACCGACTGCTCGAACTCGGTGGCCCACGCCGGCAATCCGGTCAGGAGCGCGAATAGCAACCACGGGCGCACAAGCTCACCAATCCTTCTCACTGGGCGTCTTCCGCTTCTTCTGCTGGAACCGCCAGAGCTGCAGATTCTTCTCGTTGTTCTTGAGCGAGTCCAAGAGCTTCTCGGCCTCTTCGCGGGAGATCGGCACCTCGCCGCCGTCGCGCCGCTCCCCCGCCTGCCCAGCGCTGCCGCCGTCCTGGCCGGCGTCGGGGGTGCCACCGTCGGGCTGAGGTTGGCTGCCCGCGTCCTGCGGCTGCTTTCCCTGGTCGCGCTGTCCGCCGTCGTGTCCAGCGTCGGTCCCCCCGTCGCGCTGCGAGCCCGCGTCGGGGGCCCCAGCGTCGGACGCGCCCGCATCGGCGCCGCCGTCGGTGCCGCCGTCGACCCCCGCATCGCGCGACGGCCCGCCGTCGCGTGGGCCGCCGTCACCCGCATCGCCCCCGTCCGGCTGCGGCTGGTCTTGCTGCGGCGGCGGCAGGTCCTTGAGCAGCACCTCCAGGTTGTGGCGCGCGTCCTCGTCCTTCGGGTTCGCCTTGAGCGCGCGGCGGTACGCGGCGACGGCTTCCTTCTTGTTGCCCATCGCCGCGTGCGTGTTGCCGGCGTTGTACGCCGCCTTCCCCGCGAGCGCGGGGTCGAGCTCTGCGGCGCGCTGAAACGCGGCGAGCGCCTCGTCGTAGCGGCCCAGCCGATGGAGCGCCGCGCCGCGGTCGAGCTCCACCGCGCCCGAGTTGGGCAGCTCCTTCTTCGCCTCGTCGAAGGCGCGCAGCGCCCCTTCGAAGTCGCCTCGGCCGTACGCGCCCATGCCCTCGGCGACCTTGGGGTGGTTGCGCGAGAAGAGCGCGGGCGCGGCGAGGAGCAGCGCGGCGGCGAAGAGAAGGCCCTTCATCGAGGCCTCCGCTTCGACGGGCGAATCGCGAGCGCGCCGAGCCACGCGATGAGCCCCAAGCCAACGAACGGCTGGTAGGCCTCGTCGTACTGCACCACCCGGCGGCTCTCGAGCTCGTCCTTCTGCAGCTGATCGACGATGCGGACCACCTCGCCGACCGCGACGCCGCTGCGCTGCACGAACAGCTCCCCGCCGGTTCCATCTGCGATGAGCTGGAGGCCCGCGCGGTTGAGCCGCGTCATCACCGTGTTGCCGGCCGAGTCCTTCTTGAAGCCCGTCTGCTCACCGCGCTTGTTGAAGACGGGGATCGGCTCGCCCCGCTCTCCCCCGATGCCGATGGCGTAGACGCGCACGCCGGCGTCGTTGAGCCGCGCGGTGGCCGCGCCGACCTCGCCGCCGAAGTCCTCGCCGTCGGAGAGGAGGACCACCACCCGCTCCTTGGCCCCTCGGTCGGCGCTCTCGAAGACGTCCTTGGCGACCTCGAGCGCCTCGCCGATGTTGCTGCCGCCCTGCAGCAGGTCGTCCGGGTTCACCGCGCGCAGGAAGAGCTTGGCGGCCTCGTAGTCCGAGGTGAGCGGGCACTGCACGAACGCCTCGCCCGCGAAGACCACGATGCCGACGCGGTCGCCTTTGAGCGACTCGAGCAGGTGCGTCAGCTCCAGCTTGGCGCGCTCGAGGCGGGAGGGCTGCACGTCGCGCGCGAGCATCGAGCGCGACGCGTCGAGCACCACCACCACGTCGATGCCTTGCCGCTTGACCAGCTTCGAGCGGCCGCCGCACTGAGGCTGCGACAGGCCCAGGGCCATCAAGGCGAGGCCGAGGCCCGCGAGCGCGGCGCTGGTCGACGGCCGGGCGACCGACACCCCCGGCGCGAGGCGGTCGGCGAGCTCGCCGCGGATGAGCGCTTGGACCCGCGCGCGGCGGCGGAGCGCGGCGAGCACCGCGACGACGCCGAGCCCGAGCGCGACGAGCACCAGGAGGAGAAAGAGCGGCTGCCCGAGGCCCACCGGGTAGCCCAGCACGTGAAAGCGCCACGGGCCGAGCGCGCTCATGGGAACACCCGGAGCCACGTGCTGCGCAAGAAGAGGTCGAGCCCGAGCAGCACGAACGCCCAGAGCAAGAACGGGTGATACACCTCGCGCGCCTTCGCGGTGGCGCCGCCCTCCATCAGCTTGGACCGCTCGAGGGAGTCGAGCACCTTGTTGAGGCTCGACAGGAGCGTGTCCTTGTCGGTCGCGCGGTACGACTCGCCGCCGGTGCGGCTGGAGATGTCTTCGAGCAGCTCGGGGTTCACCGGCAGGTTCATCTCGCGCCAGACCGTGTTGCCGAACAGGTCGGTCCCGGCGGGCAGCGGCACCACCCCGCCCTTGCCGACCAGGATGGTGTAGATGGGCACGCCCAGGCTCTCGGCCATGCTGGCGGCGTCGAGCGGCGAGATCATCCCCGCGTTGTTGTCGCCGTCGGTGATCAGCACCACCACCCGGCTCTTCGCCTCCGACTCGCGCAGGCGGTTGAGCGAGACGGCGAGCGCGTCGCCGATGGCGGTGCCGTCTTCGATGACGCGCGTGCGCAGCTGCCGCACCACTTCTTTCAAAACGTTGTAGTCGAGCGTGAGCGGCGCCTGGGTGTAGGCCGCGCCGGCGAAGACGACCAGGCCGATGCGGTCGTTGGTGCGCGCCGAGATGAACTCGCTCAACACCTGCTTGGCCACGTGGAGCCGGTTGTTGGGCCGGAAGTCGCCCGCCTCCATCGAGATGGAGAGGTCGAGCGCGATGACGATGTCGATGCCTTCGACCGAGGCGTCCTTCGCGCGCTCGTCGCGCACCTGCGGCCGCGCCAGCGCGAGGACGACCAGCACCAGCCCCGCCACGCGGAGCGCCCAGAGCGCCGGCATCAGCTTGGGCTTGAAGCCAGTGCCCGCCGCGCGCAGCACCTTCAGCGTCGGCAGCCGAAAGGCGGCGCGCGTCCGCTTCTCCCGCCGCGCCCACCACAGGAGCACCGGCAGGACCAACAGCGCCCAGAGGTAGGCGGGGTCATTGAGGTGCAGGGGGAACATTCGGCGGTGGGTGGGTTTGATGGACGATCTGGTAGGCGAGCTCGAGGGCGGCCTGGCTCTCGGCCGGCGTGACGGTGGCCTTGGCGTACTTCACCAGGTCGGCCTCGTCGCAGAAGCGGCGCAGCGCTTCGCGCGAGAGGCCGGGGGTCTGGCGCGACTCGAGCGCGGCGAACAGCTCGGGCGTCGTGCACTCGAGCGCGTCGAAGGTGTACCGCTCGCCCAGGTAGCCGCGCAGGATCTCCGAGAGCCGGAAGTAGTGCTCCTGGATGAGCCCCTTGGCCGGCAGCGCCGCCGCGCGCAGCGCATCGAGCGCGGCGAGCGTCCGCTCGTGGAGCGGCAGCGGCGGCGCCACCGGGACGGACGGCGGCGGCCGCTGCTTCGCCCAGCGGTACAAAAGGAAGGCGATCGCCCCGAGCGCGAGAGAGGCCGCCAGCGCGTAGAGGAGCCGCCAGCTCGGGATGGGCGCTTCGACCGGCGGCTGGATCTCCCGCAGCGAAGCGCCCTGCTCGTCCGTCTGCGGCGGCAGGCTCGAGACGCCCTCCACCTGCGGGCCCGGCAGCGCGTAGGTGCCGACGTTGTCCCCTTCGACCACCTCGAACTGCAGGTACGGCACCGCGTGCTTGCCGAGCGCGTAGAGCGCCATCTGAAGGCGAAAGGTCGTGACCGCCTGGTCCTTCCCGTCGCGGCGGGAGCGGGCCGCGTCGAGCAGCTCGAAGTCCCCTAGGTCCGCTGGGGCCTTGAGCTCGTAGCGCTGCGAAGGCGCGTGGGTGAGGACGACTTCGTAGACGAACGGCTCGCCGAGCTGCACCGACGAAAGGCTCACGCGCTGCTCGACCTTGGGCGCGTTCAGCGCCGCCAGGGCCGAAAGCAGGAGCGCGGCCGCCGCGCTCACGCCGCCATCCTCTTCGCGCGTTGGCGGAAGAAGCGCGCGAGCGACTGCGCGTAGGCCTCGCCGGTCTTCAGCTCGATGAAGTCGAGGCTCAGCTTGCGGAACAGGCTGATGCGCTCGGCGCGCAGCTGCTCGAACGCCTTCGCGTAGCGGCCGCGCACCAAGGGATTGCCCAGGTCGACCAGCGCGCGCGCGCCGGTCTCCGGGTCCTCCAGCTCGGCCAGCCCGACCGAGGGCAAGCTCGACTCGAGCGGATCGATCAGCACCACGGGGATCAGATCGTGCCGGCTCGCCACGACGCGCATCGCCTGCTCGTAGCCTTCGGCCAAGAAGTCGGAGACCAGGAACGTGACCGCGCGGCGCTTGGCGATGCGCGAGACGTAGTGGAGCCCGACGGACAGGTCGGTGCCCTGCCCCTTGGGCTCGAACGACAGGATGTCGCTCACCACGCGCAGGACGTGCTTCTTGCCCTTCTTGGGCGGAATGACCTTCTCGACGCGGTCGGAGAAGAGGATCAAGCCGACGCGGTCGTTGTTCGCGATCGCGCTGAAGGCGAGCTGGGCGGCGACCTCGGCGGCCACCTCGGCCTTCGCCCGCCCGGTGGAGCCGAACTCCTTGGACGCCGAGACATCGACCAAGAGCATCACCGTCAGCTCGCGCTCTTCGGTGAAGACCTTGACGAACGGCTCGTTCATGCGCGCCGTCACGTTCCAGTCGATGAAGCGGATCTCGTCGCCCGCCTGGTAGGGCCGCACCTCGGCGAAGGCCATGCCGCGGCCCTTGAACACCGAGTGGTACTGGCCGGCGAGCAGGTCCGAGACCACCTGGCGCGTGGTGATCTCCAGCTTGCGGATGCGGCGGATGAGCTCTTTCGTCAGCACGCGCTTGACCTAACGGGTCTTCAAGGCACTTCGACGCGGTCGAAGATGCGCTGGATGATCTTCTCCGGGGTGAGCTCCTCCGCCTCGGCTTCGTAGGTGAGCGAGATGCGGTGGCGCAGCACGTCGAACCCGATCGCCTTGACGTCCTCCGGCGTGACGAAGCCGCGGTGCCGCAAGAACGCGTGCGCCTTGGCCGCCATGTTGAGGAACAACGTCGCGCGCGGGCTCGCGCCGTACTCCAGGTAGTCGGCCAGGTCCTTCACCCCGTACTTCGCCGGCTCGCGCGTCGCGAACACCAGGCTCAGGATGTACTCCTTCACCTTCTCGTCGACGTAGATCTGGTGCATCACCTGCCGCGCGCGGGCGATCTGCTCGGGCGTGACGACCTTCTGGGCCTTCGGCGCGAGCTCGCCGCCCATCCGGTCCATGATCTGCTTCTCTTCCTCGCGGGTCGGGTAGTTGACCTTCACCTTGAGCATGAAGCGGTCGAGCTGCGCTTCGGGCAGCGGGTAGGTGCCCTCCTGCTCGATGGGGTTCTGCGTGGCGAGCACGATGAAGGGGCTCGGCAGCGGGAAGCTCTGGTTGCCGATGGTGACCTGCCGCTCCTGCATCGCCTCGAGCAGCGCCGACTGCACCTTGGCCGGCGCGCGGTTGATCTCGTCCGCGAGCAGCACGTTGGTGAAGATGGGGCCCTTGCGCACCGCGAAGCTCGCCGTCTGCTGGTTGTAGATGACCGTGCCCACCAGGTCGGCGGGGAGCAGGTCCGGCGTGAACTGGATGCGCATGAACTGAGCGCTGATCGCATCGGCGAAGGTGCGCACGGTGAGCGTCTTGGCCAGGCCCGGCACCCCTTCGAGCAGGACGTGGCCGTTGCACAGCAGGCCGATGAGGACGCGTTCGATCATCGAGCGCTGCCCGACGATGACCTTGCTCGTCTCGGTGGCGAGCGCGTCGACGAAGGTGCTCTCGCGGGCGACCGCCTCACCCAGCGCGCGGATGTCGGTGTTCATCGAAGACCTCGTTGCGAGCGCGCCCCAAAACACCCGAGCGCGGTGGAAGTTCCCGTGTCAGTGGACATGGTTGGTGATGCGTGAGAGGGCGAACATGACGAGCAGGCCGACCGCCAGGCCCAGCAGGTTCTTGCCGCGGTTGTCCTTGCCGTGCCGGTTGACGTGCGGCAGCAGGTCCGACACCGCGATGTAGAGGAACGTTCCAGCGGAGAAGGCGAGCGCCTTCGAGGCGAACTGCTCGAGCAGGTGCAGCTGCTCGAGCCCGTGGTAGAGCGCGGCGCCCACCGGCACCATCAGGCCGAACGCCAGCCCCGCCCCGAGGATCTGGGCGTGGCTCCGGTCCTCCGACTTGAGGATGGTCGCCAGCGAGAACGAGCTGGGCACCTTGTGCGCGGCGATGGCGATGAAGGCCATGAGCCCCACGCCTTCCGACACCGCCGAGCCGAGCGCGATGCCGTCGAAGACGGTGTGCGCGGACATGCCCAGGAACGCCGTGAGCCCGAGCGCGTGGCCAGGCCCGTGGTGCTCCTGGCAGTCGGGCGGCTCTTCGCAGGTGTGGGCGAGCACGTAGCGCTCGAGCACCAGCATGAAGCCGAAGCCCAGGGGGACGATGGCGAAGGTGGCGTACCCGCCCGAGTGGTAGGCCTCGGGCATCATGTGAAAGAACGCCGCGCCCAGCATCACGCCGGCGGCGAACGACAGGAACAAGATGCGCCGGACGTGGGTGGTGGGCCTTAAGGGGATGGCGGCGCCCACGACCGCGCCGAGCACGATGAACAGCGAGTAGAGGGCGAGGGATGCCAGCGGGCTCATGTGTCGAGGCGGGCTGACCCTAGCCCAAACGCTTGCGCCGACAGTGGCAATTGAAAGAGGCTCCGCCCGCCATGAAAAAAGCCCTTGCGACCGTGCTTGCGTTGTTGCCCGTCGTCTCCCTCGCCGAGTCGGCCGGTGGGCTGAGCTGGACGGCGCCTTCGTCGTGGACGGCCCAACCGCAGCGCCCGATGCGCGCCGCGACCTACCAGATTCCTCCCGCGAAGGGAGACGCCGAGCCCGCCGAGCTGGCCGTCTTCTACTTCGGTCAAGGCCAGGGCGGCGGCGTCGAGCAGAACGTCCAGCGCTGGTACGGCCAGTTCGAGCAGCCCGACGGCAAGCCGTCGGCGTCGGTGGCGAAGACGCGCAAGGCGAAGGTCGCCGGCCTCGACGTGACCTACGTGGAGCTGACCGGGACGTACACCGCGTCGATGGGGCCGATGGCGCCCAAGACCAACAAGCCGGGCTACCGCCTGCTCGGCGCCATCGTCGAGGGGCCGCAGGGCAGCGTTTTCTTCAAGATGACCGGCCCGGCGAAGACGGTGGAGGCGGCCAAGGGGCAGTTCGAGAAGGTTATCCAGGGGATGAAGAAGGAATAGGGTTGAGGGACAGCCCCCGGTTGGAAACTTGGGGGGGTGGCGCGCCGACAATTCTTCGATGCGCCCCGCGCTTGTCCCCACCCGCATCGCGCCCCACCGCGTCGTTGCGCCCAGCGGCTTGGCCCCATCGGTTCCGGGCTACGTGCGCGCATCGGTCCGGCGCAGCGGCGGCGCGGTGACGGCGGGCATTCCCAACCGAACCTGGAACGGCATGACCGCGCAGCGCCACGCGCTCGGCGCCAGAGACGGCTCGACCCGCCAAGTGCGCCTGCTTCCGCCGGGCGTGCACCCCGTTTCGGCGGCCGAGGCCAAGCAGCGGTTCGCCTGGAACGAGCAGCGCCTGGCGCTGTGGCGCCGCCTGGAGCAGGCCGCGCCCGAAATCCTCGAGCGATACAAAGTCACGCACCTGGCCGGCGGTGGGAGCTTCTTCAGCACCGACTTCGCGCTGCCGGGCGACATGGACCTCATCGCCTTCACGCCGCCGGACGTGCGCGTGCCTCGGGCGCCACGCGATGCGACGGCGTTCGGCTCGTTCAACCGACACCAGACCGAGCGCGGCGTGCACCTGTACCTGCACGACGAGTCGATCTTCTTTCCGGGTGGCCCGTCGTCGCTGAGCGGCTTCCTGCACGCGCCGCCCAACCCGCGCCCGGCGCGACCGACGCTGGGAGGCCCCAAGGGCCCTCGCGTCGGGCTCGCGCTGCTCGAGGTGGCGGACCTCATCGCGCAGTCAAGGCGCGGTTAAGGCGCTCGGGGACGGTCCCCTGCTAGGCGATGGTCAGCGAGCCGAAGAACTTGACGAAGGTCTTCATGTCGATGCGGAAGATGCCGTCGTCGACGCCGTCGTTGCCGGGCTCCCGGCGGGCCCAAGGGTTGCGCAGCACCAGGTAGCGCTCGCCGTTCTCCTCGACCGCGTCGAGCACCGAGTACGCGTGGTACGAGACGAGGCCGGTGCCGGTGTAGAGCGCCGCCTGGTCTTCGCCGTGGGTGCCAGCCACCGCCGACGCGCCGCGCTTGAGCGCGAACTGGAGCTGCTGGAAGAGGCTCAGCTCGCTCGACCGCTCGCTGATGCGACGAGACACGTCGCGGCGGCCGGTCAGCGCGGAGATGACGTCGCCCGGGCCGTGCACGATGACTGGCTTCTCGGCGCCGATCGCCTCGTAGCCGCCCTTCCACATCGCGAAGGCCTTCTCCACCAGCCCCACCCACGTCTCGCCGACCTTGGTGTTCTTCGCGTAGTAGGGCGAGCCGTTCATCATCGGCAGCTGCTTGTCGACGGTGACGAACTCGGGCGTCGCGCGGCCGGGCCTCGTCACGTCGTAGAAGCGCACCGTCACCGTCCCGTCGCCGTTGTCGCGCACGGCCTCTTCAATCGTCTTGGGCTCGCGCGCGGCCACCGCCGCCAGCGCCGCCGCCAGGTAGCAGTCCCACAGCTGGCCCTGCTTCACGTCGGTCTCGTCGGCGCCTTCGACGAACACGGCGCCGTCGAGCCACTGGTACTGCACCGTGCGCTGGTGCTTCTCGAGCACCGCCGGATCCGGCAGGTCGCGCCGTTTTTCCCCCGCCGGGAGCGGGATGCCGAAGAACGCGTCCAGCACCTTGCGCGCCCCCTGCTCGAAGAGGCTCGCCTCGCGCTTGAGCCGCTCGAGCAGGAAGTCCTTGTCCCCCGGGGTCGCCAGCGCCGACGAGAGCGCGTTCGCCTCGCGGGCGTCGACCTTCCCGTCCTCCATGGACGACTTCCAACGGCGCTCCAGCTCGGTCATTCGTTGAATCGGCATACAAACCTCCGGCGGATGTGGTTGTCGCCCGGGCGCCGCCGAAGTTGCGGATCAGTACCGGCGCACGACCACGAGCGCGATGCGCTTGGGCTTGACCGTCACCGGGTGGGTCGTCGCGTGGCCGGCGAAGCGCAAGGTCAGCTCGTGTTGACCTGCCGGCGCGCGCAGCCGCGCCACCTGAAACTCCGCGGGGAGCGAGAGCCAGGAGCGCAGGTCCGACTGGTTGGTGCTGGAGAGCAGCAGGAACGTGAGGACGCCCAGCGCCTCGCTGTTGGTCGCGGCGCCGACGCCCGCCGCCACGCCCGCCTTGATGGCGGTGCTCGCCACCGAGCGCGCGAGGATCCGGCCGATGCGGTCGTTCAGGTGCACCTTGGCCACCTTCGAGATGGAGGTGACGGTGACCGCCTCGGCCTCTTGCGCGCCGAGCGAGGCGCGGGCGCGCGGGGGCACGCCGCGATCGCGGAAGCGCGGCACCGCGACCAGCTGCACCGCGCCGTGGTGGCGCTGCTCGGCGTTGCTCTCTTCCTTCACCGGCGCGCGGCCCGCTTCGACGATGACGACGATCTGCCCTTCGTTGGGGCCGAGCGGCTCGTCGGAGACGTCCGGGTAGAGCTTGCGAAGCTTGTCGTACGCGTCTTCGCGGCCGGTCTTCTTCGCCAGGCGCACGAGCGGCTCGGCGAGGCTCCCGAGCTGCGGTTGCAGCTGGTGGGCCAGGTTGTAGTCGATGAAGGCCGAGTCCTCTTCGCCGACGTCCTCGTACAGGACGCCGCCCAGGTAGCGCGCGATGGCGAGCTGCTCGTAGGGCTTCTTCTCCTCCGCGATCATCTTGCGGATGCGCTCGTTGACGCGGCGGACCTCGACCAGCGCGTCTTCGTCTTTCCCCAGCCCGGCGTAGTTGAGCGCCTGCAAGGTCGAGATCATCAGCTTCTCGAAGTCCTCGCCGCGGTAGGTGCGCTGCCGCTCGTTGGTGAGCAGCGTGCCGGCCTCTTCGCTGATCGAGGTGAAGTCGATCTGCTGCGAGAGCTTGTCCGCCTCGGCGAGGACCTTGATGCTCTCCTCGTACCGGCCGGCGGCGTGCAGCACCATACCCTTGTCGAGCAGCACCAGCAGCCGGTCGATGCTGTTCTCGTCCTTCTCTTCCCGGGCGATCAGCTCGACGGCGCGCGGGTAGTTCCCCGTCTCGTAAGCCCGGCGAAAGTCATGCGTCCTCGCCACGTAGTCGCTCGCGCACCCGAGGAATGGGAGCGCGAGCAGAACCGCGAGAGCGCTGTGCAATCGAAGCACGGCGATAGGACGGTCGAAGGGGCGGCGTTACCAGCCGACGTTCTGCTTCTCGAACTGCTTGCGCAGCTCCTTCTCGTCGCTCCACTCGATGATGCCGGACTTCAGGTTGTGAAGCTTGGTGGTCATCTTGTAGTAGACGAGCTTGTCGGTGCCGACCTCTTGGATGATCGACGAGATCTCGCCGGTCAGCAGGTAGTCGGCCGACGCTTGAGCGCCAGGGCCCTTCGCCGCCTGCGGGTTGGTGTAGCCCGAGCCCTGGTACTCGTACTCCTCGGCGATCTCCTGGCGCGCCGCCTTGTCCATGAAGGCGAACTTGCCGGTCTTGCCGAGCTGCACCTCGATCTTGTCGGCGAGCGAGCGCATGTCGATGTGCTCGGAGGTGCTGTTCTTCATCTTCCCGACGATCACCACCGGCCGGCCCTGAATCTGCGCGAAGGCCGGCGAGGTGGAGAGCGACTCGACCATCTTCTTGGCGATGAGCTGCAGGTCGTTCTCGTTGAACTGATCCGACAGCATCTCGATCTGGTTCGGGTCGGTGTACTGCCCGCGGGTGTACGCGCGCCGGCCGGTGCAGCCGGTGGCGGCGATCAGCGAAGCGACGGCGATGAGGGTGAGAGCCTTTTTCATGACGGTCTTTCTCGCTCCTAGTTCCATTCACATTCGAAACGGCTGCCCATGAAGCGCCACTTGTACGCCAACACCGGGTCGCGCCTGTAGCCCGCGGTGAGCCGGCAGACCGACTGCAACGAGCTGCGCGGGTAGTCGAACGTATAGACCTGCGCCCGGTCGCGCTCGGCTTGGGTGAGCTGCGCGGGGTGGGTCAACGTCGGGTTGGCGCTGGCGGCGACCAGCACGGTGTGCTTGCCGTAGACCTTGAGCGCCACCTCTCCAGGCAGGCGGATGCGGCGCACGCGCTTGGCGAGCAGGATGTCGCTGCGGTCGACCATCTCTTCGTGCTGGTTCCGCCGCCCGAGCAGGTCGGAGATGTTGGCGGTGAAGACGCGCGTCAGGTCGCCATCGTCGATGAAGAAGTAGAGGAAGTTCTCGCGCGCCTGGCTGCCATCGCCGGTGAAGTCGACGAGCACGTCGAGGAAGAGCCCCCGGTTCGGCTTGAGCGAGTGCAAGGACACGGCGGCGAGCACGTCCTTGTGCACGCCCGCGTTCTTCAGCTTGATCAGCCCTTCGGCCGAGGCGTCGCACGCGCAGCGGCGCTCTTCGATCATCTTCACCATCTGCGCCGGGTCGAACCCCGCCTTGGCCAGCTTGGCGATCTCGTCGTCGGTGAACGGCAGCTGATCGCTGCGCTCGTAGATCTTCGGCAGCTGGTTGGAGTCCCACTCCAGGATGTTGATGGTGCTCGTCTGCCCGGGGAACGCTGGCGCCGGGACGACGACGTGGGTCTGGGTCTTTCCGGTCGGCGAGGCGGCGAGCAGCCCCGTCAGGAGAATGGTCGAGATCATGGCTTAGAACCTGTATCCGGCCGACAAGTAGATGCGGTGATCCGCGCCCGAGCCCGCGATGGGTAGGTCGAGGCTGTACCCGAGCGCGAGGAGCACGCTGCGGCGAATCAAGAGGTCGAAGCCGGCGTTCGGAGAGAGCGCGAAGCGCACCCCCGTGCCCGGCTCGGTGATGGCGCCCGCGCGCGCGCCGATGGTGAACGCCAGCGGATAGCCGCCGGTGCGGAAGCGCGGACCGATGAGCCCATACGCGCGGCGGTTGACGAACTGGTAACCGCCCGCGGCGTCGATGAGGAACCAGTCGTAGGCCCAGTAGGTGGCGGTGAGGCCCGCGAAGAGCGGCGGGCCGTTGACGCTCAGCGGATCTCCGAGCGCCGCGCCCCAGTCGAGCTGCAGCGAGAACCGGTTGTCGCCCGCGCCGGAGTACCCCCCCTTGCCGATCTCAGAACCTTCCGGGCCATCCGTGCGGCCGCGCTCTTGCGCCAGCGCGGCACCCGGCAGGCTGACGAGCGCCAGCAGCGCGGCGGCCATGCATCCCTTCAGAGTCATTGCGAAGCTCCTTGCAGCGTCGTTACGGCCAGAAAAAGGGCTCGAAATCACGCGTTGGAACAGAACGCGAGCCGAAATATTCAAACCGGCGTCACTGGGCGCAGGGGAACCGGCCAGCGCAGTCGCTGTCGGCGCAGTCGGTCTTGCCATCGAGGTCATCGTCTCGACCGTCATGGCACATCGTCTCGGCGTCGTAGGAGAGGCCGCAGCCGGGTTGACCTCGGCAGTCTTTGTCGTAGCAGTCCGTGTTGCCGTCGCGGTCGTCGTCGAGACCATTGTCGCAGTCCCAGCCCGTCTCCACCGACTTCGCCTGCGCGGGCTCGCACCGCTCTTCGTTGACGCGGCACGGCCGCCCGGGCGGGCAGTCCGCGTTGCTCTTGCAGAAGTACTCGCCGTTGGCGGGAAAATCGGGGCAGCCCGACAGCGCGAGGCCCGCAGCCAGTCCGAAGAAGAGGGCTCGCATGACGCTAAAACCTTCCTTGAAGCGCGAACGCGCCACCATCGGGTGAAACCGAAGGCGCGAGCGAGAAGTGCGAGACCGGCTCGTCGGTGAACACCTGCACCATCACCGTGAGGGCGGCCAGGCCGACGGCGCCGGCCATGGTGTACGCGCCGATCTGCGAGCGGCCCACCGCGGCCTGGGCGGCGGGGTAGCTGATCGTCGGCTCGGGGCCGAAGGGGCTGTGGGGGCCCAAGGGACCTTGCTGCCCCGAGGAGTACGCCGCGTGCGTCGCCCAGCCCGAGGTCCACAGCCCAAAGCCCACCAGGCCGGCGACCACCGAGCCCACGTAACCGGTGGTGATTGTCGCGCTGCGCAGGTTGCTCGAGGTCTTCTTGGACAGCCCCACCGCCTCGAGCTTCTTGCGCAAGGCCCTCTCCTCGGCCCACTCGACGACGCCGGTGCGCAGGTTGGTGAGCTGCATCGTCATCTTGTAGTCGACCAGCTTGTCGCGGCCGTCTTCCTGCACGTTGGCGGTCAGCGTGCCGCCGAGGATGTAGTCGGCGCCGAGCTGCTCGCCGGGGCCCTTGCGGCTCTCGGGCTGCACGTAGTCCGAGCCCTGGTACTCGTACTCTTCGGCGATCTGCATGCGGACGCGCGGGTTGATGAGCTGGAAGCGGCCGGTCTTGAAGAGCTCGACCTGAATCTTGTCGATGAGCGACAGCGTGTCGACGCGCTCACCGGTGGTGTTGCGGACCTCGCCGACCAACACGCGCCAAGGCACCGGGCCCGACAGCTTGGCCTCCGCCAACGAGCGCGTCATGCCGTGCGCGATGAGCTGCAGGTCGTTGTCGGTGAACTTGTCGGTGAGGATCTCGGCCAG
>CAZEDU010000106.1:9639-17578 GCA_964511185.1 uncultured Myxococcaceae bacterium | reverse complement strand
TCTTTGGTGCTCGAGCACCGCGTGGTGGGGACGCTGTCGCTCTTCGCCGCCCGTCCCAACGCGTACACCGCCGAAGACGGCGAGCTGCTCGACGTGCTCGCCAACCAGACCACCGCCGCCATCTCGTCGCTGCGCGCCGCGGAGGACGCGAGCCGCAACCGGATCGCGCGCATGGTCGAGTCGCTGGCCGACGGCGTGCTGCTCACCGACGAGAAGAACGAGATCGTGGTGATCAACCCGGCGGCGCGGAGGATGCTGCACCTGTCCGACGAGCCGCACCAGCTGACCACGCGCCACTTGCAGGAGACGCTGGGCTTCTACCCGTTCGAGCTGGTGCGCGGCTGGGAGTACGGCGGCGCGCAGGTGCTGCGTGAAGAGCTGCGCCTCTTCGACCGCACCATCCACTCGACGGTGACGCCGGTGGCCGACGCCCGCGGGGTGCTCCGGGGCGTGGCGGTGGTGCTGCGCGACATCACCGAGCAGAAGCAGCTGGAGGAGCGCAAGGACGAGTTCGTCTCCATCGTCAGCCACGAGCTGCGCACGCCGCTCACGTCGATCTCCGGCGCGCTCGACCTGGTGCTCAACTTCCTCGCCGGCGATCTCAGCGACAAGCAGCAGCGCTACTTGTCGATGGCGAAGGACTCGACCGACAAGCTGAACGCGCTGGTCGACGACCTGCTCGACCTGTCGAAGTACGCCAAGGGCCGCATGCGCATGCAGTTCGAGGTGACCTACCTCGACGAGCTGGTGCGCCGCGCGGTCGAGAAGTACGCGCCGGCGTTCGACGAGAAGACGGTGCGCGTCTCGGTGCTGACGCCGGAGCGGCCGGTGAAGGTGCTGTGTGATCCGAACCGGCTGAACCAGGTGCTCGGCAACCTGCTCACCAACGCCGCCAAGTTCACGCCCGAAGGGGGCGAGGTGCTGCTCGAGCTGAGCGCTCCCGAGGAGGGGTCGCCGGGGTTCGCCACGCTCTCGTTCTCGAACGATGGAGAGCCGATCCCGGAGCCGGACCTGGAGCGCATCTTCGATCGGTTCGAGCAGGCGCGCAGCGGGCGGACCCGCGCCGTGCGGGGGACCGGGTTGGGGCTGGCCATCTGCCGCAACATCGTCGAAGCGCACGGCGGGCAGATCTGGGCCGAGTCGATGGAGAAGGGGGCCCGGTTCGTCGTGGTGCTCCCCGCCGAGCCGCCGGCGGAGCTGCTCGATCCAGAGAGCGACGCGCCGCCGCCCAAGCAGACCACCGTCAAGCGCGGCACGGTGCTGTTGGTCGAAGACGAGCCCGACGTCGCCTACGTGCTGAAGGCCAACCTGCTCGCGCGCCACTATCGCGTGCTGGTCGCCTCGAGCGCGGAGGACGCGGTGGCGATCGCGCGCCGCGTGCGCCCCGACCTGGTCGCGGTGGATCTGCAGCTGCCCGGGGTCGATGGCTTGAGGCTCACCGAGATCTTGCGCCACGACCCCGAGACGCGGCACGCGCGCATCCTGGTGCTCTCCGGCCGCGAGGCGCGCGAGGAGGCGATGCGGGCGGGCGCGAACGCGTTCTTGCCCAAGCCGGTCGACACCGGCCGGCTCGCCGCGACGGTCGAAGCGCTGATGCGCGGCACGCTGGGCGAAGCGCCGGGCCGGGTGCTGGTGGTCGACGACGACGAGAAGGTGGTCTCCATCTGCGCCGAGGTGCTGCGCAACCTGGGCTTCGAGGTCACCACGGCCGGCACTCTGGCCGACGCCCGCCATTCGATCCGCGAGGCGCGCCCCGACGTGCTGCTGCTCGACGTGATGTTGCCCGACGGGGAGGGCTTCAGCTTCCTGGAGGAGCTGAAGGCAGAGCGCGCCTCGAGCCGCATGTCGGTGGTCTTCATCTCCGCGCGGACCGAGACTTCGTCGAAGGTGCGCGCGCT
The DNA here is from genome assembly GCA_964511185.1 of uncultured Myxococcaceae bacterium. Classification (GTDB taxonomy): domain Bacteria; phylum Myxococcota; class Myxococcia; order Myxococcales; family Myxococcaceae; genus CAZEDU01. The sequence goes on along the minus strand of CAZEDU010000106.1, from coordinate 15,680 downwards.
CAAGCTCGGCGGGGACGACTACTTGACCAAGCCGTTCGACGCGCTCGAGCTCGGCGCGCGCGTGGAGTCGCTCTTGCGGCGCAAGAACGCCGAGCTGGCGACCTCGCCGACCACGCAGCTGCCCGGATCCAACCTGATCGAGCGCGAGGTGCAGCGGCGGCTGACGGCGAAGAAGCCGTTCGCGTTCTGCTACCTCGACCTCGACAACCTCAAGGCCTACAACGACTACTACGGCTTCGCGAAGGCGGACGGCGTGGTGAAGCAGACCGGCGACCTGCTCCGCGAGGTGATCGAGCGTCACGGCGCGACCGGTGACTTCCTGGGCCACGTCGCCGGCGACGACTTCGTGTTCATCACCGACCCGTCCACGGTCGACGTGATCAGCCAGCGGGCGCTCGAGGCCTTCGACCGGATCATCCCGCTCTACTACGACAAGCAGGATCGCGAGCGCGGCTACATCGAAACGGAGGACCGGTTCGGCGTGCTCCGGCGCTTCCCGATCATGAGCGTGTCGATCGTCGCGGTGATGAGCGACGGCGTCAGCGCCGACCACGCGCAGCTCGCGCGGCTGGCGGCCGACATGAAGAAGAAGGCGAAGGCGGTGCAGGGGTCGGTGTACCTGCGCAGCGATCGAACCCACGCGGTCCGCTCGGCGGCTGGATGAGGCTCTACCAACAGCTCGTCCTCTTCATGCTGGCCGCCACGGTGCTGCCGTTGGCGCTGGTCGGCTTCTGGGTGCTGCGGCAGTCCGAAGACGCGCTCCGCCAGCGGCTGCAGGGAGAGCAGATCGCGCTGGCGACCGCCGCCGCCGAGTCGACCGCCTTTCAGCTGATGGGCGCGATCGACGCGCTGTCGCGCGCCTCCGAGCTCATCGACTGGAAGGCCGCCCAGGGCGACGAGCTGCGCGGCGCGCTGTCGTTGCTCTACCAGCAGTCGCCGCTCGTCTCGGCGGTGGTGCTGGTGCGCCATGAAGGCGGCGCGCGGTCGAGCCGGTCGGAGCCGGTGTTTCTCCGGGAGGCCGGCGGCGGCCACCGCGGGTTCTCGCCGGAGCAAGGGCTCGAGCGGCTGGTCGAGGCGATCCCGCTGGCCCCGCTGCTCAAGGGCGGCCGCGGCGCCGCGGCCATCTCGTCGGTCTACGAGACAGGCGCGGCGGAGGCGCCGGCGATCGCGGTGGCGGTCAAGCTCGACGAGGGCGTCGACGCGCCGTTCGCGCTCGCCGAGCTGAGCCTGCACGACATCGAGCAGGCGCTGCGCGCCCGCGCCACCGAAGCCGACGCCCGGCTCGAGCTGTGGGACGGCGACGGGCGGGTGGTGGCGGCGAGCCGCGTCGAGCGGCGGCTGACGAAGATCGACCCGGCGCAGTGGGGACGGCTGCGCGGCGCGCTCGAGGGGCGCTCGAGCATTCCGCTGAAGGTGGAGCAGCCGGAAGGGCAGCTGGGGGCCGCGGCCCGGGTGCCGGACCGGCTGGGGCTGGTGGCGGTGGCGCTCCTGCCCGAGGCGACGGCGATCGCCCCGGTGCGGACGCTGCGGCGCACCGTGCTCGGCGCGACGGGGCTGGGCGTGGTGGTGCTGCTCGTGCTCGGGGGGCTGTTCACGCGGCGGATCAACCGCCGCCTGCTCACGGTGGCCGCGGGCGCCGAGGCGTTCGCGCGGGGCGATCTGTCGCGCCGCCTGCCGGTCATCGGCAAGGACGAGCTGGCGGAGCTGGCCGTCGCTTTCAATCACATGGGCGCCGAGCTCGAGACCGCGCGCGGGCGGCTCACGCGGTGGAACGAGGAGCTCAAGGAGCAGGTCGAGGCGGCCACGGCCGACTTGAAGGCCGCGCAGGCCCAGCTGGTCGAGGCCCAGAAGCTCGCGGCGATTGGCCAGCTGGGGGCCGGGGTGGCGCACGAGATCAACAACCCGCTCTGCGGCATCTTGGGCAACGCGCAGCTGATGATGCTCGAGCGGTCCGAGCAGGACCCCGACTTCGAGACGCTCCACAAGATCGAACAGAGCGCGAAGCGGTGCAAAGAGATCACCGATAACCTGCTGCGCTTCTCGCAGATTCAGGGCCACGCGGAGCTGCGCGCGACCGACCTGAACGCGGTGGTGCGCAGCGCGGTGCACTCCGCCGAGCGCGGGCTCAGGGAGGACGGCGTCCAGCTCGAGCTGTCGTTGCCCGAGATGCCTCCGACGATTCAGGCCGACCCAGCGCAGCTCGCCGCGGTGCTCGGCGCGCTGATCTCGAACGCGCGCACCGCGATGGCCAAGGCCGCGACCAAGCGGCTCGTGGTGGCGGCCCGCGAAGAGGGCGGCGAGGTGCTGATCGAGGTGCGCGACAGCGGCAAGGGCATCAAGCGCGAGCACCTGGAGCGCATCTTCGATCCGTTCTTCACCACCAAGGACGTCTGGTCGAACGTCGGCCTAGGGCTCTCCGTCGCGTATCGCATGGTGCAGGACCACCACGGCCGCATCGAGGTCGACAGCCAGGAAGGGCACGGGGCGACGTTCCGCGTTCGCATCCCGGCGATCGCGCAGGCCCCGGAGCCTCGGCCTTCGCCCGCGGTCCCGGTGGGGGGCCAGGGCGTCGGCGTGATTCGCTAGCGCGGGAGCGCTGAGCCTGGGCGCCTCAACCGGACTTCTCGGCCAGGTACTTGTGCACGAAGGCCGCCGCCGGCGTGTCGGGGTAGCGGTCGATGACCTGCTGGAAGGCGCGGTGCGCGGCTTCGACGTCGTTGAGCTGCTCTCGGTGGACGCGGCCGAGGAGGACCAGCGCGCGGGAAGCGAGCGCCTGATCCGGGGTCTTCTCCGCGGCGGCCGCGAAGGCGTGGGCGGACAGCTGGAAGTCCTGCAGCACGGCGGCGGCGCGCCCGGCGTGGAAGTGCGCGGCGGCGGGCAGCTCGGCCGCCTCGCGCGCGGCGCGGTAAAGCGCGAGCGCCTCGTCGGCGTCGCCGCGCTCGGTCGCCGCGATGATCTGCTGGCCCACGTCTTCGGTCTTCGGCGCCGCCAGCGCCTCCGCGTCGAGCGCGAGCGGCCGCGCCGGCGCGGGCGGAGGGGCGGCGGCCGGCTCGGGCTCCTCGAGCTCGAGCGGCGCCTTGGCGCGGCGCTGCGCGGCCTCCTCGGCGGTTTGCTGGTCCTCGCTGAGCACCCCGCGCGGCTCCACGCCCGGCAGCACCGGCACCTGGTAGTCCGACGCGACGCCGTACTCGAGCTTGTCGCCGTGCAGGAAGAGCAGCGAGCCCAACATGCGGGCGAAGACGAACGGCACGTAGCAGGCCACCGCCTGGGTGAGCGCGCTCGGCAGGAAAGGCACCGGCATCAGGTGCAGCACGGCGCCCGCGATGGCCACCAGCGCCAGCTGCAGCAGCGCGAGCGGCACCAACGCCGCCACCATCAGCCCATAGTCGGCGCCGATGCGTCGGATGTACGCGACGAGCGCGACCGGGTTGAACAGGCGGAGGACGAAGGTGTTGGTCGCGGCGACGAGCAGGGCGATCGGCAGGTACGACAGCGCGAACAGCACCATCAGCCAAAAGCCCGGCCGGGCGAGCAACGCGACGGCGCCGCCGCCCCACACGCCCTCGAGCAGCCACCACGTGAGGGTGAGCCAGATGGGCGCGGTGGCGATGAGGCCCTTGGTGGCGGGCCAGAGAATGTCGGACAGCGTGTCCACGAAGTCGGGCGGCTCGAAGTCGGCCGATCCGCGCGCGGTCTGCCGAACGAGCGCGTAGCAGGACCCGAAAATCACCCCGAGCGAGAGCACCAGCCCGATGGGGTGAAGCAAGAGCACGTACGAGACGATCCCCACGCCGAGCATCGACATGAGCCCGACCCGGTTGAGCGGGTACTTGAACGCGCTCAGCATCAGCGAGGGGAAGTGGTAGCGCCGGCGGCGCGGCAAGGTGATCTGCGCGGCGAGCGCGCGGCAGCAGACGCTGACGTTGATCAAGGTCCCGGTCAGGTTGCGCGTGGCCACGCAGTCGGGGCAGAGCACGCGCTGACAGCCATCACACTTCCAGCCCGCGAGCGCGCGGTGTTTGAGGCAGCGAACCGGAAGCCCCGCTGGGTTGATTTCCGTAGCCGTGGGTCGCTCCTGCTTGGAGGGCGGTGACATTCTTGCGCTGGCTTCCGCCCGAGTGCCAGCACTCCTTGCGGCGCCGTCGTTTCGAGTACGATTCGAATCACTTTGGCCGAGAGCACCCCCGCCCGACGGTCGTCGCTCGGTTTCTTCCTCGCGCTGGCGCTGATCCTGCTCGCCTTGCCCGTCGGGTATTTCCTTTTCTTGGGACGCGCCTCGCCCGAGCCGGCCGTGCCGCCGCCCCCTTCGTCCGAGCCCGCCCCGGCGCGGCCGGTCGAGCTGACGCTGCGCGAGGTGGAGGGCGGCGTGGAGGTGCGTCGCGGCGCGGGGCCCTGGGAGGCCGCCGACGCCGGCACGGTGCTCGGCGCGGCCGACGGGGTGCGAACCCTGCCGACCGGCCGCGCGGTGCTGGCGGGCGGAGAGGCGTACGAGGTGACGATGGAGCCGGGCACCGAGGTCAGCATCTCGGAGCTGTCGGCGTCGATTTCCAAGCTGATGCTCGAGAGCGGCATGGCGAGCGCGAGCGTGCGCGGCGCGGCGAAGCACACCTTCGAGGTGCGCGCGCGCGGAAGCGACGCGGTGGCCACCACCCAGGCGGGCGCGTTCGCGATCACCAACAACGGTCAGGGCACGGTCGCGGTCGGCACCCGCGAGGGCGAGCTGCAGTTTCAAGGCGGCGGCAAGACCGTCATCGTGCGCGCCGGGCAGCAGTCGATCGTGCGTCCCGGTCAGGGCCCCACCGAGCCGGCGCCGATTCCCTCCACGCTGCTGCTCAAGGTGACCTTGCCGGACGCGGCGGTGTTGAACCGCAAGCGGCTCAAGCTGAGCGGACAGGTCGAGCCGGGCGCGGTGGTCGAGCTCTCCGGCACCACGCTGCGCCCCGACGCCGAAGGCCGCTTCGAGCACGAGCTCACGCTGAAGGAAGGCGAGAACCCGATCTCCATCCGCGCCAAGGCGGTGGGAGGTCGTGCGCAACAGTCGCACCACAAAGTGACGGTCGACACGACGGTGCGAAAGCCTTCGATCGATCCCGGGCTGTGGGACGATCCCGCACCCGCCAGGTGAGTGCCCCGTCGCCTTGACGCTCCTTTTTGCCAGTCCCTACACTCGCCGGAAATCTTCACTTGCTCAGGGCAATCGCGAGCGAAAGCGCGCGTGCGCAAAACCGTGGGGCCATCGGTTGGCGGGCCATGGTTGCCGAGAGGTGAGGCGGTGCGTTGCCGGGGGCGCGTACCGAGAATGAAGAGGCGTTCATGCGTCGTGGCGTTCTCGCGTTGCTCCTGTTCCCCGCGCTGGCGAGCGCCTACTCCACAGGAACGACGATCGGCGGCACCACCACGGTGGTGAACGACTCGGCGGGCCACCAGACCGATCCGCACGTCAGCAACGACTACGCCGCGTACACCAGCTCCCTCAACGGATCGACGCAGATCCGTTACTTCCGGTTCAGCACCAGCACCGACCGCGGCATCTCGAACGACGGCGCGTTCGACTTCCTGTCCGACGTGAGCGGCAACACCGTGGTGTTCACGCGCATCGGCGCGGGCCGTCAGGCCATCTGGTCGTTCGACGTCTCGACCGCGGGGCCGGCGATCGAGCTCGATCCGCAGCCGGAGAGCAACCGCCGCGGCGCGGCGATCGGCGACACCACGGTGGCTTGGCAGGACTTCGGCTTCTCCACCGGCAGCGTCCAGACCTCCGAGATCATGGCCTACGACCTGCGCCTGGGCACGCTCGATCGCCTCACCAACGACGCCCTCCTCGACCGCAACGCCGCGGTCTCGGCGGACGGGCGCGTGATCGTCTGGGAGCAGTGCGCGAGCACCACCGCCGCCTGCGACATCTTCCAGGCGGTGAAGACGAGCGGGGTGGGCTGGGTCGTCTCCGCGGTGACGCAGACGCCCGATCCCGAGTCGTTCCCCGACACCAACGGCCACGTGGTGGTGTACGGCGCCTCGCGCGCCGGCAGCACGACGGACGC
>CAZEDU010000106.1:3537-9629 GCA_964511185.1 uncultured Myxococcaceae bacterium | reverse complement strand
CGCAGCGTCCTGGGCGGCCCCGAGGAAGAGCTCCCGCTGCCGGGAGAGCAGCGAAACCCGAACGTGAGCGGCAACGTCATCGCGTTCGAGTCGCGCGATCTGTCCAGCGCCATCCCGAACTTCGACATCTACCTCTACGACCTCGAGTCGAGCGTGCTCTACCGCCTGACCGACACGCCGACGCTCGACGAGACGCTCAACGACATCTCGGTGGTCGGCCGTCAGGTGCGCGTGGTCTGGTCGGTGCTCGAGGCGGATCAGAACGTCTACGCGCACACGTTCACGCTGAGCGATCCGAACTGCGCGCCGAGCGGCCAGAGCCTCACCAGCTGCGCCGCCCCCGGCCAGCGTCCGCTGCTCACCACGCTCGACGTGGTGCGCGGCACCGGCACGCCGAAGAACAAGCAGGCGAAGTTCTCGGCCAAGCCCGGCGCGGGCATCGTCTGCATCGAGAACGGCTACAAAGGTCAGCCGGCCACGTCGGGTTGGGTGAGCCTTAACGGCGATGCCGTGGCGGGGCCGAGCGACTTCAAGCACGCCGTCGCGTCGATCGAGCAGCCGGTGACGCTGAAGTCGAGCAACTGCCTGCAGGCGAAGATCTCGGGACAGAAGGGCACCTCTTTCCGCGTCCGCGTCTATGGCGCGGATCCGCTGTGCACCTCCGTCGGCACCGGCAAGGTGGCGAGTCGAAAGTACGCGCGGGACCAGGGTCCGGCGCACGAGAAGCAGTCCAACCAAGCAGAACAGACGGCCGGGGACCCGCCGAACGACGGGGGCCCGGGAGTGGGGTGTTCTTCCATGGGTGATTGGAGTGGTGGTCTCGCGCTGTTGCTCCTCGCAGTTGCCATTTGGATCTCGCGCTGGCGGCCCGTGCCGGTGCCGCTCGAGCGGCAGGACAAGCGCGCGCACAACCCGCCCGAGTAAAGCCCTCACAAGTCGTCGGGAGGGGGCTATTCTCACCGCCACGGTCGAGGGCCGCCCACGTTGCGACGACGGTTCATTGAAGTTGGCGCTGCTTTGGTGCTCGCCTTCGCGCGCGCGGAGGCGGCGCCGCGCCTCGAGCTCTTGGGGCCGAGCGGGGCGTCCTCGCCGGACGGCTTCGTGCTCGCGGTTCGCCAGGTCGACGACGCGGGCCAGTCGCTCCCGCTGAGCGCGCTGGAGATCAAAGCCGAAGGCGCGGACCTGATGCCGGGCCCGCCCGAGCCGGGGCTTTCGACCTACGTGGTGGCGCCCAAGCCGGGGGCGCGGCAGGTGCGCATCGCAGCGCGCGCCGGGGCCGCGCAGGCGTCGGAGATCTTCTCCTTGGGGCCGCCCGCCGCCCGCGTGGCGCTCCACTTGGAGCCCGCCGCGCCGGTGAAGAACCGAGACCAGGGCGCGACGCTCACGGTGCGCATGCTCAAGCCCGACGGGAGCATCGACCCGGACTCGGCGCCGCCGGTGCTGCGGGCGAACGTGGGCGAGATCTCGGCGCTGGAGCCGCTCCGCCCCGGGGAGTACCGCGCGCGCTACCAGCTGCCGTCGACGCGCTACCCCGAGGTCGCCGTCATCGTCGCGCTCTCGGCCTGGCCGCACCCGCAGTCGGTGCACGGCGTGTTCGGCGCCGTCCGCGTACCGCTCGCGAGCGCGATCGAGCTGCCGGGGCAGACCGAGCCGAACGCCACGATGTCGATCACCATCGCCGGACAGACCTACGGGCCCGTGCAGGCGGCCGCCGATGGCCGCTTTCGGCTGCCGGTGGTGGTGCCGCCGGGTTACGGCACGGGGATCGGCACCGCGGTCGATCGCGTCGGCAACCGGCGCACCTCGCCCATCGACTTGATGTTGCCCCCGACCGATCAGCTCGCGTGCGTGATGAACCCCACCCGGCTGCCGGCGGACGGCGTGTCGCGCGCGCGCGTGCTCTGCGCGACGAGCGACCCGTTCGGAAAGGTCCTCGCCCACGCGAAGGTGCAGCTTTCGGCGAAGAGCGGCGCGCTCTCGGCGCCGCGTCCCCGGGAGGACGGCATCATCGAATGGCTGTACACCGCGCCCCGCGCGTTGGGCGACGGGGGAGACGAGCTGATCGCCACTTCGAAGCAGGGGCGCGTCACCTCGCGCGAGGCGCTGCGGGTCGAGCTGGTGCAAGGGCCGGTCGCGCGGCTGGAGCTGAACGTGCGCGACGAGCTGGTCCACCACGGCGGCAGCACCGAGCTCCGCGTGCGCGCGCTGGACGCCTTGGGGCGCCCCCGCTCGGGCGTCCTCTGGCAGCCGGGCGCGAGCGTCGGCGCCCTCACCAGCGCGGGGCCGAGCGACGCGCCCGGCGCGCAGGTGCTGCGGCTGCAGATCCCGGCCGCGGGCGACGAGAAGGCGTCGCGCGTGCGCGTGCGCGCGCTCGGCCCGCTGGGCTTGGACCCCGCGCGGCTGACGGTGTTTCGCCGCGGCGGTGAGACCCTGGTGGCGGTGACCGACCTGGCCGGGCTTCCGGTGCCGCGCCAGCCGCTCCGGGTCAACGGCGTGCCGGTGACCACGGGCGACGACGGCGCGGCGCCGGTCACGGCAAACGCGCAGGGCCTCATCGACGTGCGGCACGCGCAGTGGCCGGGGCTCGCGGCCACCGCGTACCTGTTCGATGGCGGCGCGCGGCTGTTCCCGAAGGGGAGCCCGGCGGGAGCGGTCGAGGTCGAGGCGGTCGTCCCGCTCGCGCCCCCGGCGCCGGTCAACGTGCGCGTCGCGGTGGAAGGGCGGACCGTGCGCTATTGGGCGGAGTCGCTCGATGGCGCGCCCCTGCCCGATCGCCAGCTGGTGGTGGCGCTCTCGAGCGGGACGCCGGGGCCGGTGCGGCGCGAAGCGGGCCGGTACGTGTTCGAGGCGCAGGTGAACGAGCCCGCGACGATCTCGATCGCGGATCAGGCGACCGGCGTGACGGCGCTCGCCGAGGTGCGGCCCTGAGTCGCCCCGCCCAGGCCCTGGTCGCGCTGCTCTTCGCCGCCCCGGCCTGGGGACAGGCGGCGATCCCCGTCGACCGGCCGGAGACGGAAGGCTTCATCGCCGGTCGGGTGTGCGAGGACCGAGACGGCGATGGGCGCTGCGGCCCCGATGCGCCTGGCCTGCCGGGCGTTCGGCTGGTGCTGGAGACCGGGCACGCCGTCGTCACCGACGCGCTGGGCCGCTTCCACTTCGCCGCGCTGGACGCGCGGACCTTCGACGCGCGCGGGGGGCTGCACCTGAGGCCGGGGCGCCACCGCCTGAAGGTCGACGGGAGCACGCTGCCGCCCGGCGCCGTCCTGGCGCGCTCATCCGTCACCCTCGAGGTGCCGATGGGGGCGCTCGTGCAGCACGACTTCGCGGTGCGCTTAGCGCGAAGCGCCGACGCGCCGGTGCAGGGCATCTCCAGCCGGGCCCCCTCGGGCGTGCTTCAAGGCGAGCGGGTCCGCTTCACGCTCCGCGGTCAGGCGGGCGCGGGCGATCGCGTGCAGGTGCAGGGTGCTCCGGCGGAGGTCGACGTCGAGGGCCGCTACAGCGCGAGCGTCTGGCTCGAGCCGGGCAGCAACGCCATCGCGGTCTCGGCGCAGGCACCGACCGGCGCGGTTCGGCTCCTCACCCAGAAGGTCGAGCTCATCCGGCGCGCGGGGAGCGTCCTGGTCGTTCCGGGCGCGCTTGAGCCTTTGGGCGTGGTGCGGCTGCCGCTGGAGAGCGCAGCCGGGGTGGGCGCGATTCGCGTCGAGGCGGCGCCGGGCACGGTGGTGGCCGTCGACGCGCAGCGGCTGACCGTCGGCCCGGACGGCGCGCTCGTCGTCCCCGTGCAGCTCAAGCCAGGCGCGAACCAGGTCGCGGTCGAGCTGATGGCACCCAGCGGTGCGGGCCAGCGGGTGACGGTGTCGCTGGAAGCGAAGGCCAAGCCGTTCGTGGTGGGGTTGCTGGACTTGGAAGGCCAGCTCGAGCCGGCGACGGGCCGCTTCCGCCTGCTCGGTCGAGGCGCGGCCCACGGCGAGCATCGGGTGGGGAAGGTGCTCATCGCCGGCGAGCTCGCGCTGGACGACGCGGACTTCGCCGAGGTGCGGCGCTGGGGCGCGGGCGCGCTGGCGGCGCCGCGGCGGCCGGAGCGGCTCGAGCGCGCGCTCGACGTGGAGCGCTACCCCACCGAGTGGGGCGACGACGCGATCGCCACGGTGCCCAACGCGCCGGAGGGGCGCCTGCGCCTGGACGTGCGGCACGACGACTGGGGCGGCCTGGGGTTCGGCACCACCCGCGCGCAGTGGGCGGACAGCGAGGTCGGCCGATACCAGCGCGAGCTGTTCGGGCCGTCGCTCGAGGTGCACACCCCGAAAGATCGCTTCGCGTGGGCGGGGCTGTCCGCCTTCGCCGCGCCCGGCCTGACCGACCCGACGCGGGGGCTGGCGCTCGCGCCGGCGCACGAGGAGCTGCGCGCGACCGGCGGAAGCGTCTACTACCTGGGCCACTTCGGCGTGGCGCAAGGCAGCGAGGTGGTGCGCGTCGAGGTGCGCGACGGCATCACCGGGCTCACGGTGCGCGAGCGGCACCTCTCGCGCGGTCGGGACTACGAAATCGACTACGCCGCCGGCCGCATCCTTCTCGCCGAGCCGCTCTCGTTCCTGACGGGGGCGCCGCTGCTTTTGGCCGAGCCGCTCACGCGGTGGCCCGAGCCGGTGCTGGTCGTCGACTACGAGCGGGTGCTGCTCTCGGGCGAGGGCCGCGACGCGTTCGGGGGGCGCGCGCTGGGCGGCATCGGGCCGGCGACGCTGTCGGTGGGTGGGCTGCGCGAGCAGGGCGGCGGCGATCGGTTCACGCTCTACCGCGCCACCGCGCGCGCGCCGGTCGGGCCCCTGGTGCTCATGGCGGAGGCGGCGCAGAGCGCGGGCGCGGCGATCGGCTTCGACGCGTTCGGCGTCTCCGACGACGGCGGCCTGTCGTTCCTGCGGCCCAGCACGTTGGGCGACGCCGAGGGGCAGGCCCTCACGCTGCGCGCGCGGGGCAAGGGCATCGGCGGCAAGGGCTACGTCGACGCCTCGTTCCGCCGCCGCACCAGCGGCTTCTCCGACGCGGCGCACGCCGACCCGTTCGGGCTTCGCCAGGCGTCGCTCTTGGCGGAGCAGCCGTTCGGGAACTTCGCCGTCGGCGCGCTGGTCGACGACCGGCTCACCGCGGATCCGCGCGCGCCGTTCTCCACCTTGCCGTTCGCGTCTCGGACGCTGGGGCTGCTCGGCGGGTGGCGGCGCCCTTCGTACGGCGTCTCGCTCGAGCTGAAGGACGCGCAGCTTCAGGCGGCCGATGCGGTCGACGTGCTCGCGCTCGACGGCGGCGGCGGGTCGCTTCGGACCGGCGGGCGCAGCGCTGCGGGCTTGAGCGGCTACTACCAGGCCCACCCGCGCGTGAAGCTGGTGGCGTCGCACAAGCAGGTGCTCTTCACCCGGGGAGAAGGGCCCGGCACCTTCGACGACTCGTTCAGCGCGCTCGGCGCCGACGTGGCCGTCGACGGCAAGAGCCAGGTGGGCGTCCGGGGCGGCTGGGGGCCGCGGCTGGGGCCGCTGGTCTGGGGCCAGGCGGAGCGCCGCTTCGAAGAGCAGGTCTGGTACGGCGGCTACTCGGTCGACGTCGATGGCCCTGCTTGGGGCGAGCGGCGCGCGGTCACCGGCGCGCGCACCGAGGTCGACGACGCGCAGGTGTTCGTCGAGGACACCGCCGCGCACGACGCGAACCAGCTGCGCCTGTCGCGCGCGGTCGGGGTGCGGCACACGCTGATGCGGGGGCTCGAGCTGAGCGGCCGGTACGAGCACGGGCTGCGCGATCTGCTCGGCACGGCGGTCCCAGGCGGGGCGCGCGACGCCGGCGGCCTCTCGGTGCGGTGGATCGACGAGCGCGTTCGCCTGTACGGCCGCGCCGAGCTGCGAGACGAGCGGGGCGCGCCGGCGCGCGGGCTTCAGGCGACGCCGCGGCGCCAGCGGCTGGTCGGGGTCGGCTCGCAGGTCTCCCTCGCCCGCCCGCTGAGCGCCTCGGCCCGCTTGCATTTCACCGACACCGCCGAGGCGGGCAGGGTGGTGGCGCGGCTGCTCGAGGGCTCCGCGGGGCTGTCGCTGCGCTGGTCGCCGGCGCTC
>CAZEDU010000106.1:0-3527 GCA_964511185.1 uncultured Myxococcaceae bacterium | reverse complement strand
CCGGCGCTCGTGGTGCTCCGCTACGCCATCGAGCGCGAGCTGCCGCCGCCTTCGCGCGGCCTGTTCGCCGAGCGCACGCTGCACATCGCCTCGCTGCTCCCGTCGGTTCGCTTCGGGCGGCGCTTCGCGCTGGCGGCCGGCGGTCACGCCGGTTGGTCGGTGGTTGCGGGCGACACGGGCCTGGTGCTGTCGGGCGCGCTGCGGCCGTCGGTGGCGGTGGTGGGCGGGCTCGAGCTGGCGGCCGAGGTGGCGCGCCGATCGTCCGCTCCCGACGGCGGAGCGCTCACCGCCTGGCGCGGAGAGGCGGGCTACCGCTTCACCGACGAGGCGCTGGTGGCGCTCGGGTACACCTTCGCGGGCTTCAGCGGGCTGGGGGTGTCGGCCACCGATCCGGAGCGGCACAATCGGCTCTACCTGCGCGCCGAGCTGGGGTTCTGAAGATGAAGCAGCGCTCATCCACCGTGGCCTTCGTGGCCGTCTTGCTCGCCGGGGCGTTGGGGCACGCCGCGTGGCAGCCCGCCGGCGTGCCGGGCCGGCCGACGGATCTTCAAGTCCACGATGCGGGCGTGATCTCCATCACCAGCACCAGCGGCGTGTTCGAGGGCGTGTACCTCATCGACGGTGGCACGCCGGCGACGGGCGCGGTGCTCGTCTCCAACCCGGCGGGCGGCTTCCGCGACGCGCGCGGGTGCGTGGCGGCGCTGCTCTCCAACGGCACGATCACCTGGTCCTCGGTGCCGTGCGGCACGGCCAGCGCGCCGCTGCCCGACGGCAAGGGCATGCGCCACACGCTCGCCGGCTCCGGCTACGCGGTGGGGTGGGACGGCTTCACCTTCGCGTTCGTCTACTCGCCGACCGGAGGCACGGGCGGCGGCTGGGTGCCGGTCGCGGATCCCGGCGGCCTGGCGGCGTCGGCGGCGCTCTTGAGCTCGAAGCCGTTGAGCGCGCTGCGCATCGGCGCGACCGACCATTCGCTCGTGGTGGTGGAAGGGTTGACGCAGCTGCTGTTCGCCACCGACGCGCAGCTGGTGCGCGCGTTCGACCGCGGCGGCGCGCCGAAGGACGTGTGGCTGTTCGACAACGGCGGGGCGCCGGGCGCGTTCGTCGTGCCGAGCGACGGCGGCTTAGAGCAGGTCGCCAACATCTCCCTCGCGCCGCCCGCCTTCACGCCGGTGACGCTGCCGGGCGGCGCGATCGACGTGGGCTCGGCGGCGTTCTCGCTGAGCGGCGGCGACGCGTTCGGCCGAGGGTTCGGCATGGCGACCGGGCGGACCTCCGGCGCGCGCGACGTGTTTCGGCCGCTGCCGCACCCGTCCCAGCCCGGCGCGCTGTGGTTGCGCTCGCCCGCGACGCTGCCGGGCGCGCTCGCCGCCGGCGACTTCAAGCGGGTGGCCTGCATCGGCGCCGAGTTCTGCGCGGCCATTATCGACGCGGTGGGCGGCAACAACGTGCTCGTCTATTGGAACCAGTCGCCACCGAATGCGCTCGCCTTGCCGACGCTGGTCGCCAACGATCAGGGCCCGGCGCAGTTCAGCGTCGACGCGGGGGACGACGACGGCGACCCGGTGTTCGTGACCTGGACGCCCAACGCCGCGGGGTACCCGTTGACGCTGCAGCCGATCGACCCCTCCGGCGCGACGGTGCAGGTCACGCCGACCCCCAACGCGTTCTGCGGCACCAGCGCGGCTCAGTTTCCGTTCACCGTCACCTTGTCGGACGGCCTCGCGGCGCACAACCAGTCCATCCCCGCGATCATCGAGGTGCGCCACACCGCGCCGCCGGCGATGCCGAACGTCACCCCGGCGTCCACGACGGTGCGCGCGGGCGAGGGCGCGACGGCGCTGGCGGCGTCACCCGGCGTCGGCGGATGCGCGCCGGACTTCTTCACCGCGCGGGAGGTCACTTCGCTCGGGCTGAGCGTGGCGGTGGACGGCGGCTCGGTGCTGGTGACGCCGCCCGACACGTTCTGCGAAGCGGACGGTGGCCTGGCGCAGGTCGAGGTGGCGGCGGTCGACCTCGCCGACGCGTCGGTCCCGGCGGTCGTGAGCGTGCAGCTGCTCCCCTGGGGCACGCCGCGTCCGCCCGTGCTCGTGTCACCGGCCACGCAGATCGCGGGACAGACCGAGTCGTACGGCGACCTGGACGCGGGACACGTCTGCGCGGCGGCCAACGGATTTCCAGGCGTGCAGACCGAGTGGACGGTGGCCGCGGGCGGCTCGATTCCCGGCGTGTCGTTCCGCGCCGGCGGGGTCTCCGTGTCGCCGCCGGGCTTCAGCGGCCGCACCGTCGAGGTGGTCTCGAGCGACGCGTGCGTGAGCGGGCAACTCCGGCTCGAAGCGCGAAACCGCATGAACGACGGCACGGGCCAGGTGTCGGCCGCGAGCGAGCAGATCATCGACCTGGTCAAAGTCCTGGATCCGATCGAGGACGCGGGCTTCTCGATGAGCGGCGCGTACAACGTGGCGCGGACCGCTTACGAAGGCGCGCTGTCCACCACCGCGAACTGCCCCGGTGACCGCGGGCTCTCGGGGCGGTTGCTCGTCACGCGCGACGGAGGGCTCGAGACCTCGTCGGACGTCGCGCTCCCCCCGGGCACGTTCTCGGTGCCGATTCCGTCGGGGTGCAACGGCGGGGACTTCATCGTCACCGCCGAGCTCTTCGCGGACGGCGGCGCGACCGGGAAGGTGGTCAGCGACAGCTTCACCGCGCTCTTCCTGCCCGCGGGGGTGGGCGAGGTCGGCCCGCGCACGATCTCCGCGGCGTGCGGAGCGGGCGCCCGAGGGACGATCTCGATGGGGCCGCCGCCGGCGGGGTTCTGCCCGACCCCGCAGGTGCAGTGGGCGCAGCTGTCGGGGCCAGCGATGGAGCTCGTCTCAGAGCCGGGCGGAGCCGTGCGGGTGCAAAGCGCGCAGAGGGAGCTGGAGGGCTTGCTGGGCCAGAGCTTCGAGCTTCAGACCACCGCTCTCGCCGCGCCGGGCAACCAGGCTCAGGGCACGACGCGCGTTCAGGTGATCGCCGATCCGCTCTTCGCCGAGGTGGCGCACCGGCTGACGACGCCCATCGCGTCGAGCGCCGAGCCGATCGGGGTGGAGATTGTGATCACCAACCCGACCGACTGCGCCCTGTCGGGGGTTCGGTTCCAGGAATCGCTCGATGGGTTGAAGGCGATCGCCGGAAGCGTGCGCGCCAGCGAGGGGCGCGTCGTCGCCGAGGTCCAAGACGAGACGCTGCTCGTCGATGGCATCGCGCTGCCGGCGCGCGGGACGGTGCGGGTGAGCTACAGCGCCCGGCTTCCGCTGCTCGGGAACCCCAGGCCCACGGGGTTCGCCAGCATCCACGGCGTGCCGATCTCGAACGTCTCCGGCTTGGGCGAGGAGCGCGCTCCGACCGGCTGCGGTTGTGGGGCCGGCGGCGGCCTATGGCCCTGGGGAGCGCTGCTGCTGCTCTGGCTGGCTCGACGGAACAGGGGACAGTCCCCCATTTCCGCTACAGGCTCCAGGTCGCCACTTGCGCGGCGAGCCCCTTGG
>CAZEDU010000105.1:8473-17816 GCA_964511185.1 uncultured Myxococcaceae bacterium | reverse complement strand
TCACGTTCACCGAGAACTGGATGTCTGAGTAGTTATTGTCGAGCCGCTCTTCGATGTTGATCGACGAAGGCGACAGACTCTGCAATTGGGGATTGTTGACGACATAGACCGCGGCCTCGTCGCCGACGGTGGCCTGCGGGTTCTTGGCTTCAATCGTGACCAGTCCGACCGTAGCCGTGAAGGCCGCAGGGACCTTAAATTCCAAACCCTGCTTGGTGAGCTTCACGGGCGTCACCGTCGCCGTTGTCACACCTTCCTTGAACAGCTTGACGACGGTATCTCCACGGAAGCCCGTGCCTTGAAGCACCAGGTTCGGGGTCGCTCCGACCGAGATGAGCTCGGTCCAGCCCGTGGGGTTGTCCTTGTCCAAGATGATGGGGGTATCCGCTGCGCCTTGGTAGGCGACCGGCTGGAGCCACGAGAAGCTGTTGGTCTCCGCCCACACATGCGTGGCGTCGAAGTCCGTGTTGTCCGTGAGCGTCGTCCAGTTGCCACCGCCGCGCGGCGAGTGGGCGAGCGCCACAGGGAGATTGTCCGGCCCGCTCCACGGAAGCTTCACCTTCACGGGAACGGCGAAGGCTTGCCCTTCGGGTCCCAACTGGATCGTCTTGCCGAGTGAGGTCGCGCCGCTCGGTGGTGCTGCGTCGGCGACCTCCTCGATCGTAATGGTGACGTCTCCCGTGAGGGCACCCGCCGGAATCTCGATCGACACGCCGCTGGCCGCCGCGACCGTCCCGCCAGCAGTGCCCACCACCTGCTCGAACCGTTCTTCGGGAGGAGGGGTGTTCGGAGGAGGGGTGGTGTTACCGCCGCTACACCCGACGAGACCGATGATCGACAACAGGATCAGGTTGCGAACTTTCAAGCCATCGACGTGCGAGCGCATGGTGGATGCTAAACATAGGGATGTCCCGACGTTCAAGCTCCCTTGCGCCAGCAATCGGGCGATGCGGCGCTGTCGAATCTGATGTCACAGCTCTCGCTGTTCGGCCAAGACCAGGAGCAGCTCGACCTGGCGCCGGTGCCAGACGAGGTGGCTGCGCTCTCCAAGCGACTGCCGCCGGCCCTTCGGTTGGGCACGATGTCGTGGACCTACCCGGGTTGGAGCGGCGCGCTCTACGCCGCTCGCTCGCCACCGAAGCAGCTTGTCCGTCGCGGCCTCACCGCGTACTCCCGGCATCCGCTGCTCCGCGCGGTGGAGATCGACCGCACCTTCTACGGCCCCATCAGCGCGGCCACCTTCTCCGAGTTCGCCGCCCAGGTCCCCGACGACTTCCGTTTCGCGGCCAAGGCGCACGAGCACCTCACGCGGTTCAACCTCGACGGCCGGCGAAACCCGCGCCTGCTCGACGCCGCCTACGCAGCGGATCAAGTCGTCGCTCCGTTCGTCGAAGGGCTGGGGCAGAAGGCCGGGCCGCTGATCTTTCAGTTCCCTCGCTTCGAGGTCCGTTCCCCGGCGCAGTTCGCCAGCCGGCTGCACGACTTTCTCCGGCGGCTGCCGAAGGGGCCGATCTACGCGGTGGAGATCAGGAACTCCGAGCTGCTCACCCGCGCGTATGGAGCCGCCCTGGCCGATGCCGGCGCCGTGCACTGTCACAATGCTTGGACCTCCATGCCTGGCGTGCTCGAGCAACGGGAGCTCCTGCCCGAAGCCGCTCGCCGCGTGCTCGTCGTCCGCTGGCTCACCCGCCCTGGAGACACCCATGAGGCGGCACGGCAGCGCTACCACCCGTTCGATCGCCTTGCCGACGAAGACCTGCTCCGCCGCGCCCAACTGGCTCAACTCTGTGTCGAGGCATTGCGCGGCGACGCCCAAGCCTTCGTGTTCATCAGCAACAAGGCAGAGGGCTGCGCGCCGGAGAGCGTTCTTCGGTTCGCGAACGCCGTCGGTGCTCAAACGAGCCGTCCCGCGGCGACGCAGCCTCCGTAGCTCAGAAGCAGCGCGAGCGAAGCCCACCACGACCAGCGGATCATCCGGTTCCGCGCTCCGGGGCTGCTTCGAACCGCGATGGCGAAGAGGCTCGCCGCGGCGATGGCCAAGAGCGCGCTCACCAACGCCCATCCCGTGCGGTATCCCCACGACAGCAGGGCGAGCAGCGTCGCCGCGATCGGCAGACACGCCACCAGGCCTGAAGGAAGCCCCCTGCCCTCGCGCCCCCGCCACAACGCGGTGCCGGCCAGGCCGAGCGAGATGGCCACGATCCCGACCGCCACCACGAAGACCCCGACGACAACCGTTCCCTCATTCATACGGACTCACGTCTTCCTCCGAACGTCCGCCTTGTACAGACGCACCGTCCGCACACGTCGGGGCGACGCGTCGACCACCTCGAGGTGGGAGCCGTCCGGCAACGCCACCCGCGTACCCACGCCGGGAATGCGCCCCAGCTCGCGCAGCACCAAACCCGCCAGCGTGGTGAAGCCTTCACCCTCGGGCAGCTCGGTGGCGAGCGCACGGTTCACCTCGCGGATCGGCGTGGTCGCCTGAATCAGGAACGCGCCGTTGCCCTCGCGCCGGATCGTCTCGGGCACGCGGTCGTGCTCGCCGAAGATGTCGCCGACGACCTCTTCGACCAAGTCCTCTACCGTCACCAGGCCCGACACCCCGCCCGTCTCGTCGATGACGATCGCGAGCTGGATGCGCTGGGCCTGCAGCTCTTGCAGCGCCTCGACCGCGCGCTTGGTCTCGGGCACGAAGTAGGCGGGCCGCACCACGTCGTTCAAGACGATGAGCGCGCGCTCCCACACCAGGGACAAGAGGTCCTTCGCGGTGACGTAGCCCACCACGTTGTCGACGGTGCCCTCGTACACCGGCATGCGGGAGTGGCCGTGCTCGAGGAGCAGCTGCTTGACCTCGTCCGCGTTCGCGCTGCTGGGGAGCGCGACGATCGCTTGCCGCGGCACCATCACCTCGGACACGCGCAGGTCGTTCAAGTCGAAGGCGCGTGAGGCGATCTCGCCTGCCTTGGGGTTGAGCGTCCCCACGCGCGCGGCTTCTTCGACCAGCTGCTGCAGCTCTTCGGGCGACAGGCGCGACTCGGTGAACGTGGTGCGATCCCCGAACGCCTTCAGCACCACGTTCGAGCTCTGCGTGAGCAGCCAGATGAGCGGCTGGCCGAGCCACGACAACCCGCGCAGCGGCTTGGCGACGACGAGCCCGTACCCTTCGCTGTACTTGAGCGCGAGCGACTTCGGCACCAGCTCGCCGAGCACGAGCGAGAGGTAGGAGACGAAGGCGACGACCAGCGCGAACGCCGCGCCTTCCGCGGAGCGCTCGAGCCCCATGCGCCGCAGCGGCTCGACCAAGTGCTGTGCGAGCGAAGCGCCACCGAACGCGCTCGCCGTCGCGCCGACCACGGTGATGCCGATCTGCACCGTGGCGAGGAACCGCTCCGGCTGTGTGCGAAGGACTTGGACGTCGCGCGCGCGGCTGCTGCCTTGATCCACCAGCTCTTGAAGGCGCGTCTTTCGAATCGAGATGACCGCCAGCTCGGCGCCGGCGAACACCCCATTGGCGAGTATCAAAAGCACGATGATGAGGAGCTCGACCCACATGAAGGGAAGGTTTACGGAAACTTTCTCTTGCCCGCTTCAGAAAACCATTGGGGGAATCCTTGCTGCTTCGAGAGGATGCATGGCTTCATCGATTCGGGCGACCCTGCGCCGGCACCCCGCCCTCCAACTGGGCGCGAAGGGCCAACCAGTACGAAAGCTCGAGCAGCTGCTGCGCAAAAACAAGCTGAACGTGCCGAAGATCGACGGCGTCTTCGACCGCGCCTTGGTCGCGACGGTGAAGCGCTTTCAGCTCGCGCGCGGGCTCAAGGTCGACGGCAAGGTCGGACAACAGACCTGGGCCGCGCTGCTCGGTTTGAAAGCGCCGCCCCCCGGCGTGAACCTGCTCAAGAAGCCGGCGCTTCGCGCCAAGTCCGCGATCGCGTACCACCGCGGCCGCCCGCGTCGAATCAAGGTGGTACCGGTCGGCGGCGGGCAGTACCTCGCGGCGCACGTGGCGCCGCGGTACCTGGCGATGATCCGCGCCGCGCGGCGGGCCGGCGTTCGTCTGACCCACACCAGCGGCTTCCGAACGCACTACCAGCAGCAAGTCCTCTACCGTCGTTACGGCTCAGGCCGCGCCGCGCCGCCGGGCCACTCCAACCACCAGCAAGGGCTGTCGATGGACATCGGCAACATCGGCGGCTACGGCACGCGCGCGTATCGCTGGCTCAGCCAGAACGCGCGCAAGTTCGGGTTCGTCAACGACGTGCGCGGTGAGTTCTGGCACTGGACGTACCGGCGCTGATCGAACCAGACCTCACGCTGCGCAGCAGGTCGGATGACACCGCTCGGTGGAGCGGGTTATAGCCTTCGTTGCCGGAGCAGCCCGGGCGAACGCCGGTCACCGCAGGACGGGGTGGCGGGAGGAAAGTCCGAGCTCCACAAGGCAGGGTGCTGGCTAACGGCCAGTCGGAGCGATCCGCAGGAAAGTGCCACAGAGAACAGACCGCCGACCGCTGGCAACGGCGGCCGGTAAGGGTGAAACGGTGCGGTAAGAGCGCACCGCGGCCAGGGTGACCTGACCGGCACGGCAAACCCCACCTGGAGCAAGAGCCAATAGGAGAGCCGTTCTCCTCGGAGAACGAAGGTCGCCTGCCTTCTGTGCTCTCGGGTTTGCTCGCTGATGAGGCCCCAAGGCAACTTGGGCCCTAGATGAATGTTCGCTGCTGTCCGTCGATGAGACGGCCAGAACAGAACTCGGCTTAGAGGGCGGCTCCGGCGCTTTCCTCCCAGCGTTCTTACCCTACCGACTGAGGGAGGAACGAAGCATGGCACGGCTGCTCATCGTCGACGACAACCACGACACGCTCGCCTGGATGGAGAGCGCGCTGCGGGAGGCAGGCCATGAGGTCCGACTGGCGGCAAGCGCGCAATCGGCCCTCTCGCTGCTCGACCACTGGCTGCCCGACCTGGTGCTGGCCGATATCCTGATGCCCGAGACGGACGGCTGGGCGTTCAGCCGCATGGTCGCCCGCTACGGCATCCCGTTCATGTTCGTCACGGTCGTGCCGGCCGCGGCGGAAGGGGTGCTGCGAGGCTGCTCCGGTTTTCTGCGCAAGCCCGTCACCCCGCGGCGGCTGCGTGAGGCGGTCACGCGCGCGCTGAGCAGCGCGGGCGACCACCCGACCATCCTGGTGACGGACGACGACCCGGAGATGCGCTTTGCCTTTACGTCGATCCTCGAGCCGTCGTTCGACGTGCTGCAGGCGAAAGACGGCGCCGAAGCGCTCGCGTTGCTCAAGACACACGACGTCGCGCTGCTCATCACCGACGTGCGCATGCCGGTGATGGACGGGCGAGAGCTGGTGCGACGCGTCCGGCAGGACCCCGCTTTGCGCGAGCTGCCCATCCTGGTGCAGACGGGCGATCGCGCGGCGGCGCGCCTGCCGATATGGGCCGAGCTGCAGATCGAGCAGGTGATGACGAAGGACACGTTCGTCGACTGGCTACTGGCGAGGATCGACCAGCGAATGGCCATGAGCGGGAGCGCCGAGCTGCGGCCGTAAGAAGCGCAGCCGAAAGCGCGCGCCCCCCGACGGGGCGCGCTCGACGGCGATCGCTCCGCCCCACCGGTGCATCATCATCGCGCAGAAGTAGAGCCCCAGGCCGACGCGGCCGGTGCGCCCCCGCCCTTGCACGAACTTCTCGAACAGCCTGGGCTTGAGCGCATCGGGCACGCCGGGCCCTTCGTCGTCCACCAGGGCGATGAGCGCTTCGTCTTGCGGCTGGAGCGCGACCCGCACCTCCTTCCCGCGCGGGCTGAAGCGGATGGCGTTCTCCAGCAGGTTCACCAACACGCGCTCCAGCCGCGACGCCTCCGCGACCACGCGGTGGTCCGCCCCGGCCGCACAATCGACGCGCAAGCGCACGCCCTGCCTGCGCGCCTGCGGCTCCACCAGCTCGAGCGCCGCCATCACCGCCCGCTGCACGTCGGGCGCCTTCGACCAGCTGCGCTCGACCTGGGCCAGCTCTTCGTGCTCGGCCGAGAACGCGTCGAGGATCTGCCGCACCAGCTGGGCCTGGCGGTGCGACGCGCGCGAGGCAGCCTCCACCAGCTTGAACAGCTCGGGCGGCAGCCGCTCGGGTGCCTCCTCGATCAGCCCGAGCGTGCCGGTGACCGCGTTGATCGGCACCGCCAGGTCATGAACGATGGCGTGCACGAGAATTTCCTTCTTCTGAACCTCCTGGCGCAGCTGCTCCAGCGCGAGCCCGTGCTCGCGGCCGCGCTGCGCGAGCAGCTGGTGGTCGCGGTACGAGTCCTCGTCGCGCACGATGAGCAAGAGCGACGCGCCGCCCAGGCGCACCGCGCGCGCGGTCAAGTGCAACAGCCGCTCTCTGGCACAAGGTTGGGTCCAGAAACCCGAGCGGCAGAACGCGCCGTCCTGTCCGCTCCAGACGGCCTCCGCCTGCTCGAGGAAGGTCTGCAGAAACGGGAACGCCGAGCGTGGCTCCCAGCCCTCCCCTTCGACGAGCTCGGCCATCCAGCCGGGCGCCTTCCCGACTTGGCGGAACGCGCCGTCCGACAGCCGCTCGAGCACCAACGTCTGGAGCGGACCTGCCACCAAGTCGAGCATCAGCTCGAGCTGATCCGTCGCGCTCACGGCGCCCCCGGCAGGTCTACCCCGCGCTGGGAGCCGAGGGCGGCGGACAACAGGGAGGTGAACAGCGCCTCCACGCCGGCGCCGCTCTTCGCGCTGCAGCGCTGGACGTCGATGCCGCGCGCCAACAGCCGGCGAATGTCGCGGTCGGACACCTCCCACTGCTCGAACAGGTCGAGCTTGTTGATGACCACCGTCCGAGGCAGCTCGCCCAGCGCGCGCCTCACCCGTTCGTCGATCTCCAGCGCGGCGTCGAGCGTGGCGGCGCGCGTGCCGTCGGCCACGAGCAGGTACGCGGAGGTCCCTCCCAGGTAGCTGAGCTGCACCTGGGCGAAGGCGTCCTCGCCCTCCAAGTCCCACAGCAGGAGTTCGACGGGGCCCCCGCTCCATTCGACGCGCTTGCTGTGGATCTGCACCCCGATGGTCGTCCGGTAGATGTCGGAGAACCGCCCGTGAACGTACCGACGGACGAGGCTCGTCTTGCCCACCGCGCTGGCGCCCAGGAGCGTGACCTTCTTTCGAATCACGGCGCGCCCTCCCACTTCGGCTCGAGCCGCACCTCGCGGCGGCCGCCATCCGGGTCGGGCTGCGCGACGATGCGGTCGGGCGGCAGACCTTCGGCGAGGAGGGCCTGCCGCGCACCTTCCGCGCGGTCCCAGGCGAGCGAGGCGTTCAGCTCCGGCGGTCCGGCGTCGTCGGAGCTGCCCCGGACGATCAACGACGCGCGCAAGCCGGCCTGATCCGCCGCCGCGAAGAACGCGCGGGCCGCCTCGGCGGCCTCGAGGGCAAACCGCGGCGAGATCTCCGTGCCCTGGGGGGGAAAGGGCTCGACCAGCTGCTCCAGGCGCGCGGCGCTTCGCCGCGCCACCAACAACGGCTCGAGCGATTGGTAGGGCTCGAACCTGGTCTCGATGTCACCGGGGTCGACGCCGTGGGCGCGCAGCACCGCCTCGGGGCTCCGCGCGAGCGGATCGCGCAACCCTTCGACGCGGTCGGCGCCCCAGCGGCGCTTCGCCGAGATCACCACCAGCCCCGGCTCGGCGCGCAGCGCCGCGACGGACCGCTCGAAGCTCCGCACGGACGCGACGAGCCACACCATCACGCCACCCACCAGCAACCAAAGCACCGCGAGCAGCGCCACGCCGAGGCGCTGCGCGCGCCGATGGGAGGGCGCCAGCGTCTCCTGCTTCAGGCATTCGGCCAGGAGCGGGCGCGCGCGCTCGAACGGCGCCACGTCCCCCTCGAACGCGTCCAGCGCCTCGGCGAGCTCGAGCTGCGACTGCTCGAGCGCGCCGCGCAACGTATCCGAGAACGCGACGGGCGGATTGCCACGCACCACCGCGGCGATGAGGGTCCTCGAGCTGCTCTCGATCCACACGGACCGGTCACCCACCTCGAGTCGCTCGAGGCCCTGCCGCGCGCCGAGCGCCTCGCGCGAGAACGCATTGAGCGCGGCGAGCAACGCCGAGAGGCGCGCGGGCTCCTCGTCAGGGACATCGAAGCTCGTCACGTGGCACAGCAAGAGCCCGCTGGCGCGGTCTATCCACAGCACCCGCTCGACGCGGTAGACGAGCGTCCGAAGCAGCGCCACCTCGGTGAACGGCCGTCCGGTGCGCTTCGCCTCCAACCGCCAGCGAATGCTCTCGATCGAAAACCGCCTGCTGAGCACCTCGTTCAGCCGCTGCAGCATCTCGGCGATGATCTTCTTCAGCGCGCGCGAGATGGACGGACCGATGATGGGGTAGATGGCGTCGGCGAGCTCCTCGCGGCGCTTGCGCACCGTCTCCCGAATCGCGCTCTCGAGCGCCGGCTGCAGCGCCCAGGAGAGCTTTTGGTCCTTCTCGGTGCAGAGCTTCACCGCGCGCGGCAGGTGGTCCGCCAAGCGCGCGGCGACCTGCGACGGGTCGAGCTGCGCCTCCAGGCGCGCCAAGCGCCGCCGCTCGTTCGAGAGCAGCTGCGCGCGGAGCTGCTCGAGCAGCTCCTCATCGTCGGGCAAGGTCGGCTCGCGCATGCGTGGCTTTCAATGGGTCAGGGGGGTCAGGGCCTCCACCCGCCTGCCGGAGAGCCGCTCACCGACCTCGGCGAGCAGCTCGGCCAACATCGAGCGATCGGCCTTCTCGGACTTGAGCCCGCTCAGCTCGCGCGCGATGGCCACCGCCATGTCGTCGCGCCAGCCGCGCAGCTCGTCGGTGTATTCCCTGTGCTGATCCAAGATCAGCTGACGCAAGTCGCGGCTGTCCTGGCCGAGCTGCTCCTCCAGCTGCCCGATCCGCTCTTCGAGCCGACGGACGTGCGCGTCGAGCGCACGCGCCTGCTCTTCTACGACACGCGCTCTCTCGCGCCGCTCGGCGGTCAGCCGCTCGGCGAGCAAGGATGACTCCCTCTTGATGAAGTCGTCGGAGCGGTGAACGGCGCGGTCGACCTCTCGCCTGAGCTCGGTCAAGTCCCTCCCGCGCCGCTCCTCGATGGCCGCGATCGCGACCTCGAGCTCCCGCGCCCGGGGCTCGACGATGATCTTCTGAATCTGCCGGAGGCCACCGAGGAGCTGCTCTGCCGCGCCCGCGTCGGGCTCGGAGGAGGGCTCCGGCTGGGAGCCTTCCGTGGGCTCGATGTCCTGTTCCATGGCTCTCCCTCCGTGGTTGTCAGGCTCAAGGTGAGCCCGCGACCGAGCGTCGGACAGGGGGCGGTGA
>CAZEDU010000105.1:0-8463 GCA_964511185.1 uncultured Myxococcaceae bacterium | reverse complement strand
CCCTTGGATCTCGGCCCGCCGACCTCAGGCATCGGGCCGTTTCAGGGTGCGCGCGATGCGGCGCAGCGCGGGCTCGAGCTCGGCGGCGTGCGCGCAGACGAACGCACGGCCGTCGCTCCCCGTCTCGACGCGCAGCTGGCTGAGCGACGCGAGCTCGGCGCTGGCGACCTCCAACGCGCACGCCGCGCCGCGCGGCGCGGGCAGCTCCGGCAGCGTCAGGCCACGGCCGAGCTCGACCGCCCAGCCGAACAAAGAGCCGGTGAGGCGGGCCTCGACCGCCAGCGCCCCCGGCCCCCAGCCCGGCGCGAAGCCGTCGAAGGCCCAACCGCCCGAGGTCGACGCGAGCCCGACGACGCCGATGCCCCGCAGCCCGAGCGCGGCGAGCAGCTGCTCCACCAGCGCCGACCGCTCCTGCTCACCGGGGCGAGGAGACGACACGAAGGCGGCGCGCCCCTCCACCGTCGCTCCCACGAACTCGCCGAGGGCGCGCGCGCGCTGGCCGTCGGCCGCCGCCACCACGAAGGCGCGCTCCTCGAGCCACGGCCGCGCCACGAGCGAAGGGCCCAGCTTGCGCGTGGCGACGGCGAGCTGGAACGCCTCGCCGCCCGCCTGCGTCACCTTGAGCCGCTGGCCCGCGGCGTTGGCCAGCTCCACCGTCGGTCCGAAGGTCGCGAACGCGCGCGCGAGGTCCTTCGCATCGACCACCGCCAGCGTCGGCACGACCGGCACGGCGCGCGACGACAGGGTCCGCCGCGCCGCCGCGTCGTCGGGCGACAGCGGCGCGACGGCCACCAGCTCGGGCTGCTCCTGGAGGAGCGGCTCGACGAACCAGGCCGGCCCCACCACCAGGTCGCGCCCGGTGGTCCGCACCACCTCGAAGGCAGAGGACAACGCGTCGTCCGCGAGCGCCTGCACGTCCAGGCCCAGGTCGGCCAGGGCCGCGCTCGCCCACCCCGCCTCTGGGGACTGCCCCAGCACCAGCGCCTTGCGCACCTGGCGCGGCTCGCTCGGCGCCGCGCGGGCGATCGGAGCGGCGGGCGCAGGCTCGACGATCGGCTCGAGCTCGATGGGCTCGCCCGGCACTTTGTCGACCTCGATGGTGAGACCGGCGAAGGACTCGAGATCGAGCTCTGGCGAGACCGTCGGGGCCGCCGCGCTCTCCGCCGTGAGCGGCGGCTGCGCGAAGTCGCCCAGCCCCGCGACCGCGTCGTCGAGCTCTTCGAGCCCGATGTCGGCCAGGTTGGGCCGCCGCTCCAGCATCCGCCCGACGTTGGGCAGCAGCGCCGGGGCGATCGCCGCCTGCGCGGCGCGGTCGTCGGGAATCAGCCGCAGGACCGACAGCCACGCCTCGCGCGCGGCCGCGGTGTCCCCCTGGCGCGCGAAGCGATGCGCGCTGTCGCGGTACACGCGGGCGGCGCGCGCGGTCTCGCCGTAGGCCTCGAGCCCCATCGCCGCGCAGCGGATCAGCCGCGCGTCGTCGGGGTGGGCGTCGAGCGCGCGCCGCACGATGAGCAGCGAGCGCATGTGCTCGCGGAGGTCGAGCGCCAGCTGCGCGGCCTGCAGCCCAAGGCGAAGGTCCTCGTGCGACAGCTCGAACAGCCGCTCCAGCACGCGCAGCTGGTCGGCGAGCGCCTTCTGCTCTCCGAGCCGCTCCGCCACTTTTCTCAGGAGGGCGGCCGCCTCGTCGTTCTGCCGCTCGCTGGCGAGCAGCTCGGCCAACGCGAGCGAAGCGCGCGGCGACTCGTCGAACTCGCTGGCGCGCAGGAGCATCCGCTTGCGCGTCGCCTTGTCGTTGCGCTCGGCCGCGATCTGCGCGGCTTGCCCAAACGCGTCGGTCGCCTCGCGCCGCTTGCCGTCTTGGGCGAGCGCCTCGGCGAGCACCGCCGCGGACTCGGGGTCGTCGGGCAAGAGCTTCGACGCGCGCCGGGCCGCGGACACCGCCTTGGCGGCGAAGCCCTGCTTGAGCGACAGCGCGCCGAGCTGCCGAAAGTGGGCGCCCGCCGTGGCGGACTGGCCGAGCCGCTCCTCCAGCTCAGCGACGCGCAGGAGCGCCCGGGCGTCGTCGGCGTTCTTCTTCAGATGTTCCAAGTACGCTTCGACCGCCTTGGCGAAGTTCCCCTTCTTCTCGGCCTGTTGAGCCAGCTCGAGTGGTGCGCGCCGAGTTGCCATGCGTTCAATCTCGGACTGTAGTCCAATCCGGTCCGTTGGCCAGTCGGGTCGTGGCGCGGCCGTCACGGAGGAACGATGACGTTGGAACAGCTGCTCGGGCTGCTGGGGGTGGGGGTCAAGAAAGGCGCGAGCGACATACACTTGGAGGTGGGTTACCCGCCTTCGTATCGAATTCGCGGGGAGCTGTTCGCGGCGAAGCTCGAACGGCTGACCTCGAACGACACGCTCCTGTTGGCGCAGAAGATCCTGGGCCCGAACGACTCGTTCTTCGCCGGCGGCCGCCGCGACGTGGACCGCGGCTTCGGCATTCCGCAGGTCTCCCGTTTTCGCGCCAGCATCTTCTATCAGCGCGGCTCGGTCGGCCTGGTGTTGCGCGTCATCCCCTTCGAGGTGCCGTCCTTCGCGCAGCTGAACCTGCCGCGCGTGGTCGAGTCGATCGCGCAGGCGCGCAGCGGGCTGGTGCTCGTCACCGGCGCCACTGGCAACGGCAAGTCGACCACCATCGCGTCGATGCTCGACCACGCCAACAAGTCGGACCGGGTGCACATCGTCACGGTGGAGGACCCCATCGAGTACGTGATGCAGCCGGACAAGGCGGTGGTGATTCAACGCGAGATCGGCGTCGACACCGAGAGCTACAGCGCGGCGCTCAAGTCGGCGCTGCGGCAGGACCCCGACATCATCATGGTCGGCGAGCTGCGCGACCACGAGACCGCCGACACGTGCCTCAAGGCCGCGGAGACGGGCCACCTGGTCGTCTCGTCGCTGCACACGCCGGACGTGCCGCGCACCATCGGCCGGTTCGTCGGCATGTTCCCCGCCGAGGAGCAGACCACCGTGCGGCAGCGGCTCGCGGACAACTTGAAGGCGGTGGTCTCGCTGCGGCTGGTGATGCGGCAAGACGGCACCAACCTGGTCCCGGCGGTCGAGGCGCTGCTCGTCACCCGGTCGGTGCAGGAGGCGATTCGCGACAGCGCGAAGATCGACACGCTGCCCAACCTGATGGAGCGGTCGCACGACGACATCGGCATGCAGACGTTCGATCAGCACCTGGTCGAGATGTGCCGGGCCGGCGTCATCAACGCGGAGACGGCGCGCCGGGCGGCGACCCGCCGAGCGGAGGTGGAGCGCGAGCTGATGCTGGGAGGCGCGTGAGCCAGGCGAGCTTGGGCCACGCGGTCATCGTCGATCGCGACCCGGCGTTGTTGGCGCGGCTCGCCGCCGAGCTGTCGGCGTGCGGGTTCGCGACCGAGACGCTCGCGTCCACCTTGGGGCTGACGCCCGATCTGCTCGAGCTGTCGGCGCCCAACCTGGTGGTGCTCGACGCCGAGCTGCCCGGCATCGAGTGGCCGGCGGTGCTCGTCATCACGCGCTCGCTGAAGGCCCGGCGCTCCGCGCGCATCGTGCTGTCGACCGAAGGGCCCCCCGAGGTGATGGCCAAGCGCGTGCCGGCCGATCAAGTGCTGCCGCGCCAGAAGCTGCTCGTCGAAGGCGCGCGCGCTTTGGGCTTCACGCCGGGCCAGGAGCCGCTGCTCGACGTGCGGGCCCTGCTCGACGAGGTGCTCGGGTCGCGCGCGGGCCGGGCCGGGCAGCCGCTCGAGGTGCGGGTCGACCTGTTCAGCAAGAGCAACCTCTACCGGCTCGCCGGGGACGCCGACGTGAGCGGCGTCTTCGTCGCGAGCTCCCTGTTCCTGCCGATTGGCCAGCGGGTGAAGGTGTCGCTCGAGCTGTTGTCGCGCCACCGCATCGAGACCGAAGGCGAGGTGGTCTGGCACCGCCCGCACAGCTCGTTCGGGGGCCGCGTCGCCACCGGCTTCGGCATCAAGCTGCTCTCTCTGTCCGCGGCGCACCAGCAGGTGATCGCGCGCTTTCTGGACGCGCGCGAGCCGCTCATCTGGGGCGGGTAGGCCTCAACGCCCCAGCCAGAGCGAGACCCCGCCCAACAGCGAGCCGATGCCGCCGCTGCGCACCAGCATGTCCGGCCTGCCGTCCAAGTCGAAGTCGGCGAGGGCGACGTCCTTGGCCGCGGGCGCCGCGTACGTGTGCGCGAGGGTGAACTGGCCGTCGCCGCTCCCCAGGAGCACCGCCACCCGGCCGTTGCCGACGAGGAGCAGGTCGGGCCGGGCGTCGCCGTCGACGTCCACCAGCTCCGGCCGGCCGATGGCGCCCACGGGGTTCGCCATGCTGAACGACTGGGTGAAGCTGCCGTCGCTCTGCTGCAGCCAGACCGAGACGGTGCTCTGGCTGCCGGACAAGGTCGTGCCCACCACGGCGTCGGTGCGCCCGTCGCGGTTGAGATCGCGCGCGGCCATGAAGTCGCCCAGGCCGCCCGTCGCCACCTGCGTCGCGGGCACGGGGCTGAAGGCGCCGATCCCGTTGCCGCGGAAGATCTGCAGCGTGCCGGCGCGCCGAAGGAGCAGCACGTCGAGCGCGCCGTCGCGGTCGACGTCGCCCACGTGGAGCCCCTGCACCAGCGCGGACGAGCCGGTGCCGCTCGTCACCACGGTCGACGCCGTGAAGCCGCCCGCCGCGTTGCCGAGGAACAGGCGCACGCCCGGGTCGGTGCCCGCGTATCCGACGACGAGATCGATCGCGCCGTCGCGGTTGAAGTCGCCCGCCGCCACCCGCCGCAACGCGAGCGCGGTCGACGTGGCGATCTCCGCGCCGAGCTGGCCATCGCCCTGGCCTGGGAAGACGCGGATGGTCTGATCCGTCTCCGACACGGTCACCACGTCGACCTTCCCATCGCGATTGACGTCGACGGCCGCGGCGTCGCGCACGCTGGCGCCGGCGTTGATCAAGCTGCCCAGGCTGAAGCCGCCGTCGGCCAGGGAGACCCCCGCCCGCACCGACGTGGTGTCGACGGCCACCCAGTCCGGCCGGCCATCGCCGTTCAGCCGCGCCGCCAAGACCCGAACCGGCGTCCCGGCGAGCTCGGTGAACCGGGAGCGAAAGCCGGCGCCGTCGTTGAGCATCACCGCCATGCCCTCGTCGGCGGTGGCGAGCGCCAAGTCGGCGGCGCCGTCGCCATTCAAGTCCGACGCCGCGAGCAGCTGCATCCCCGAGCCCAAGGGCGCGCCGGTCGAGGGGCAAGGCGCGCGCCAGTGCGCCACCGCGGCGCTCGGGAGGCCGGCGTCGGCCGACAGCAGCGAGAGGCGACACTCCGCCGCCGAGTACGTGGCGACGTCCGAGCGCCCGTCGCGGTTGAAGTCCGCCACCGCCAGTCCTTCGAGCGCGGTGCCCAGCGCGCTCACCATCGGGCGCGCGGACTCGACCAGGCTGCCCTGCTGGTTGCGCAAGACGCTCACCGCGCCGTTGGCCAACCCAGC
Organism: uncultured Myxococcaceae bacterium; assembly: GCA_964511185.1. Classification (GTDB taxonomy): domain Bacteria; phylum Myxococcota; class Myxococcia; order Myxococcales; family Myxococcaceae; genus CAZEDU01. The sequence continues at coordinate 2,965 of CAZEDU010000105.1, read as the reverse complement.
GACGACGTCGGGCCAGCCGTCGCCATCGAAGTCGCCGCTCGCGAGCGACCGGGTATCGCCGCCCACCACCGGCTCGGCGCTCGACAGGCCACCGCCCAGGGCGCGCAAGAGCGCGACGCCGCTCCCGTTGCCGGTCACCACGTCGTCGGCGCCGTCACCGTCGACGTCGACCGCCAGGAGCGCGCGCGTCCCGGCGTCGGGGTAGCTCACCGGCGTGAGCGGCCCCATGCCGCCGTCGGGCTGCGCGAGCACCACCGCCCCGGCGAAGGGCGCGTTGTCGGCCGAGGTGACGAGCACGTCGCGGCGGCCGTCGCCGTTCAGGTCACCCGAGGTGAGGAACTGCAGGGTCGGGGCGAGCGGCACCGAGCTCTGGTACTGGAAGACGCCCGACGAAGTGCCGCGCCAGAACGCCAGGTCGCTGTAGCTGACGCCGCCGGTCACGTGGCTCATGCACGCCAGCTCGGGCAGGCCGTCGCCGTTGAAGTCCACCGGCTGGAGCGCGCGGATGCCCGGGTAGAGGCTGGGGTAGAGCTGAGAGAGCCGGAAGCTGCCGTCGCCGTTGCCGAGGAAGACGGCCGAGCCGTAGCCCTGGCTCGACCGGTCGCCGAAGACGACGTCGGGCTTGCCGTCGCGGTTGAAGTCGCCGACCGCCAGCGGGCCTGGAAAGGAGCCGGGGCCGAGCGAGAAGTGCATCGGCCCATCGAAGGTCGGGTTGCAGGACGCCGCCTGACGCCCGTACAGCACCGCGGTCAGGCCCAAATAATAGTTGGGGGTGAGGAGGTCGGGCCGGCCGTCGCCGTTCCAGTCGCCGACGGCGGTCGAGGTGTAGGTGCCGGCGGAGAAGGGATATGCGGGCTCGAAACCGCCGTCTCCCTTGCCGAGCAGGAGCACCATGAAGCTCCCGGTGAAGCCGACCAGCAGATCCGCCCGGCCGTCGCGGTTGAAGTCATCGGCGTGCAGCGTGTTGGGCACTCCGAGGACGGAGACCTCCTGGGGAGGAAGAAAGGCGCCGTTGCCCGCGCTGATCAGCACCGCGAGCTTGTCGTTCGAGCCCTGGATGGCCACCAGGTCCTCCCGCCCGTCGCGGTTCAAATCGACCGCCACCAACCCGCCCATTGTCGCGGTGAGCGGCAACAGCTCGGTCGGGACGGCGAAGGTCCCGCCGCCGAGCCCCTGCGAGAGGAGCAGCGCGCCCCTCTGCTGCCCGGGCGTGAAGCTGTAGTGGACCGCCACGAGGTCCATCACCCCGTCTCCGGTGAAGTCGCCCACCGCGACGCGCTGAGGCGAGCCGACGCCGGTGTCGGACGGCGGCGGCGGCGCGGAGGTGGTGAAGCCGCCCGCGGTTTGACGAAGCACGGTCAAGGTCGTCCCGGTCACCGCCACCAGGTCGAGCCGGCCGTCGGCGTCGACGTCGCCCCGGGCCATCGAGAAGGCGGTGGCCGGCAGCGCGGCGGGCGTTCCCAACGTGAAGCCGCCGCCGGCGCCCGCGTTGTACGCCACCACCACGTCGTTCGAGGCGCGCGACAGCGCCACGTCGACGAAGCCGTCCTCGTCGAAGTCGGCCGGCATGAAGGCATAGGTCTGCGCGATGGCGGTGCTCGGCCCATCGACGATGCCGCCGTCGGGCAGGCGGAGCTTCTTGAGCAGCGAAGTCGCGGTGAGCACCAACAGGTCGTTCAGACCGTCGCGATCGAGGTCTTGAACCTCCACGCGAAACGAGCCCGAGAAGTTCGTGGTCAGCGGCTGGGGCGTCTCGAACGAGATGCCGTTGTCGACCGCCAGGCTCGGCAGCTCTTGCGGCGCGCCGCTCACGCCCTGCGTGGTGGCCACCAGCCGCAACCGGACGCCGTCGTGCTGGGTGGCGCCCAGGTCGGCCGAGCTGTTCCACAGGAACGTGTGCGCGCGGCCAGCCGGCGCGGCGGACGAGGCCGTCTGGGTGACGCCGTCGTGCTCGGCGCTCCCCGCCTGCGTCGCGCGCCGAAAGACGCCATCGCCCCGGTCGTACTCCACCGCGACGTCGACCGGCAGCGCCTGCGCCTGCCGCACGCTGTAGGGGATGGCGATGCACGCGGACGTGCCCGACGGCGGCTGCAGCGAGAGCACCGGAGGCGCGACGGTGAAGCGCACCGGCACGGGCGGGCTCACGGTGACGGCCGCTTGCGACGGGCCGGCGATCTCCGCCGTGACCTGCTTGAGCTCCACCGCGGTGCTGCGCAAGGCGCCCGTGGCCACGCCGTTGCTTCCCGTCGGATCGATCGGCTGAGCGAGCAGGTTCTGCGTGCCAGTGGCGGTGATGGCGACGGTGGCACCCGCGACGGCGTTGCCGAAGGCGTCGCGCGCGTTGACCGTCACCACCGCCTCCTCGACGCCATCGGCCACCAGCTCGTTGCGGCTCGCGCGCACCGTCGACTGCGTGGCGCTCACCGGCCCGGCCGTCACCGCGAAGAGCGCGCTCTGGAACGAGGCGGCCAGGCCGGGGGTGGTGGCCGAGAGCGCGTGCGCGGGGTTGGCCTCCTCGAGCATCAGGTCGTCGAAGGTCGCGACGCCGTCTTCGGTGAGGACCGTGGTGGTGCCCCAAAGCGTCGCCTTGAGGTGAGACCGAAGGGTGATGAGCGAAGGCCGGTCGGTGATGACGTTGCCCTTGGCGTCCTGGAGCGCGACGCGCACGGTGCTCAGCAGCTGGCCCGCCGCGGCGTCGGACGGCGACGAGACGAACGCGAGCGTGGCCGGCAAGCCCACCGAGATGGGGATGGGCGCGGAGACGGCCGAGGTCAGGCCGGTGGCGCTCGCGGCCAGCACCTTCGGGCCGGGCGTGTCGAACGCGACCGGGTCGAAGCGCGCGAGCCCGTTGACCGCGCTGACCTGCAGCACGCCGCTGGCGCCGGCATCGGCCTCCACCGCGAGCGTGACCAGGTTGGTCGCGCCGAGCACCCGGTTGCCGTGCGCGTCGCGCAGCTCGACCTCG
>CAZEDU010000104.1:0-17871 GCA_964511185.1 uncultured Myxococcaceae bacterium | reverse complement strand
GGCGCCCACTGCACGTCGAGCCCGCCGGCCCACCCCACCCGGCCGAGCGCGTTGTTGTTGTCGAGATCGGGGAGCGACGGCTCACGGCAACCGCGGGTGGTGCCGTCGAGCGAGCAGATCTGCGACGCGCCCGAGCCGCCCGAGAGGACCGGGAAGAAGCTGTAGCCGAAGTGCGCGCCGATGCCGAGCGACTCGAACAGGTGGTACGTGAGCGACGCGCCCAACATGCGCTTGGCGTAGAACGCGTCCTTCACCGACATCGAGAAGGCGGGGCTCAGCTCGAAGCGGCCTTCCTTGAGGAAGAGCGAGCCCGAGACCGGCCGCACGCGCTCGCGCAGCGGGCCGACGCGGTCCTTGTCGACCTCCGAGACGTCGCCGGCCTCGCTCTCCGCGTCCTGCGCGTAGGCGGGCGCGGCGGACAGCGCCACCGCGAGGGCGACCCAACCGAGCTTGCGAGTCATTCGGCCTCCCGGGTGGACGACTTGAACGGGAAGAAGATGGAGACGCCGGCATGCAAGGCCATCAGGTTCTGCGTGATGCCCTTGGTGGTGCCGGCCGGCTGGTCGACGTAGGTGGTGTTGATGAGCGCCATGTTGACGGCCAGGTAGTCCTTCGCGACGAAGCGCGCCCCCAAGCCCAGATCCGCGGCCAGGTGCGGGCCCGCCGTCGCCGACGTCTCCGCGAACACCACGCCCGCCCCGGTCAGCAGGTAGGTGCAGGATCGAGTTCATGAAGGCGAACTTGCCGTAGACCGGGCTCCACTCCAGGTCACCCATCGCGGACCAGATGGGGACGGAGTTGAAGATCTTCGCGCGGAAGGTGCGCTTGGCGACGCGCACGTCCTCGGTGCGCTCGATCTGGTAGAGCGTCCCGCGCGCCGAGAGCGCCAGCGTGTCGGCCAGGTAGTACGACGCGCGCAGGGCCAACCCGTACTTGTTGTAGAACGGGTCGTTGACGCCGAGCAGCACGAAGGGCGCGAGCTCGAAGCGGCTCTTCTTCAAGTACAGCTTCCGCTGCACGCTCTTCACGCGGTCTTCCTGCGTGATGTCCCGCTCCATCGCCGGCTCGTCGCCGCTCGCTTTGGGCGCGGCCGTCTGCGCCTGTGGCCGCGCCGGCTTCGGCTCGCTCGGCTTGGGCGCGGGCTCGGCCGGCTTGTCGTCCGTCAGGTCGAGACCTTCGAACTGGTTGGGCGGTTCGTTCTGTGCCAGGGCGCTCGCCGGTAGCGCCGATAACAGCATGGCGACCGCGATGAAGACTGCCGTTTTGGGGATCAAGCTTGAAAGCTCTCCGTGCATCGGGCCCCCCTTACTTTCGGGCCCGGTGGGTCGCTAAGGCTCTGCGAACTCTACTTGTCGGTTTGGATGCCAGCAACAACACGTAGCTTTCACTCCAAGGCGCGGCCCTTTTTCGCTTGCGCATGTCAGCAATCGGCGCCGGCGCGCATCGAAGGCATGCGCCACCCCACGCACTTTCGTTGTTCGGAGGTCCGCCTATGCTACCGTCTCCACGTTTTCGAGAAAGGGACACCTTGGAGGTCCTTCGTTTGATGACGCATCGCGCGTTGTTGGCTCTGCCTGCGTTGCTCTGGATCGCGGCGTGCGGCGTTCCCACCGACCTGGGTCGGCCCTGTGTGCTGGTCAAGCGCGCCGCGGCCACCACCCTCCCCGACGGGGGCGTCGTGGCCGCCGCCGACGGCGGAACCGCCTTCATCACCGAAGGAGAGATCCAAGCCGGCAAGGACTTCATCTCGTTCGGCGCCACCGAGTGCGAAGACCTGGTGTGCGTGCGCGACTCCACCACCGAGCGGCCCGCCAACGCGAAGGACACCGACCCGGCCAACGGGTACTGCTCGAAGCCCTGCGCGCAAGGCAGCACCCGCTCGTGCCCGGCCGCGGACCCGGCCCATGACAAGAACGCCGCGCTCCGGCTGACCTGCCGCCCGCTCCTGCTCGACACCGAGACCCTGGCCCTCATCTGTCAGGACAAGGCGACCTGCGACCGGTACTTTGGCGGTACGACTTCGCCCTACTTCTGTGCCCGCGGCACCCCCGCAGCGACGCAGTAGATCCTTTCCGAACCCCATTCGTGGAAGCGAGAGACCCGTTGGCCAGCCCCTGGCCCGCGGAACTCTTAGGAGCTTCCATGCGCCGCACCCATCTCCTCCTCGCCGTCACCGCGGGCCTGGCGCTCATCGCGCTGGTGCTCGGCCTTCCGGTCATCACGTCGAAAGCGCCCCAGCCCACCTCGAACACCGCCCAAGACCGGTCGGGCGCGCTGCTCGTCGAAGGCCGGCTCTCGCACCCGCTGGTGCCCACCTCGGGCACCGAGTTGTTCGCCACCGTCGACGTCCGCGGCGTGGAGCTGGACGGCACGCCGGAGCGCAAGCCAGTGAACCTGGCGCTCGTCATCGACCGCTCCGGCTCGATGCACGGCGAGAAGCTCGCCCACGCCAAGCGCGCGGCGCACCAATTGATCGCGCAGCTGTCCAAGGACGATCGGCTCGCCATCGTGCACTACGGCTCCGACGTGGAGTCGAGCCCGAGCCTGCCGATGACGCCGGCCCACAAAGAGGAGCTTCGGCGCTTCGTCGACGGCATCATCGACTACGGCGGCACGAACATCGGCGAGGGGCTCCTGGCCGGACGCCGCGCGGTCGAGGCGAACGCGCGCGAGTACCGGGTCAACCGCATCATCCTCGTCTCCGACGGCCAGCCGACCCAAGGGGAGACGAACCCCAGCGCGCTGAGCGACATCTCGTCGGAGATCCGCCGCTCGGGGATCTCGGTCAGCGCCATCGGCGTCGGGTTGGACTTCAACGAGAGCCTGATGCAGACGATCGCCGAGCTGGGCAGCGGCGCGTACGGGTACCTGAACGACGCCGCGAAGCTCGCCGGCCTCTTCCAGCGCGACCTGGAGCTCGCCGCCACGATGGTGGCGCGCGACGTCGAGCTCTCCTTCGAGCTGCCGCCGGGCACGCAGCTCTTGGACGTGCTCGGCTACCGCCACCGGCTGGAGGGCCGCACCGTCCGCGTCCACCTGCCGAGCTTCTCGGCCGGCCAGCACGAGCGCGTGGTGGCGCGGCTCCTGGTGAGCGGCGGGGCCCCGAACGCCACCATCGACGTCGCCGGCCTGCGCGTGGCCTACCAGGATCTGATCCGCGGCAAGAACGCGGAGGCGAAGCTCACCTTGGCGGCCCTGGCCAGCGACGACGGCAAGGAGGTCCTCGCCCGGCGCGACGCCGATGCCTTCTTCGCGGCGACCCAGGCGCAGGCGGCCGTCAACCTGGACAAGGCCGCCGACCTGCTCAAGCTCGGGAAGAAGGCCGAGGCGCAGCAGGCGCTCCAGGCGAACGAGGCGCTGTACGAAGGCGCGGCCCCGCTCGTCCCGGCCCCCCGCCTCGAGCTCGAGCGCAAGACCATGCGCGCCTTCGGCCAGGCGTTCGGCGGCGCGGGCGCCTCCCCCGAAGCGGTGCAAGACACGGTCAAGCGCGCGAAGGAGAGCTCGCGCAAGGGCGTCGGCCGCATCGGCTCGACCTACTGATTGGGAAAGCGCGCCATGACCACCACCGCCGTGATTCAGCTGCACCAGCGCGAGGCCTTCGAGGAGAACGCCCTGCGCGCCTTGGCCGTGGGCGCCGCCGCCGGCACCCTTGCCTACTTCGCGCGCGGCGTCGCGCCGTCGCTGCCGTGGGCCTACTTCGCGATCGCCGCGGCCTCGCTCGCGTGCCTGCGCGGCGACCGCATCGATCGGCTGATGCTCGGCGGTCTGTCGCTGCTCTTGCCAGCGCTGCCATGGGCCGTCGGCCTGCCGGGGAGCTGGAGCGTGCTGCTCGGGGCTGCGGCCGCCGGGGTGCTCATCGTGCACGCCCGCGTGTGCGAGCGCGGCCAGGAAGGCTCGCTCGGCGCGGCGCGCCCCGGCCGCCCCCACTACGCGCTCGCCGCGGTCGGCGCGGGCGCGTTGGCGCTCGCCGGCCACCAGGTCGCGCGGGTGCTCACCGCCCGTCTGGCGCAGGTCGACGTGCCCCTCGCGCTCGCGCTGGGCATCGCCGGCGCGGTGCTCGCGCTCTTCCTGGTGGTGGGGACGCTGGGCGCGCACCTCGGGTGGAGCTCGGACCCGGTGGAGACGCGGGCGACGGAGATTCTGTCGAGCCTCGACGGCGCGCTGCGCCTCGCCACCGAGCGCGCGCTCGCGCTCTACCGCCAGACCGGCGCGATCCTCGCCGCGCTCCCGCGCGAGCCTGCGCGCGAAGAGCTGGCGCGGGTGCTCAGCCTCACCACCCGCGAGGTCGCCGAGCTCGCGGCGGAGTGGACGTCCATCGAGGCGCAGCTCGAGAGCACCGGGGCCGCGCAGCTCACCGCGCAGGCGGACGCGCTCGACGAAGACGCGCGCAGGGCGAAGGACCCGATCGCGCGGGCGCAGCTCCAGCAGGCGGCGCGCGACCTGCGCTCCGAGCTGGGGCGCATCGACGCGCTCGAAGGGCAGCGGGAGCGCGTGCACGCCAAGCTCAAGGCCCAGGTGGCGCTCCTCGAGCGCGCGCGGGTGGCGCTGATCGGCATGCGCGGCGGACACGCGCAGCTCAAGTCGGCGCAGCTGTCGGCGCTCGCGCGGCAGCTCCAGGCCGCGGCCAAGGCGCAGGGCGACGAGGCGCGCATCGCCGACGAGGCGGCGCAGCGCGTGGACCGCGACGAGGCGCCGGCGCGCCTGGACGACGCCCGCGCCCAGCAGGAGCGCGCCGTCAAGGCCGCCGGCGGGTGAGCGCCCTTCAACGCTTCCCGGGCCGCGCCTTGTCGGCCGGCTTCGGAGCGCTCTCGGGGTTGCGCATCCGCTCGAGCATCGCCGGCAGCTCCTGCTGCAGCTTGCCCATCACGAACAGCTGCGTGTCCTGCGCGATCTCCGGCATGATCCGCAACGCCTTCTGGCCGAGCGGGGTCTTGTAGAAGGCGGCCAGCTCCTTCAGCTCCGCCTCCTCGTAGTACTTGCGGTAGAGCCCCAGCTGCAGCTCGACCATCTCCTGGTACGAGATCATCTTCATCACCTCGTCCCGGGCCTGCGGCGGGAGCTGGCCGCTGGTCATCGCCATCATCTTGTTCCAGCTCTCCTCGGTGAAGGTGAGCGCCACCAGCTCGCGGGCGGCCTTGTCCTTGCCGTTGGCCCAGGCGGCGGCGCTCAGGCCGAGCGCGAGCGAAACGACGAGAGGAAGCGACTTCATGCGGTCTCCGATGTTGGGGGGTTCGTCACTCGACCGGCATCCCGACGACGCCGACGAGCTGCACGGTGATTCCTTCCTTCAGCCCGACCTTCCGCGACCAGCCGCCCGGCACCTCGAGCACGTAGCGCGAGGGCCGGCCCACCGTCCGCGAGATCAAGGTGCGCGGCTCGGCGTTCTCCACCACGCCGACCACCGCGCCGGCGCTGGTGATGAACGCCATGTCGAGCGGGATGAGCGTGTTCTTCATCCAGAAGCTCTGCACCGCCTCGTCCGGGAAGATGAAGAGCATTCCCTGGCCCTCTTCGAGCTGGCGTCGCCACATCAGGCCGCGCGCGCGGGCGAGCGGGGTCGCGGCGACCTCGACGTCGACCGCGTGCGCGCCTCCCGCCCCGGGGATGACCACCCGCCCCTTGGGCAGCGTGGGCATCGGGAAGTCCTCGGCGTCCCAGTCGACCCGCCGCGCGGCGCCCGCATCCTCCGGCGGCGACGCCTGGGCGGGCGACATGCGGCAGGCGACGAGGGCGAGCAACGCCACCGCGAGAGAAAGGCGCATCAGCCGTCTTTGACCGACTTGTTGAGCAGCTTGCTGGTGAGGTCGGTCCCCAAGCTGTCGGACATGAGCCGCTCGACGATGCCCTCGAAGTCACGCCGCTGGGTGTCGTCCGAGTAGATGAACCGGATGCCCATGCCCGGCTCGTCGCCGTCGGCCTTGGACCAGACGACCTCGCCGAGCAGCTCGAACGGGTGATCGCGGTGCGGCACGGTGAGCTTGAAGAGGAAGCGGGTGCCGATGGGCAGCGGCTTCTTGGTCTTGATGAAGGTGCCGCCCTTGGAGATGTTCTTGGTGTAGTCGGCGAAGAAAGAGTTGAGCTTCTTGTAGTCGACCTTGAGCTCGATGGGCGCGCGCTGCGACTGACGCGACTCCGGGCCCCCGTTTTTTAGGTCCGCCATGGGGCTGAGATTATAGAGGAGCCGATGGGCCAAGTCCTCGTTCGTGCGCTGTCCCTCTTGCGAAGGCCCGCGGTCCTGGTCGCTTTTCTGCTCGTGGCGGGGGGCGGGACCGCCTTGATCTGGCTGCCCCTGTTCGGGCTGCCCGGGTTCGAGCTGTCTGCCGCGCTGGCGCTCGGGGTCGGGCTGTTGGGTGGCGTGTGGGGCATCGCCGCAGGCTTTCAGGAGCGCCGGCTGATCCGCGGTGTCGACCCGCGCCCGCGCCGCGCCGTGCGCTTCGACAGCGCCACCCGCTCGACCGCCCACGCGACCGGCGCGGCCTTTCTTCTCTCGCTCGCCGCGCTGGCGGTGCCGTTCTTGGCCTCGGTGGTGTTCGCCTTCACCAGCACCCGGTGCAACCCGTTCGCCGCGATCGGCTTCTTTCCGCTGCTCACCTTGCCGAGCGCGCTCGCCGCCGCCGCCGCGGGCGTCTTGTGCGGGCTCGCCGGCCAGCGCGCCTGGTCGGCCGGGCTCTGGTACCTGGCGCTGGTGGCCGCCTCGGCCGCGGTGAGCTTCTGGCCGGTGCTCTTCGGCCCGCAGGTCTACCTGTTCAACCACTTCGGCGGCTATTGGCCGGGGCCGCTCTACGACGAGGCGCTCGCGGTCCGTCCCCCGCTGTACTGGTTCCGGCTCGAGACGGTGCTCGTCAGCGCGTTCCTCTGGTTCTTGGGCGCGTTCCTGCTCGACATGAAGACCGGCTCGCTCAGCCGGCCCTACTTTCGTCCCGGCGCGGCGCTCTTGCTGGTCTCGCTCGGGCTCGCCATCGGCTGGATGGAGCAGACCGCCCCCAGCCTCGGCATCCGCATCACCGACCGCGCGCTCCAGGCCAAGCTCGGGGGCAAGCGCGAGACGAAGCACTTCGACCTCTACTTCCCGCGCGGCAAGGCGAAAGAGGACATCGACCGGCTCGAGCGCGACCTCGAGTTCCGGCATCACCAGCTGCGCGCGTTCTTCGGCGAGGCCCCGACGGAGCGGCTGCGCGTCTACCTGTACCGGACGCCGGACGAGAAGCTGCAGCTGGTGGGCGCGTCGCGCACGCAGTTCGCCAAGCCCTGGCGGCTCGAGCTGCACATCAACGACGCCCGCTACCCTCACCCGATCCTCAAACACGAGCTGGCGCACCTGATGTCCGCCCCGTTCGGGAGCGGCCCCTTCCGGCTGACCAGCACCTTCGGGCTCTTCCCGCAGATGGGCATCGTCGAAGGCATGGCGGTCGCCGCGGACAACCCCAACGACGAGCTCACCTTGCACGAGTGGTCGGCCGCGATGCGCGCGCAGGGCCTGATGCCGGACATCCGGGCGCTGCTCGGGCCCACCGGCTTCTACCGCGCGGCCGCGTCCCGCGCGTACACCGCGGTCGGCTCGTTCCTCCGCTACCTCGCCGACACCCACGGCCCCGACAAGCTCAAGGTGCTGTACGCGCACGGCGACTTCTCGCTCGCGTACGGCCGGTCGCTCGACTCCCTCGCCGCCGAGTGGGAGAAGTTCCTCGACACGGTGCCGCTCGACCCGGAGGCGGTGAACTTCGCCTTCAGCCGGTTCCGCCGCGGCAGCCTCTTCTCGCGCCCGTGCGCCCGCGAGGTGGCGCGCCTGCATCAGCTGGCCGGCGAGACGCTCCCCTCCGACCCCGAGCGCGCGCTCGGGCTCTACCAGCGCTGCGCGGAGCTGCAGCCCGAGGAGCCCAGCTTCGCCTTGGGCGTCTCGCAGGCGCTGTCGAAGATCGACCGGAGGGGCGAGGCCGCCGAGGTGCTCTCGGGCCTCGCGGCGCGCCTGAAGGAGCAGCCCGCCACGCTCGGCGAGGTGGCGATGGCGCAGGCCGACCTCGCCTTCCTGCGGCAGCGCTTCGACGAGGCGCGCCGCTTCCTCGAGCAGGTGCTGAAGACCCAGCCGCAGCCGGCCATCGAGCGGACGGCGCGCGTGAAGCTCGCCGGGCTCGACGCCGGGCTCGAGAGCTCCGCCGCGCGCGCCATCTGGGGCTACTTCCAGACGGGCCCCGAGGAGGTGAAGGTGCTGCTGCTCGAGCAGGCGCTGGCGACCACGCCCCGGGACGGCGTGCTCCACTACCTCTTGGGCCGCAGGCTCTGGCAGTCGAAAGCGCCGACCTTCGCCTTCGAGCCGCTCAAGGAGGCGACCCACGCCGCGCTGCCCGACGCCCTCAAGCGCGAGGCGCTCCGGCTCCGCTTCGAGACGGCCTTCCTGGTCGGCGACTGCGACGACGTCCGCCACCAGTTCGGTCAGCTGCCCAGCTACGGCGCCGCCTACCGGGCGGAGGTCGCCGAGTGGGTCGAGCGCTGCGCGTTCGAGGCGGAGACGTTCGGGGCGCTGCTCCGGCCGGAGCTGAAGTAGCGGGCGCCGGTTGGGATTTTTTGCTAAGGCACCCGCTCCTTATCGTTCCCTTTTCCGAGGAGCCGCCCGCGTGAGGTTCGAGACGAAGCACCGCATTCAAGGCTCGGTCGACGAGGTGGAAGCCGCGCTGCTCGACGAGCGCTACACGGGCTTTCTGCTCCAGCACCACGGCGTGCTGCTCGAGGCGCAGGTGCTCGAGAAGAAGGACGAAGGGTCCAAGGTCCGCCGCAAGGTCCGGTATCGGCCCAAGCCGGTGATCAAGTCGATTGGCCCCAAGGAAGTGCCGCCGGAGTGGTTCGCCTTCGTCGAGACGTCCACCTACGACCGGGCGAAGCACGAGCTCACGTTCACCAACACAGCGACCTCGAACAAGATCAGCAGCATGCTGGTGAACACCGGCACCTTGCGCCTGCGCGACGCCGGCGGCGGGCAGACCGAGCGGATCGTGGAAGGGGAGATCTCCCTCAAGCTGCCCTTCCTGCTCAAGCCCTTGGCGGTGATCGGCGAGCGGGTGATTCAGGCGGAAGGGCTGAAGCTCCTCGACGGCGAAGTGCCGGTGCTCAACCGCTTCATCTCCGAGGTCCTCCGCGCCAAAGTGGCCTAGAGGTCCGGTCGGCCGCCCAGCGACCGGCCGGAATCTTTCCGCCGCGGCCCGGTTGAGGCTACAAACGAAGCACTCTTTTTCGCGAGGTTCGTCCATGAACGTTCGTCTGCTCCTCTTGGGGTCGCTCGTGCTGGCCGGCTGCTCCGCCAAGCGCATTCCAGGCACCGAGATCGAGGACAGCGACGAGAACCGGGCCATCCTCTCGGTGATGGATCAGTACCGAAAGGCGCTCGAGGGCCGCGATGCGGAGAAGATCATCGCCCTGCTCGACGAGAGCTTCGAGGACGACCTGGGCACCGCCACGCCCGCGGACGACATCGACTACCACCAGCTGAGGGAGCAGCTCCCCGAGCGGCTCGCCAAGGTCGACGAGGTGCGCATCGACTTCACCGTGCGCAGGATCCAGCTCGGCAAGGACAAGACCGCGCGCGCCGTCTACACGTACACGAGCAGCTACAAGATGCCGGGCCTCACCCCGCGCCCGCAGACCGACTCCGAGATCAAGGAGATGTCGTTCAAGCGGTCGAAGAACGGGTGGAAAATCACCTCCGGCATCTGACACGTCGCAGCGCTTGCTTCGTCGTCTGCTCGAGATCGCGGCAGGCACGCGTTGACGAAGCGTTTTTAGGGCCGCTATACGGCCTTCGCCCCAGCATCGCTCATTGAGGGGACGGAGGCTTTCGATGGCTGTTGCGCAAGACGAGCTTCGCAAGGACTGGAAGAAGCGGGAGAGCTTCTCCTCGGCAATGATCCAGGTACTGGTGGTTGGCGCGCTGCTGGCCGGCGCCGTCTACTTCGTCTACCAGCGCGGCGCGACGCGGAAGGAGACCGCCGACCGCATGAAGGAAGCCCGCGCGCTGGCGCTGCGCGACAACCCGAAGGACATCGAGAGCGCGCTCGCCGAGCTCGAGGCGCTCTTCAAGGTCGACGCCGACTCCCCCGACGGCAAGGCGCTCGCCGCCGCGCTCTACACCGAGCAGTGGCTGGTGCACCGCGTCTCGGGCGCCGACGCGAAGGCCAAGGAGGCGCTCCAGGTCGCCGAGGCGAAGGACTCGAAGTCCGAGGAGCGCTACGGCACGCACGCGCTGCACCTCGTCGCCGCCGACAAGGCCCCGGAGGCCGACGCGTACATCGAAGGGCTGCGCCAGAAAGGCGCCAGCAGCGCCCTGCTCTTCTACGTGCAGGCGCTGGCGCAGCGGCAGATGGGCAACCTGCCGACCGCGAGGGTCGCCTTCGCCAAGGCGATCGACAAGGGCTGGAAGGACCCGCGCTTCTCGGTCTCTTTCGGCGAGGCGCTGCTCGATGAAGGGGCGCTGCCGCAGGCGCTCGACACGCTGAACAAGACCATCAGCACCAACCCCGAGCACCTGCGCGCGCGCCTCACCCGATCGATCGCGCAGGTGTACCGCCGGCAGCAGGTGAAGGACGCCGTCGACACCGCCACGGAGCTGACCGCCATCGAGGCCGAGCTGACGCCGGCGCTCAAGGCCCGCCTGTTCGCGCTCCGCGCCGAGCTGGCCAACTTCGAGAGCAAGTCGGACGAGGCGGTTGGGCTCGCGACCCAGGCGCTGCAGCTCGTCCCCGACGAGCACTACGCGGCCTTCGCCAAGGCCCGCGCGCTCGCGGCCAAGAAGGACCCGGGCGCGGTCGACGCGTTCAAGGCGGCGATCGCGCTGCGCAAGACGGCGCCGATGCTCTACTTCGACGGCGCGCAGCTGCTCGTCGCCGCCGGCAACATGGACGCCGCGCAGGGCCTGCTCGACGCCTACGAGGCCCACTTCAAGGACGTGAAGAGCACCACCACCGACGGCAAGGAAGTCGGGGCGCTGGACCGCGACGACCGCTTCTGGATCGCGCGCGGCGACGTCCTGCGCGCGGCGGGCAAGAACGACGAGGCGCTCGCGGCGTACGACCGCGCCGTCGCCGCCGAGAACGTGAACCTGTTCCGCGCGCACCTGGCGAAGGGCGCGCTGTACTTGAGCCAGAAGAACTACGACAAGGCCGCCGAGTCGCTCCAGGCCATCACCCCGCCGGATGGCAGCGGGCAGCTGGCCGAGGCGTACCTGGCGATGGGCGACACGCTGTTCGCGAAGAAGGACTTCGCCGCCGGCTGCCAGAACTTCGCGTTCGCGCTCTCCAAGCTGCGCTCGCAGCAGGCGCCGCGCGAGCAGCTGGTCGCGATCCTCGACGACGTGAGCAAGCGCCTCAACGCCGCGGGCCAGAAGCCGATGGCCAAGCTGTGGATGGAAGAGGCCAAGCCGATCATCCAGTAGCGGCTTTAGCGGCCCAGGAGCGCGCTGCCGTCGACGGGACGGTGGCGCGCCCAGACGAAGCGCCACGCTCCGTCCGCCTCGCGCTGGGCCTTCGCTTCGATCTCGTAGGCCGACATCACGCTGTCGCGCGCGAGCTCCGCGAGCTGCTTGGCGTTGGAGCGGCCGAAGAGGAACGTGCCGTTCATCTGCGCTTCGTCGACGGAGAGCACCGTCACCTTGAGCCCGGTCGGGAAGATGCGGACCCAGTTGCCGCGGAACAGCTGAGCGGCCATCACGCCCTTCACCTCGTCCTTCGACCAGCCCTCCTCCGAGCGAAACTTCTCGGAGATCTCCGCCATCACGTCGCCCAGCGCCTTGTCCTCGGCGGCGCGGACCATGTTCATCACCTTCTGCGTGATCAGGTCTTCGACGCTGGCGGGCTGCCGAGGCCAGAGGATCAACACCAGGGCGCCGGCGGCGATGGCCAAGCCGAGGCCGATGAGGCGATTGCGGTTCACGGGTTGGCTTTCTCCAGCGCGTCGAGCTGCGCACGCGCGCGCCGATACAACGGGGTGCCCGGCGCGACGGCGGCGAGCACCGCCTTGAGCTTCTGCATCGCCGCGCGCGGGTTGCTGGACGCCACCGCGGTGGCGTCTTCCATCGCCTTCTCGGCCCGCTCGCGCAATCGCTCGAGCCCCTCCGACGTGCGCGCGTCCTTCGCATCCAGCGCGGCGGCCTGCCGGAAGTGGCCCGCGGCGACGGCCAGCTCGTCGCGGTGGAGCGCCTCCTTGCCCGCCGCGATGGACGAGGCGAGCAGCTCTTCGTCGATCTGCGAGCCGAGCGCGCCCGGGAAACCGATCTGCTCGTAGAGCTCCTTCGCCCGCTTGAGCGGCTTCGCCGCGCTCACCAGCTGGCCGGCGCGAAACTTCCGGTGCCCGTCCTCGAAGTTCCGGCCGAAGCCGGGGATGAGCACCTTCAGCTCCTTGGCGCGCAGGCGGACCTCTTCGTTGCCGCGGTGCTCGTCCGCGACGCGATCGCACTCGACGGCGGCGCGCTCGTACTCGCCCGCGTGGAACTTCCGCGCGACGCCAGCGAACAGCGCGTCGACCTGGACCTGCTTCTGCGCTCTGGCGCGCTGGCGCTGCGACTTCTGCGAGTCCTTCAGCCTCGCCTCTTCCTCTCGTCTCTGGCGTTCCAGCGCGACGCGCGCCTGGTCGAAGTCGGCGCGCAGCTGGTCCTGCTCCGCCTGCGGCAAGGCGGCGCTCAAGCTCGCCGCGCCCTCCAGATCGCCTTCCGCGAGCGCGGCGCGCACCTGGGCCCGCAGCTGCTCGCGCTGCCGGGTGTCCAGCTCGGCGGCCAGCGCCGCGCGGTCTTCGTCCGTCCCCAGCCGCGCCAGGTGGAGCTGCGCCAGCTCGTCGCGCGCCTGGTCCAGCTGACCCGAGGCGGCGAGCGCGCGAACCGACTCGAAGGCCTTCTGCGCGGCGAGCAGCTCCCGGGCGCGCTTGCGGACGCCTTCGAGATCGATGCCTGGGAACTGGCGCTCCGCCTGCTCGGCCAGGCGCATCGCCTCGGCGTAGGATTTCTGCTCGAGCGCCGCCTTGGCCTCGACCAACATCGTCTGCGCTTCGATGCGGGCCGGGTTCGGCGCCCAGGGACCGAAGCGCGCCAGCGCGACGAACGCGGCGACCACCAGCACGAGCGCGCCGGCGACGACGATGCGCTGCTTGGGCGGGAGCGCTCGAAACCGCGCGAACCAGACGTGGGTGCGCGGGCGCTCCTGAATGACCGACGGGATCGGCAGCTCCGGCGGCCCGGCGGGGGCCTGGGCGACGCTGCCGCTCGACGGCGGCCCGCGGCTCGGCTCGGACGGCTCGCCGACGTCGGACGATTCGGTGGAGGACGCTTCTTCCGCCGCCTCTTCGTCACCCACCTCGTCGGGCGGCATCACCGGCTGCTGCACCGCTTCTTTCAACGCGGTCAGCTCGTCGATCACCCTGAAGCGCGTCTTGCCGAGCGCCACCTCGTCGCCGTGCTCGAGCAGCCGCTCCGTCACGCGCTCGCCGTTCACCTTGGTGCCGTTGCCGCTCCCCAGGTCGCGCAGCAAGACGCCCGCCTCGCTGCCCACCAGCTCGAGGTGGCGGCGCGAGACGCTCTGATCGGTCAGGCGAATGTCGCAGCCCACCACGCGCCCGACCACCATGCGCACGCCGTTGAACTTGTGGCTCTGCCCGGCGTCGGGCCCGGCGGTGAGCTCCAGCTTGACCGGGCGGCCCGCGCGCGTGGTGTCCGCCAGGGCCTCGTGCTCTTCCTCCACTGCCTCCATCGCCGCGATGCGGGTGGCGGTCCTGGAGCGAGGCGGTATGGCGGCCCCGGGGGCGCCGTCGAGGTCGGGATCGTCGGTGGGCTCGACCCGATCCTCGTCGTCGTCGAGGTGCATCGTGCCGGCGACTTCGTCGTCCCCCAGCGCCGGCGCGTCGTCGTCTTGGTCGTCGTCCTCGGGAGCGTCGAAGTCTTCGTCGTCGAAGTCCTCGTCCTCGAACGCTTCGTCGCTCACGTCGTCGGGTGGCTCGAAACCCTCGGCGTCTTCCAGCTCGTCGAGCGCGCTGGAGTCCTCTCCCTCGTCCGCCGGCGAGCCCTCCAACGGCTCTTCGGGCGGGAAAGGCGATTGGCTCTTCTGCGTCGCGTCCGGGTTGGAACGAGGGGCTTGGGCGCGCGAGGAGAGCGGCTTACGAGGAGGCATCGGGACGAGACGGGTGAGTCTATCGGTGGCTGCCACAGGTGGGAAGGGCGCAAGGCGCTTGGATGCGTGGACGTGAAGATTTCGGGCGTTGCAGGCCGTCGCCGTCGCCGTTCACGTCAACGCTCACGTCAACGCTCACGTCAACGTCAACGTCAACGTCAACGTCAACGTCAACGTAGACGTAGACGTAGACGTAGACGTCGTCGTTGACGGCGTCGGCGACGTGAACGGCCTTAAACACCCCCTCGGGCCCCTGCGCCGTTGCCTGGTCGCACCACGGACAGCTGGAGAGCCGTCGGTCGGCGTTGCCGACCTGGAGGGGCGCCGTTAACGTCCCGCCCATGTCCAAACGCGCTGCTGCCTTGAAGACATCCGCGCCGAAGCGCACGCCCGCTCCCCTCTCGCCGGCCATGATGGAGCGGCTGCTCTCGGCCGCGATGTCGCGCGGCGGCGAGCTCGCCGAGGTCTACGTCGAGCGGGCGATCTCGACCGCGGTCGTCCTCGAGGAAGAGAAGATCAAGAGCGCGCAGACCGGGCTCACGCAGGGCGTAGGCATCCGCGTCATCGCGGGCGGCAAGGTCGGCTACGCCTACTCCGACGATCTCAACGACGATGCCCTGTTGCGCGCGGCGCAGACGGCGGCGCTGGTCGCGCAGGGCGGCGGCTCGGAGCAGAGCTTCTCGGTGAGCCGCGCGCCCGCGCCGAGCTACTACCGCGTCGACACGCCGCTCGCCGACGTCGAGGTGGCGAAGAAGGCCGAGCTGGTCGTCCGCGCCAACAAGGCGGCGCGCAGGTTCGACCCGCGCGTCAAGCAGGTCACCGCGACCTACGCCGACGTCAGCAAGCACATCTGGATCGCCAACACCGAAGGCCGGCTCGCCGAGGACCACCAGGACCTCTGCCGGCTGTCGACGCACGTGGTCGCGGAGGGCAAGAACAAGGAGCGGCGCACCGGCTTCTACGGCGGCGGCGGGCGCGTGCCCTTCTCGCACTTCGACACGTTCACGCCCGAGCGCGTGGCCCGCGAGGCGGCGCGGCAAGCGGTGAGCACGCTCGGCGCGGTCGACGCGCAGGCGGGGCAGCAGACGGTGGTGCTCGCGCCGGGCTGGAGCGGCATCCTCCTGCACGAGGCGGTCGGCCACGGGCTGGAGGCCGACTTCATTCGCAAGCAGACCTCGCTCTTCGCCGGCAAGCTCGGGCAGAAGGTCGCGTCCGACAAGGTGACGGTCATCGACGACGGCACGGTCGCCAACGGGCGCGGCTCACTCAACGTCGACGACGAAGGCAACCCAGGCGAGTGGAAGGTGCTCATCGAGCGCGGCGAGCTGAAGGGCTACATGTACGACGCGCTCAACGCGAAGCTGATGGGCAAGAAGAGCACCGGCAGCGGCCGGCGCGAGTCGTTCCGCCACATGCCGATGCCGCGCATGACCAACACCTATCTGGCGCCGGGCGACGAGGCCCCCGAGGACATCCTCCGGTCGGTCCAGAAGGGGCTGTATTGCGCGCACTTCGGCGGCGGCCAGGTGGACATCACCAACGGCAACTTCGTCTTCGAGGTGAGCGAGGCCTACGAGATCGAGAACGGCAAGCTCGGCCGGCCGGTGAAGGGCGCCACGCTGATCGGCGTCGGGCCCGAGGCGCTCCAGAACGTCACCGCGGTGGGGAACGACCCGATGCCCGACCCGGGCCTGGGCACCTGCGGCAAGGACGGCCAGTCGGTGCCGGTCGGCGTGGGGCTGCCCACCCTGCGGATCGACCACATGACGGTGGGCGGCACGCGCGTCGCGGGGGGCCGGTAAATGAACCACGCTCAAATCGCCAAGCGCATCTTGAAGCGGGCGAAGCGCCAGGGCGCCGGGCAGGCCGAGGTGTTCCTCGAGACGGGCCGGCAGTCGTCGGTGCGGGTGCGCGACGGCGAGATCGAAGACCTCACCCAGTCGACCTCGAAGGGCGCCGGCGTGCGCGTGTTCGTCCGGGGCCGCCTGGGCTTCGCGTACACGTCCGACTTCGACCCGGCGCACCTCGACACCTTCGTCGACCGGGCCGTCGAGCTGGCGCAGGCGGCGGCGCCGAACAAGCTGAACGGGCTGCCGGGAGCGAAAGAGCTCGCCAAGCCCGAGGCGCTGGCGGGCATGTTCGACGAGGCGGTCGCGAACCTCGCGCCGGACTGGAAGGTGAAGACCGCGCTCGAGATCGAAAAGGCCGCGCGCGCGACGGACCCGCGCGTCACCCGGTTCGAGAGCGTGGGCGCCGGCGACTCGGTCTCCGACGTCTACCTCGCGTCCTCCGAAGGCATGGCCGGAGGCTTCTCGAGCACGTACGTCTACCTCTACGCCGTGCCGGTCGCGTCCGACGGGCAGCAGCTCCAGACCAGCTACTGGGTCGACTACAAGCGACACCTCGACGCGCTCGACTCGGCCGAGACCATCGGCCGTGAAGCGGCGCGGCGCGCGGCCCGCATGCTCGGCGCGCGCAAGGTGAAGTCACAGCGGGTGCCGGTGGTCTTCGACCCGCGCATGGCCGCCGGGTTCGTCGGCAGCATCGCCGAGGCGGCCAACGGCGACGCGGTGTTCAAGAAGTCGTCGTTCTTCGCCCCGCTGCTCGGCAAGCGGGTCGGCCCCGACTGGCTCACCGTCGTCGACGACGGGCGGCTCGAGCGCGGCATCGGCACCTCGCCCTTCGACGGCGAAGGGGTCGCCACGCGGCGCACGGCCATCATTCAGAACGGCATCTTGAAGTCGTTCCTCTACGACACCTTCACCGCGCGCAAGGCGAAGGCGCAGACCACCGGCAACGCGGCGCGCGGCTACCGGTCGCTGCCGTCGATCGGCACCAACAACCTGTACCTCGAAGCGGGCTCGGAAGCGGGCTCGCGTTCGCCCGAAGAGATCATCTCCGAGGTGAAGAACGGCTTCTACGTCACCGCGATTCTCGGCCGCGGCGCCAACCCGGTCACCGGCGAGTACTCGCGCGGCGCGAACGGGCTGTGGATCGAGAACGGCGAGCTGGCCTTCCCGGTGCAAGAGGTCACGGTGGCGGGCAACATGCTTCAGATGCTCCAGGGGCTCGACGCGGTCGGCAACGACCTCGAGTTCCGCGGCTCGACCGCCGCGCCCACGTTGCGGTTCGCCGAGCTCACCGTCAGCGGCGAGTAGACAAAAGCGCCGCCGCCGAAAAGCGCAATTCACTTGACGAAGGGCTCAACCATTTCGAGGTTCGGGGCAAAGGAGCCTCGATGGGAGCCAAACCGCGCGCCGCAGCACCCGGCAAGCCGAAGCGCAAACCCCGCCGCAAGAAGGTCGACGTCGGCAGCAAGGGCCTGACGCCCTCGGACGTCGCGCAGGGAAACAGCGAGGGCGAATCCCTCGCCGAGGCGGTCCGCGCCGACGGCGGCTCCGCGCTCGCCATCTACCGCGACCCGCTGGGCGGACACACGGTGGTGCTGTCGGCGCTGCCCATCGACAAGGTCGAGCCGACCCCCTACCAACGCGATCGCTCCGAGGCGCACGTCAAGAAGCTCGCCGACGCGATGGAGCGGGTGGACCGCTACCTGGACCCGATGATCGCCATCCGCAAGGACGGCAAGTACTGGACCCCGAACGGCAACCACCGGCTCGGCGCGATGAAGCTGCTCGGCGCGAAGTCGGTCGTCGCGCTCGTGCTCCCCGAAGAGGACGTCGCGTACCAGATCCTCGCGCTCAACACCGAGAAGGCGCACAACCTGAAGGAG
>CAZEDU010000103.1:9405-18098 GCA_964511185.1 uncultured Myxococcaceae bacterium | reverse complement strand
TCTTGCCGGTCTGGCGGTCGCCGATGATCAGCTCGCGCTGCCCGCGGCCGATCGGCACCAGCGCGTCGAGCGCCTTGATGCCGGTCTGCAACGGCTCGTGCACCGACTTGCGCTTCACGATGCCGGGCGCCTTGATCTCCAGCTTGCGGGTCTCCACCGCCGAGATGGGCCCCTTGCCGTCGATCGGCTCGCCGAGCGCGTTCACCACGCGGCCCAAGAGCGCCTTGCCGACGGGCACCGAGGCGATCTGCTGGGTGCGCTTCACCGCGTCGCCTTCGCGGATGTCCTTGTAGTCGCCCATGATGGCGACGCCGACGTTGTCCTCTTCGAGGTTGAGCACCAGCCCCTTGACCCCGTTCGGGAACTCGAGGAGCTCACCGGCCAGGGCACCCTCGAGGCCATAGACGCGGGCGATGCCGTCACCGACCGACAACACCGTGCCGGTTTCGGCCACGGCGACCTTCTTGCCGTAGTCCTTGATCTGCTCGCGAATGATTCTGCTGATTTCGTCGGCTCGAATTTCCATGTTTGGCGTCGTCAACGTTGGGCCGGGAGCGTGGCTCCCGGCGCGTGAAGAAAACCTTTCGCGTGGGGGCCCTTAGCACGCAGTCCGAGACCGGGCCAAGCCCGTTTGGCATGTCGATTACCCGTCAGGTTGGGCCCGTTTGGCGGGCAGCAGGCCTGGCCTTCCTCCCTCTGGCTGCGCAACATCGTCAGGCTCTTTCACGGGGGGTTCGACCATGGCTTCCGGGCGCCGAATTCTGGTCGTCGACGACGACAACGACTTGCGCCAGATGATGGGAGATGTGCTCGAGGCGGAGGGCTACCAGGTCGCCTACGCGAGCGACGGCAAGGCGGCCATGGCCCTGCTGCACGCGGCGGTCGCCGAAGGGGGAGCGCTGCCCAACCTCATCGTGCTCGACTTGATGCTGCCGAAGATGAGCGGATGGGATTTTCGCCAAGCGCTGCAGGAAGACGAGCGGCTGGCCCAAGTTCCGGTGCTGGTGATCAGCGGCATCGGCCGCGAGCTGGACGCCATCGCCGCGGACGCGCACCTGCACAAGCCCCTCGACCTGGCGAGCTTCCTGCGCGCGGTGGAGTCGTTGTCGGCCGCGGAGCCTACGGCGCCGCTGGTGCACTGAAAGGGCGCGTTAGCGCCGCTGCAGCGTCCGCCGGAGATCTTCCAGCTGGCTCTTCAAGGAGCCGTCGTACAGCACCGAGCCGACCTGGGCCATCGCGCCGCCCAGAATCTTCGGGTCGACCTTCGCCTCGAGCACGACGTTCCGCTGGGTGATCCGCTCGAGCGAGCTCTCGATGTGCTTGAGCGCCTCGGGGGGCAGCGCCACCGCGCTGGTGACCTTCCCGCGCACCCGGCCCGCGCGCAGGTCAGCCTGCTCACGGAACAGCCGGGTGATGTCCGGAAGGTACGCGATGCGGTCGCGCTCGAGCAGAAGCCGCAGGAAGTTCTGCAGCGTCGGGTCGAGCTCAAGCTGCGCCAGCACCGCCTCGAAGACCTGGGTCCGCTGCGCCCGGGTGAAGGCGGGGTTGGCCAGCACGTCGGCCAAGTCCTTGTTGTCGGACAGGAGCTGCCCCAGCCCGGTCAGCTGCTCGAGCACCTTGTCCGAGTGGGCGCCGACGACTTCCAGGAGAGCGCGCGCGTACCGCCGCGCAATCGAAACGTTCACCATGGGGCCGGGCCTCTAGCACGCCCCCGCGCCTCCGGCCAAGCGTTAGGACGCCGCCGCCTTGCCGCCTCCTGCCCGGCCGATGGAGCGGGCGGCCGCCCTGCACTGGATGCCAGTGGCCCGTCGCATGCCGAACTTTGGGGCCACAGGAGGTGCTCGATGGGCGCATTCATGGACAAGCTTCGAGGGAAGGTCAAAGAGCTCAAAGGGGCCGCCACCGGGAACCGCCGTGTCGAGGCCGAAGGCAAGGCCGAGTACGGCAAGGGCCGCGTCAAGGAAGGCTTCGAAGACGTCAAGCGCGAGGTGAAGGACGTCATTCGAGAGGAGCCGACGCAGCCCCAGAGCCCGTGAGACCTACCTCGAGGTGGGAGTGCGGGGGCCTTGGCGAATACAGGGCCTCCGCTTTATTTCGGCCGTTTAGCGGCGGAGCGGACCGTTCCGTGATTGACTTTGATCCGACCGCCGATGCCCGAACCTGTCATTGGTATCGACCTGGGGACGACCTACAGCGCCGTGGCCACCGTCGACGGTGGTCGCCCACGCCTCATTCCCAACCGACAAGGTCATCGACTGACGCCTTCGATGGTCGGCTTTCTGCCCGATGGGGAGCGCGTGGTCGGTGACCGCGCCAAGGCGCTGGCCGAGCACTCGCCGGAGAACGTCGCCTTCGCCACCAAGCGCTTCATCGGCCGCCGCTGGACGCCGGAGCTCGCGCTGTCCGCGAAGGCCGTCGTGCCGTACCCGCTCATCGAAGGGCCGTCGGGCGAGATTCGCATCAAGGTCGCGGGCCGCACGCTGCCGCTGACGCAGGTGTCGGCGATGATTTTGGGCGAGCTCAAGCTCGACGCGCAGGCGTTCTTCGGCCGGCCGGTGAGCAAGGCCGTCATCACGGTGCCCGCCAACTTCGACGACGCGCAGCGCACCGCCACCAAGGAAGCGGCGCGCATCGCGGGGCTCGACGCGATTCGCATCATCAACGAGCCGACGAGCGCCGCGGTGGCCTACGGCCTCACCTCGGGCTTTCAGGGCCGCGCGCTGGTGTTCGACCTGGGCGGCGGCACCTTCGACGTCTCGATTCTCGAGGTGCAGTCGGGCGTGTTCCAGGTGAAGGCCACCGGTGGCGACTCGCAGCTGGGCGGTGAGGACTTCGACAACCGCATCGCGCAGTGGCTCTTGGCGCAGGTCGACGAGCGGTTCCGCGACGCGGTGGCGCGCGACAAGCTGTCGATGCAGCGCTTGAAGACGGCGGCCGAAAAAGCCAAGCGCGACTTGACCGACGCGGAGGAGGCGTACATCGCGGTCGGCGATTTGGGCGACCACAGCTCGTCCGGCGGGCGCTTCACGCAGCTGGACACCGCGCTCACCCGCGCGTTTTTCAACACGCTCTGCGAGCCGCTCTCGCGCCGCTGCCTCGAGGTCTGTCAGCAGCTAATGACCGACGCGAAGCTCGAGCGGGGCGGGGTGGAGGCGGTGCTGCTCGCCGGCGGTATGACGCGCGTGCCGCTCGTGCGGCAGCTGGTGGCCGACTTCTTCGGCAAGGAGCCGTCGGGCGGCGTGAACCCCGACGAGGTGGTGTCGATGGGCGCCGCGATTCACGCGCACGAGATCGCCGCGCGCACGGGCCAGGCGCTCCTGCTCGACGTCGTCTCCCACTCGATGGGCGTGGGGGTGCTCGGCGGGAAGGTCCGCAAGCTGATCAACAAGAACGCGCCGGTGCCCATCTCCGCGCGCGAGCTGTTCCTGCCCAGCCGCGCCGGCCAGACGCAGGTGCGCATCCCCGTCTACCAGGGCGAGAGCGACTACGCCGACGAGAACACCAAGCTCGGGGAGATTGTGCTGCAGGACCTGTCGGGCCGCTCCCGCGCCGACGTGCCCATCGAAGTCACCTTCGAGCTCACCACCGAAGGCACGCTCTCGGTGCGCGCGACGGATTTGACCTCGGGTTTGTCGGAAGCGGTCAGCATTCAGGCGAGGACCGACTTGTCCACGTCCGAGGTCGACCGGCTGGCGCGCGAGCAGGGCAGCTACGCCGCGCAACAGAAGGGCAAGGACGAGGCGCTCACCGAGGAGCGCTTCGCCCGCACGCTCGAGCGCGCCGAGAAGCTCGCGCGGCTGCTCGAGCGCGGCGCGGAGGAGAACCCGAGCACCGAGGCGCACGACGCGGTGGCCCGTGCGCGGTCGCTGGTCGACGCCGGCAAGGCGGCGTGGAAGAGCAAGGACTTCGAGCGCATGGCCGAGGTCACCCGCATGCTGGAGCGGCTCGGCCCGCCGGCTTGAGCGCGCTACCGCGCGCGCTCGCCGCGGCGGACGTCGTCGTTTCTCGCCGCGAGGAGCGCGGCGCCGAGGGCGGCGGCGAAAGCCTCGAGCGTGCGCGCCTCCCGCCAGCGCAGGGTCTCCTCGACATCGAGCCCGTGATGGGTCTCGACGATGACCGAGGGAATCGCAGGCCGCCGGAGAAGGAACACGCGCTTGCCCGGCGCCTGACGGTCGACGAACAGCCCAGGCACCTGCACGTCGCCCTCGTAGAGCCCCAGGTAGTCGAGCCCGTGGTAGGGCAGAAAGCCGGCCTTCGTCAGGTGCTCGGCGATGTGCGACGCGAGTCGGTGGCGGCGGCGTCGGATGTGGAGGTCGGGCGCCTCGTCCGACCAGAGCACCGAGAAGCCCGCCGAATCCTCGGAGCGCAGGCAGACCTGGTCTGAGTCGGGTCGAGGCCTCCACACGCGCGCCTCGCCTCGGGCGTCGAAGTGCAGGCTGACGATGGCCTCCGCACGGAACGCCTCCGCCGCGCGCACGCGTTCGACGTAGCGAACGCGCTGGGGCCCGGCGCGGCTGAGCCTGACTTCGAACGCGCCGGTGCGCTCGAGGCGACGCTTCAGGTCTTCGGCGACGCGCGCGGTGAAGTCCTGCTCCCGCTCGCACCAGGCCGAAAGCGCGCCTTCATTGCCCGGGGCGCCGTGGCCGGCGTCGATGAAGACACGCATGCGGGAGTGGGAAGCCACCCGAAGCAGGGGGATGTGCTGCAGCGGCGCCGCTGGGGCGGGCCAGGCGTGGACTTCGAGCGGGGAGGCCAGGAGCGCAAGGAGGGCCAGGGAGGTCATGGCGGCGCTTCGACTTCCCGCCCTGCCTTTCGGTTCCTCCACGAACGTCTGTGCTCCACTCCTCAAATTCCTGAGGCGTTTGGGTCTTCTGGCCCCCCGAGGCAAGCCCTTCTTTCGAGGGGTTGAAGGACTTGCTCCGCTGGCCCGGGGCTGGCAAGTCAGCCGCCCCATATGAAGACCTACTCCTACGGCATTGGCTTCGTGGCGTTGGCGGTCGCGGTGGGCTGCGGCAAGAAAGAGGGGCCCGAGGAAAAACCGACGCCCCCGGGGGTCGTTCAGCGGGTGGCGCTCAAGGGCTTCACTGGCGCCAACGCGTGCGGCGATTTGGAGCAGTACATCGAAGACACCGCCGTTCAGCAGATGAAGGCGCAGCTCGAGCAGACGAAGCAGAGCTGGGGCCGCGCGTACGTCGGTGTCCCCGAGAGCGCGCCGACGGCCGCGGGCGCCGCCGACTCCTCCAATGCCGCCGCGCCTTCCGCGTACACCAAGACGAACACGCAGGTGGCCGGCGTCGACGAGGCCGACTTCGTGAAGACCAACGGCACGCACATCTTCGCGCTCTCGGGACGCAAGCTGTACATCACGCAGAGCTGGCCCGCCGAGTCGCTGCAGCGCGTGAGCACGCTCGAGCTCGAGGGCTACCCGACCGAGCTGTTCCTCGACGACGCCCAGCGGCTCGTCGTCTTCTCGCGCGTGTCGAGCATCCCCGGCGTCCCCGCGCAGGAAGGCTCGAGCAGCCCTGGCGTGGGAATGGACGCGATGATCTGCCCCGCGTTCGGCGACTGCGGCGGCTACGGCTCGAGCGCGCTCAAGGTGACGGTCGTCGACGTGAGCGACGTCACGGCGCCGAAGGTGACGCGGTCGGTTTACCTGAGCGGCTCGTACTCCGACTCGCGGCGCGTCGGCAGCGCGGTGCGCGTGGTGCTCTCGTCGGGTTTCAATTACCCGACGGAGGTGCGGTGGTGGCCGGAGCAGCTGCGCTACGACGCGGATGAGAAGACACGCAACGCCGAAATCGACAAGCTGATCGCCCACAACGAAGCGTTGATCCGCGGACGGACGCTGCAGGCCTGGTTGCCGGCCGCGGCGAGGGTCGACTCGGGCCAGACGCCGGCGGTGTACCCCATCGACTGCACCGAGTACTTCCAGACCACCGCGTCGACCCAGCTTGGGTTCTTCACGGTCGCGACGTTGAACTTGGACACCGCCTCGCTGCAGCGGACGAACGTCGTCTCGCAGGTGGGCGAGGTCTACGCGTCCACCGAGTCGCTCTACGTCTTCACGCAGCACTGGTGGTGGTGGCCGATGCCCGGACAACAGGACGCGGCCTACGTGCACAAGTTCGACATCGCGCAGCCGAACGCGGCCGTGTACGTCGCGTCGGGCACGGTGGAAGGCCACATCGTGGATCAATTCTCGATGGACGAGCACAAGGGCTACTTCCGCATCGCGACCACCATCGCCACGCGGGTGGAGGATCCGCAGAACGCGTGGGGTCGAATCGAGACCACCAACCGCGTGAGCGTGCTCCAGGAGAAGAACGGCGCGCTGGAAGTGGTCGGCAAGAGCGAAGACCTGGCCCCGGGGGAACGCATCTACAGCGCGCGCTTCATGGGCGACCGCGGCTACGTGGTGACGTTCCGGCAGGTCGACCCGCTGTACACCTTCGATTTGTCGAACCCGACTCAGCCGAAGAAGGTCGGCGAGCTGAAGATTCCTGGCTTCTCGAGCTACCTGCACCCGATCGACGACAACCACCTGCTCGCCATCGGCTCGTACATGTCCGAGACCGGCACTGGCCCGCGCACGGTGCAGCTCACCATCTTCGACGTGAGCGACATGAGCCAACCCAAGCAGAAGTTCAATCAGCTGATCGGCTCGGTGTACGGCGCGAGCGAGGCGCAGTACGACCACAAGGCGTTCAACTACTTCCCCGAGAAGAAGCTCCTGGCGATTCCGTTCACCGACTGGCAGCCGTACTCGAGCGACTACTGGGGCAGCTTCAAGTCGGAGCTCAAGGTGTTCCACATCGACACCGCGACCGGCATTACGTCGAAGGGAGCGCTCTCGATGAAGGACGTGTACCAGTCGTTCGGCTCGTCGAGCTGGAGCTACTACTGGTCGCCCACGATTCGCCGCAGCGTGATGGCGGATGACTTCGTGTACGCCATCAGCGACGCGGGCATTCGGGTGGCGAACAACGCGAACCTGAGCACCCCGCTGGCAACGGTGAAGTTCGACCCTGTGACGTACTAAGGGGGACTGTCCCCGGAAGTGTCGAGCCTCGTCCTCTGCTCGCGGGCTCGTGAAAACCGGGGACAGTCCCTTTCAGGGACAGTCCCCTACTCCGGCAGGGCCTTCAGCGCGGCGTGGATGCGCGCGGCGGCCCGGTCGGAGCGCTGCGCCTCCGGAAGCGCTTCGTTCGTCTGGAGCGCCTCGTTCAGCGCCGCCTTCGCCTCGTCTACCCGCCGCATCGCCAGGAGCACCCGCGCCCGCGTCTCCAGCACCCTCAGCTTGCGCGGCCCATACACGCGCGCCAGGGCGCGGTCGGTCGCCGCCAGCGCGTCGGGCAGCTGTCCCAGCTCCAAGTACACCAGCGCGAGACGTGCGGGCGGGTTGTAGTCGTCGGCGAACTCCTGCTCGCTCTGGAGCAGCGGCGCCAGCGCGCGCCGGGGCGTGCCCGCCGCAATCGCCGCGGCCACGCGGTGCGCATCGAACGTGGCGCGCGCCTTCGACGTCTTCGCCGCCTGCGCGTGCTTTTCGAGGAACGTCAACCACTCGGCCGCCAGGGCCGTCGCGGCTCCCGCGTCCCCCAGCGCCCGGTGCGCGTCGACCAACAGCTCGTAGAGGCTCGAGCGGTCGTCCACCAAAATCGACTCGAGCGTGACGGATTCCCTCCCGAGAGGAACGAGCCCCAGCAGCCAGTCCTTTCGCTCGGGCGCGTCCGCCTGCAGCGCGCACAGGAGCGCCATCGCCGTCGCGTTGCCGAAGGACGGGCCGCGCGGCAGCCCGGGCAGCTCGCGCGTCGCGACCTGGGCGCAAGCGTCGAGCGTCTTCGCGCCCCAGTGGGCGTTGATCAGCTCCTCCACCGCGCGAGCGCGCTCGGGCCAGTCGGCGGGTGCGCTCGCGAGCACTTGCGCGAACGCTTCCGCGGCCTCGCGGTACCGCCGGTTCGCGTAGGTGCTTCGCGCTTGCGCCAGCTTCGCCTCGAGCGGCGTGGCCCGCTGCTGCGCAATGGCCTTCTCGCCGTCATCGAGCAGCTTCTCGAGCTGCTCCTTCGTCGCGCTGCCGGGCCAGCGGTAGGCGACCGCGCCGGAGCTCGGCTCGAGGATGAAGAGCGTGGGCCAGGATTCGACCGGATACTTCTCGAGGAACGCCGCGCTGCTCGGCTTCTCGGTGTCGAGCTCGAGCCACACGTAGCGGTCGGCGTGCTTGCCGAGCTGCGGATCATTCAGCACGTGCGAGCGCATGAACAAGCACGTGTGGCACCACGGCGCCCACGCGTCGACGAAGAGCGGAACGTTTCGCGCCTTGGCCGCCGCGCGCGCCTTCTCGTAGTCATCGACGATGAAGGGGAGCGGCTCCGCGTGGGTGGGCGTCGGCTTGGCGGTGGCGCAGCCGAGGAGCACGGCGGCGAGGGCGAGTGAGAGCGGGCGCATGGCGTTCCGGCAACCTACGCGTTCAGGCCGCTTTTCAGCCAGCGTTCCGGAGACAACTTGTGTCGGCCAAGCCGCGATAATTCCTAGGTATGCCCCCCATCCTTCCGGTTCGCCCCCTTCCCATTGGCCAGCGGTCTATTCGCGTCGGCGCCCGCGCCGTCCGTGAAGAGCCTGGCGAGTTCCACCACACGTTCGTGATTCCGAACGAGCACAACAACCACCTCGCGGCGCGCTCCGTGGCCGCGCCGCTC
>CAZEDU010000103.1:0-9395 GCA_964511185.1 uncultured Myxococcaceae bacterium | reverse complement strand
AGGCTCCACGGCCCGGAGACCGTCACCTCGTGGCCGCGGGCGCGCAGCCCGGCGACCACCTCCTCCCCCAGCCGGGACTCGACGACCACCCCGCGCCGCTCCGAGGTGCGGTGATCAGCGTCGGGACTTTCCGCGCGCTCAACAACAGCCTGTTGACGCGCGGCAAGACGTATCTGCTCGACGTCGACAAGCACGTGGTCGACTTCAACGAGCGGCTCATCGAGGTGCTGCGCGTTGCGCGGGACCGCCACGAGGCGTTGGCGATGGTGCTGGGCAAGGACGCCGGCGCGCTGGTTCGGGCGCGGCGGCAAGACGTCAGCAGCGACCCGATGCGTCACTTCGTGGCCGACCGCGCGTTTTTGCATGCGCTGCGTTCAGCGCCGAAGCAGGTCGAGCGCTTGCCTCGGGCCGCGCGCCACTTTCATGAGCTGAACGACCGGCTGAAGGTCTGGGCGCCGCACCGGGAGGAAGCGTTGCCCAATGCGTTCGACAAGTACGCGCACTCCCCGGACCGGTGGCGCGCGACCATTTTCGGCAGCGACGCCGCGTTCCGGGCGGTGCAGCGGAAGATTGCGCTGGGACAAGTCGTCGTGCTGAGCGGCAGCGTCTCGGGCGACGTCACGCTGCCCGGCCTGGCCACCGCGCTGCGCGGGAGCCGAGAGAAGGTGTCGCTCGTGGACCTCTCGAACGTTCCCGAGTACCTCACGTCGCACGAAGAGCTGAAGGCGCTGGCGCGGAACCTGCGCGGGTTGCCGCTCGACCCGGACGCGAAGGTGTTTCACACCGTCAACTCCGCGGAGGGGCGGTTCACGGGTGGAGACCATTGGGAGCACCGGGCGCTCCCCGCCCGGCAGATGGCGGAACGGCTCCACCAGGCGCTGCGCGTCCGCGAACGGGCGCCGTTCAACAGCCTCGAGGCGCGCATCCCGGTGCGCTTCCGCGACTTGACGACCGACGGGAAGCTTCCGCTCTAGACGAGCGCCTCAAGTCAGCCGCGCGACGGCGCGCAGGGTGAGCACCGTGACCTCCGGCTCCGACCCGACGCGCACGAGCGGGCTCCCGCGCCCGTAGCCCAAGCCGCGGTTCACGTAGAGCTGGTTGCCGCGCACCTGGTGCAGCCCGCGCACGTACGGCTGTCCGACGCGGCGGAAAAATCCCTCGGTCACCTTGGGGATGAACAGCTGCCCGCCGTGGGTGTGGCCCGACATGCAGAGCAAGTTCGAGAAGGGCGGCAGCTTGTCGGCGGTGGGCGGCGTGTGCGCGAGCACCAGGCGCGTGCCGCGCGTGGGCGCGCCTTGGAACGTCTTCTCCACGTCGTCGTTGCCGGTGTGGCCGTCGTCGACGCCGAGGATGGAGACCGCCGCGCCCCGCACGTGCACCACGGTGTGCTGGTTTCGCAGCACGTGGTAGCCCGAGGCTTCGAGCCGGCCCTGCACGACGCGCGGCCCGGACCAGTGATCATGGTTGCCCAGCACGGCGAAGGTCGGCGCCTCGAGCCCGCCGAGCACCAGGGGGATGCGGTCGAAGGGGTCTCTGCGCGTCGTCACGTAATCGCCGGTCAAGAACACCAGGTCCGGCTTCGCGGCGTTGACGGCTCGGACGGCGGAGATGATCCGCCCGTCCGGCGTGTTGCGCCCGACGTGCACGTCCGACAGCTGCGCGACGGTCAGCCCATCGTGCGCGGGGTCCAGGCCGGGCACTTCCAACGTGAGCCGAGTCAAATCGAACTGCTCTGATTCGGCGCGCCGCGCCTCGGCGGCTTGCGCGGTCTTCGCGACGAAGGCCCCCGACAGAGCAGACATCAGGGCGCGACGCTTGATTCGTGCGGGCATGAAGTGGGCAGTTTAACCGCCCGGGCGCTCCAGCCCTTCCCGGCACGAAGGTGGGCGCCCTTCACACCTTCTCGCTTCGAGAGGATTCGCGGCGTTGGCTGGCTCGCTCCTCCGG
The DNA here is from genome assembly GCA_964511185.1 of uncultured Myxococcaceae bacterium. Lineage (GTDB taxonomy): Bacteria > Myxococcota > Myxococcia > Myxococcales > Myxococcaceae > CAZEDU01. Next base: position 7,448 of record CAZEDU010000103.1, on the reverse strand, counting down.
AAGCGAGCCAGCTGTCGACGCTGTGCCGCCGCGCGGGTTAGTTGCCCGCGCCGCCGGTGCCCTGCTTGCCCTGCGACGACGCGTTCAGCTCGACGGCGACGGTCTCGTCCCCTTCGATCTGGAACTTCGCGCGCACGAACGCGCCCTCGGGAATGGCGCGCGCCTCGACCTTCCGGCCATCGAGCATCACGATGGTGTTCTTGCGGACGTCCAGGTTCGCCGGCGGCAGGCCTTCGCGGATGAGGGTGATCTCATCCCCCTCGGGGTCCTTGGCGACGCCCTGCATGTCATACGCGGCGGCGCGCTTGAAGGTGCCCTGGCTCTCGGTCGCCAGGCCTGCCTGCTGGCCCCACTCCTGCGCGCCTTGTTTGATCTCCTTGCCCACCTGCGTCGCGTCGACGCCCGTCTGGCTCGTCTTGCTCTTGTCGTCGGCGAACGCGCCCGTCGCGAGCAGCAGCGCCGCGGCCATGATCCAAGTCTTCATTCGAATGTCTCCCTTTTCTGTCGACGGCTTTGTCGACAGCGCGAAGGAAGGTGTGAATCACCTGGCGGGAAGGAACCCCCGTGGCGCACCGCCGCTGCGAAAATGTTGGCTCGAAGGCAGCGCGGGCTTCACCGCTCCGTCGGGAAGACCTCGACCAGCTTGCCCTTGAGCGTCTGGCGGATGTCCTTCGGCGCGCCAGGGAAGTCGGAGGTATCGAGCTGCGCGATGGAGGCGAGGAAGTCGCTGGCGCGCCACGCGTAGGTCTTGCCGGTCCACCCGTGCGTGGCGACCAGGTAGTCGACGCCCTCCTTCTCGAAGTGGCCTTCGACGACCGCCCAGTGCGCGCGCTTGCCCCCGTAGAGGCCTGGGTTGCCCTGGAAGTCCACGTCGAACGCGATGAGCGCGGGGTGGTTGCGCGACAGCGTGTCCTTGATGTCGTCGAGCGTGAGGTCGTCCTTCACGGTCGCCCGGTAGCCGAAGCTGCGGGCGAGCGCCGCGAGCTGGTCCGCGTAGAACATCTCGCCTTGCGTGGTGTAGCCGCGCGCCTTCGCGACGTCGAACAGCCGCCGGTGGGTGTCGGGCTGCAGCGAGTGGCTGTCCCACCGCATCACGTCCGAGCTTTGCACGAGCGGGTTCTGGTTCTGGCTGTCCTGTTTGTCGAAGTAGTCCATCACCATGCCGAGCGCGTACAGGCCGCAGGTGGGACCGTCTTGCACGCGCCCGGGAACGTCGGCGCCGCCGAGCAACGCTTCGGCGACGTGGGTGTTCAGCGCTTGCTGATCCACGCGCGAGAAGGTCGTCCCGCGCGCCCAGCCGACCTGCAGCGGATCAGGCCGCGCCGTGGAAGCCGTTGGGGTGGGCTTCTCGGCCTTCGTCGACGAGTCGATGGAGGGCGTCGAGACACCGGCGGCAGGGCGGACGGGGATGGGCATGGGGCTCCTCGACGGTGTTGTCGAGAACGCCGCGCCCCAGGTTGCCTGCACGGGCGCTCGGGGCCCTGAGGGAGTGGGGGGATGGATTGTCAGGCGCTCGGGCGAACGCCGCCGAGCGGTGCCGCGTCTCGGGCCGGGGGTTTGGTCGCGTTCAAAAGCACGGGGCGCTGCGGCTTGACAGGCGGTGGGCGTGAAATCGGTTGCTCCCGCGACGTTTTTCACGCCCACTGCGCGCTCACGCGTCGAACGGGCACCCACCGCCGTTCGGCGGTCGTGTCTTGGCGTGCGCACGGGCCATCGAAGCGCAGGCGAACCAGTGACCCAGTTCACGCTCCCCATCCAGGCCCGCCTTCGCCCGTCAAACTCCAGGCGATGGAAAGAACGTTACGCCCGCCTCGCGCAAGCACCGCACCAGGCGAATCAGCGGCAGCCCCTGCACGCCGGTGCGGTCGCCCTCGAGCTTCGAGAACAGCGCCTGTCCCGCTTCCTCCACCCGGTAGCTGCCGGCGCAGCCGCGCCACTCCTCCAGGCGCAGGTAGCGCTCCAGCTCGTCCGCCGAGAGCGGGTACAGCGCGAGCGTGGTGACGTCGAGCTCGACCCGTCGAAAGCCGCGGCCCAGCACCGCGAGGCCAGTGAGGATGCGGTGCTCGCGACCCAGCATGCGGCCCAGCTGCTGGCGCGCCGCCTCGACGTCGGGTGGTTTGCCGAGCGCCTCGCCGTCGAGCGAGACGAGCTGATCCGACCCGATGACGAGCGCGTCCGGGAAGCGCGCCAGCACCGCCGCGGCCTTGCGCTCGGCGAGCCGCTGCACGGCCACGTCCACTGGCGTGCCCGCGGGCAGCGCTTCCTCGACGTCGGGGGACACCGCGCGGTAGGGCAGCTTGAGGCTGTCCATCAAGGCGCGACGCGCCGCCGAAGTGGACGCCAGAATCAGCTCGGACCACGCCATGCGGCACCTTTCTTCAAGCGGCCTCCGTCCTTAGCTTCGCGCGGTGTGAAGCCGATCACCATCTACACCAAGCGGGGAAGTCTGGACTGCCGTCGGGCGAAGGAGCTGCTCGCGGTCAAGCTTGTGCGCTACCAGGAAATCGACGTGAGCGACGGCGGCGCGCCCAAGCGCGAGATGCTTCAGCGGTCGAACGGCGCCTGTCGGACGCCGCAAATCTTCATCGGCGATCGACGTATCGGCGGCGCGGCCGCGCTCTACCAGCTCGAGCGGGAAGGCCAGCTCGACGCGCTGCTGGAGAACGAAGCCCCCGCCTGAGGCGCTTCAACCCGTCGTCTCGCCCTCGTCCGTGTTCTCCTTGGACGTGGGCAGCGGCGCGAGCAGCTTGTAGAGCGTCTTTCGGTCCACCTCGAGCAGCCGCGCGGCTTCCGACTTGTTGCCGCCCACCAGTTGCAGCACGTGCGCCGCGTAGCGACGGCACAGCTCGGCGAGGCTCGGGGTATCGGCCGCCAGCCCGGTGAGCTTCTTCGGCGCGGTCCCGATCGGCTCGGGGATGTCCTGCGGCGTGAGCACGCCGGTCATGTTCAAGGCGAGCGCGCGGGCGACGACGTTCTCCAGCTGTCGCACGTTGCCCGGCCAGTCGTACTGCACCAGCCGGTCCATCGCCTCCTTCGTCACCACGGGCCGCACGCCGCCGCGGGCGTGGGTCGACGCGAAGTGGTCGACCAGCGCCGGGATGTCCTCCCGCCGCTCCCGCAGGGGCGGCAGCTTCAAGTGCACGACGTCGAGGCGGTAGAGCAGGTCTTCGCGGAAGCGCCCTTCGGAGACGAGCTGCGTCAGATCCTTGTTCGTCGCCGCCACCACGCGCACGTCGACCTTGATGGGCGCGCTCTCGCCGACGCGGCGGATTTCATTCTCCTGCAGCACGCGCATCAGCTGCGACTGCACCTTCGGTCCCACGTCGCCGATCTCGTCCAGGAAGAGCGTGCCGCCGCTCGCCTCCTCGAACAGGCCGCGGCGCGCGCCCGAGGCGCCGGTGAAGGCGCCTTTCGCGTGGCCGAACAGCTCGCTCTCCATCAGCGACTCGCTGATGGCGCCGCAGTCGACGGGGATGAACGGCCCGGCCGCGCGGAGCGAGCGCTGGTGCAGGGCGCGGGCGACCTGTTCCTTCCCGGTGCCGGTCTCGCCGGTGATCAGCACCGGCACGTGCGTCGACGCCGCGCGCGCCACCTGCTTGTACACCTCGAGAATCGCCGCGCTGCGACCGACCAGGGTCGTCTGCTGCGCGCGCTGCTTCAAGTTCCGGTTCTCTTCCACCAGCCGCTTCTGCTCGAGCGCGCGGGCCACCACGCGCACGATGGCGTCCACGTCGAACGGCTTGGACAGGTAGTCGAACGCGCCTTTCTGAATCGTGTCCAGCGCGCCTTCGATGTTGCCGTACGCGGTGACGATGACGACCGGCGCGTCGGGGCAGCGCTCCTTCGCGGCTTTGAGCACCTTGAGCCCATCCGACGGGTCGGGCATCGCCATGTCGGTGAGCACCAAGTCCACCGGCCCCGCGCTCAACGCCTGCGTCGCGCCTTGGGCGTCTCCCGCCTCCCGAATGTCGCCGAACGACGAGAGCAGCCGCCGCAGCAGGTCCCGCGCGTGCGGATCATCGTCCACCACCAGGATGCGGGGCACGTCCGTCATGCGGCACCTCGCGCCAGCTCCGGCTGCGTCGCGCGGCGCGGCGGTGTGTCGGTGGTGTGCGCGAGCGGGAAGCGAACGACGACCCGGGTGCCCTCGTCGGGCGCGCTCGTGACCTGGATGGCGCCGCCGTGCGCCTCGACCAGCCGCTTGGTGGTGGCCAGGCCCAAGCCGTGGCCCGGCAGCCCCTTGGCCTCGGGCGCGCGGAAGAACGGCTGGAAGAGCTGCTGCAGCGACGCCGCGCTCATCCCGATGCCGTTGTCGGAGACCTCGAGCACCGCGTGCGCCTTCTCCTTCGCCACCCGGACCTGCACGCGCGCGTCGTCGCGGCCGGCGGAGTACTTCACCGCGTTCGACAAGAGGTTCTGCGCGATGGACTGAAGCAGCTGCGCGGGGCAGGCGACGGGCACGGTGCGCTCGAGCTGCCGCTCCAGTTGAACGCCGTGCGCCTGCGCGGTCTGCGCCACCTCGAGCAGGATGGTGGTCACCGCGGTGTCGAGCTCGGCCACCGTCGGCTCACCGACCTTGCCTGCGCGGCAGAAGCGCAAGAGCGCTTCGATCAGCTCGCTCATGCGGCCGGCGCTCGACTCCGCCTGCGCGAGCAGCTCCTTGACGTTCTCGTCCTGCTGCAGCGCCTTCGCGCGCCGCGCCATCGTCAAGTAGCCCTTGAGCGGCGAGAGCGGGCTGATCAGGTCGTGCGCCACCCGGCTGGCGAACGCGTCGAGCTCCTGGTTGCGGCGCGCCAGCTCGGCGAGCTGCGCTCGAATCGTCGCCTCCTGCTTGGCGAGCAGCTTCGACACGCGCCAGCCCACGATGAGCGACAAGAGCACCGCGACCGCCGCCACCGCCGCGCCGAGCACCGTGGCGCGCAGGCGAATGTCCTCCAGATGCTTGAGCAGCAGCTTGGTCTCTTCGGCGTTCTTCTTGGTGAGCTCCGCGGCCGACGCGTCCAAGTCGTAGGTGATGGGCCGCACCTCCTCGATGAGGTGCTTGCGGGCGAGCTCGGCCTCTTTGCGGTTCGAGTAACGGACCGCGCTGCGGACCTCCTTGACCAGCGCTTCCGAGACGTTCTCGAAGCGCTTCCACACCTCGGCTTCGCCGGGCGGCAGGTCGTCGGTGTACTGGTCGCTCGCGGTGCGAATCTCGTCGAGGATGAAGTTCATCTCGTCGTCGGCGTCTTTGCGCTCTTCGTCCGTCACCGCGCGGATGTGGTCGTCGACCGCCGCTTCCAGCAAGAGCGCGTCGACGCGGATCAACGCGATGAGCGCGTCGCGCTCCAACGCCTTCGACACCAGCGTGTTGACCTTCGCCTTGGTGCGCAGCTCGCTCCACAGCGAGAACACCGCCACGCCACCCAGCAGGGCGATGACGAACAGATAACCGGCGCGGTAACCGCGAATGGATATCCGCGAGCTCACGTGCGGAGCGTCTAGCACAAAGGGCCGGACGCCACGGCCGGGCGGCTGTTCAGGGGCCGACCTCCCGACATCCCGCGCGGGTTGGGGATTTTATCCACAGGCCTGCCGAACGTCTGAGGGCAACCTCCCCAACCCCACGAGAAGATTCGTAGTCATTTCGCGGGTGGCATGGGGGGTGCTGCGACCGTCGGGCCGCGGAGGCATCTCGCATCCGTTTGTCCCCACGTTGAACCCGGAGAGAACCCAAATGAAGCGCTTCCTGGCTGCCGCTGTTCTGACCCTGTCGTACGGTGCGTTCGCTGCTGATCCGGCCCCGGCCGCTCCGGCGCCCGCCGCGGGCGAGGCCAAGCCCGCCGACGCGAAGGACGCGAAGAAGAAGGGCAAGAAGGGCGAGGAGAAGAAGGGCGAGGAGGCCGCCGCTCCGGCCGCCGCCCCCGCGCCTGCCGCGAAGTAGCCCGCTTCGAAAGTCGGTTCGTTTTCCTGAAGGCGCATTCGCTCGAGGCGGGTGCGCCTTCAGTTCGTACGGCGGTTGCGCGCGGGGCTCGGCTTCTGCGTGCGCTTCAAGAACGCCTCGCGCAGCGCTTCACGGGTGGGCCTCAAGCCGGCCGCGACCTTCGTCGCCTCCGCCGGCGTCATCGCCCCGAGCAGCGCGCGCTCCAGGTGTTGCTCGATGAAGCCCTGGTCGTGCTCGACCTTCACGTCGACCAGCGCGCCCTTCGGCCCGAGCACCGGCACCAGCCGCGGAGAGGTCATCACAGTGACGGTCGGCACGTTCGCGCTCCGCACGCGCGCGACCACCTCGTCGCGCAGCTTGGGGTCGAAGCGGATGCCGTGCTTCTCGACCAGCGCCTTGATGCCGGCGTAGTCGCCCGTGGCTTTGATGATCATCAGCTGGCTGAGCAGCTCGCCGACCGCCGCGCGCATCTTCTGGAAGTCGGTCACCACCCAGTAGGTGCGCTTGGGGTTGCCCTCGGTCACCTGCTGCACGGCGCCCTTCTCCATCAGCACGTTCACCGTCATGTGGTGGCCGCGCTGGTGGTCCTCTTCGTAGTGGTCGCCTTTCTCCACCCGGTGCAGGTTGGTGAGGCCCTCGATGAGGAAGTCGCGGTACATCTGCCGGGCGACCTCTTCGTAGTGCGGGTCGAGCTCGGCCAGCGCTGGATCAAACGCGTGCCAGAGCGCGACCAGATCCGCCCGCGCCTCCTCCAGCGTGTTGTCGAACTCTTTCAGGTGGCTCGACGGGTCGCCCTTGAGCGCGGGGTCGACCTGGCCCGAGGCGTGGCCGGCCACCTCGTGAAACGCGACCAGCCACTTGCGCGCGAGCACCGAGTGCTTCTTCGCCTGCTCCCGCTCTTCCTCGGTCCGCGAGAACTCGAGCGCGAGCGGCAGGCGCTTGATCGCAGCCGCCGCCTCCATCGTGTTCGACACCATCACGCTCTTGCTGCCGTACTTCTGACGGATGTGCTGCTCGTTGGGCAGGTTGATGCCGGCGGGCGGCTGAGGGTAGGCGGTCACCAGGCGGATGGCCTTCGAGACCGGCAGGGTGATGTTCTTGCGGCGGTACGCCGGGGGCCAGGGCATGCGGTCCTCGAAGTACTGCGCCTTCTTCGCCATCAGCTCCATCACGCGGTTCTCGCCCGCGTCGCGGTAGTTGACGAGCGCCTCCCACTGGCCCTTCGCGCCGCGCGCGTCGACGTACGACTCGATGAAGCCGATGTTCGCGTCCACCATCGGGTTCGCCTTGAGCCAGGCGATGTTGTACGCGTCCCAGTCTTTGAGGTCGCCGGTCCCGAAGTACCGGACGAGCTTGCCGAGCGCGGCCTTCTGCGCGGGCCCCGCGTGCTTCTGCGCCTCTTGGAGCGCGGCGTTCACGCGCTCGAGCTCTTCGGCGTACAGCCCGGCGGGCACTTTGCCCGGCACGCCGGCGCGGAAGACCTGCTCCACCAACTTCCCGTTCACCTTCACCACGCGCGCGTTGA